>NZ_CP009251.1:0-312085 GCF_001941345.1 Corynebacterium stationis
GTGTCTGACCAACAATCGTCCCTGAATTCCACGTGGCGTGCCATCGTCGAAGATCTGATTCGGCGCTCGGAACAACCCAACTCGGAAGTTCCGACTTTTACTGCGCAGCAGCGAATTTACCTGCAGCTTTTAAAGCCCATCATGATCAATGATGGCTATGCACTATTGGCGACCCCGGATCAAAATGGCCGAGACATCGTCGAAGCAGAGCTTTCTACCCATATCGCCGCCGGACTATCCCGCCAGATGGGACGCCCTTGTTCTATTGCGGTTACTGTGGCACCCCCACAAGAAGTTGCGCAGTCTCAGACACAGCCTGCGCCACAAATGGGACAGTTTGATGTAGAAGAACAACGCCCGCGTTTAAACCAGGTCGATGTCACCAACCAGAACTTTCAGGAAGTTCAGCCTTCTGCATACGAGCCAGCCCCCGATCAAAACCTCAACCAGAATTACAGTCAGCAAGAGCACAACTTCCGCTCTCCAGATTCTGCGGCGTGGCCCACCTCAACTAATTTGGGGCAACAACCACCGCAAACGCAGCAGACTCAGCAAACCCATCACGATCAGCGGGAGCAGAATCCCCGCTTTAATGACCTTGCGAGCAACCGTCATGACATGACTGAGGATCCATCGTCTGGCTCTTTTGGATCGCAACAGTCTTGGCAGACTAGTCATTCCGCAGCAAACCTGGATGATCTAGCTGATATTTATCAAAGTCAGCAGTCGCACCAGACTTCTTTCCAGGCGCCATCCTCAGCGCGTATTCCCCGTGAGCGCCCGGCACATGATCCCAATCGCGAACAATCGTTGAATCCGAAGCACACCTTCGATAACTTCGTTATTGGATCCTCGAATCGTTTTGCTAACGGTGCCGCGGTAGCCGTAGCAGAAAACCCAGCCCGTGCTTATAACCCTCTGTTTATTTGGGGCGGCTCCGGCCTGGGCAAAACCCACTTGTTGCATGCAGCGGGTAATTACGCGCAGCTGTTGCACAAGGGTCTGCGCGTGAAATATGTATCTTCGGAAGAATTTACTAATGACTACATCAACTCTTTGCGTGATGATAGGCAGGAATCTTTCAAGCGCCGTTACCGCAACCTCGATATTTTGATGGTTGATGATATTCAGTTCTTAGAAGGTAAAGAATCAACCCAGGAAGAGTTCTTCCATACCTTCAATGCTCTGCACCAAGCCAATAAGCAGATTATTTTGTCCTCGGACCGCCCGCCGAAGCAGTTGACCACTCTGGAAGACCGGTTGCGAACCCGCTTTGAAGGCGGACTGATTACAGATATTCAGCCGCCAGATCTGGAAACTCGTATTGCCATTTTGATGAAGAAGGCGTCTGCCGATGGCACCACCGTTGATCGAGCGGTCTTGGAACTCATCGCCTCGCGCTTTGAAACTTCTATTCGTGAGCTTGAAGGCGCGCTGATCCGTGTCTCCGCTTATTCCTCTTTGGTCAATGAACCGATCAACATTCAAATGGCAGAAGTTGCGCTGCGCGACCTGGCACCAGATTCTGCGGCTGAACAAATCACGCCAAATACGATTATTGAAGTCACCGCAGAGTACTTCGATATCGATGTCTCAACTTTGACCGGATCTGGTAAAAAGCGCGATATTGCTCATGCCCGACAGCTGGCGATGTATCTCTGCCGTGAACTGACAGATCTTTCGCTACCGAAACTTGGTGAGCAATTCGGCGGCAAAGACCACACCACTGTTATGTACGCCGAGCGCAAGATCCGAAAAGAAATGACAGAAAAGCGTGAGACCTACGACGAGATCCAGGTCCTTACTCAACGCATTAAGGGACGCGCCCGAAGCTAACCCCGATCTTCTGCCCGCTTAGCCAAGATTATTTCTCTTGGTTAGGCGGGTTTGGTGGTTTTAGTGCTCTTAGCAGGCAAAAAGTTATCCACAAGGTTATTCACACTTGTGTAATTCCATTGTTGTAATTTAATGAGCTTGCTCACAAGATCGATTTTCACAAGCTCAAAAAAACCTCCGACCTGCTGTGATCACCGCTGTGCGATCTCAGTGGATAACTTTGGCCCTCCTGTGGATAACTTCCGTGTAATTCGAGTTATCCACAATTGCCCCGATCTATCCACAGCTTGATCACATGTGATCACACACGATCGATCTACCCGCCGACCTCCGTTTTCTTGTGCTTACCCACAGGATTCACAACGGTTATTACTACTACTAACTTTATTTCTAGATCAGCTAGAAGAAAGGGGGCCTGTGTGGAAGTTCGAGCACCCGCCGCCAGGAAGCGTCGATTTCGCGAATTACAAAAACTTCAAGCGAGTAGCGCCAAAGCGCCGCGACCGGTTAAGTTAGAAGCAGTTGCAAGAAAGCAATTTTTGTAAGTTGCTAGATCCCAAGAATTTTTGAAACCGGGAAGATTCAGGTATTTCGCTGCGCTGTTGGTAACTACAACTTGTTGTTCATCACCAGGTAACTAGCAGAAATGACCAGAAACGACCTAGTCGGCGTGCGTTGAATGACAACAGTGTGAACACTGGGCACGACGCATCGAAAGTGAGTCAAGGAGAGTAAAGACGCACATGGAAACCCTAACGACCAACGCCGTGTCTTTTCGTGTGGCTAAAGATGACCTCAGCCATGCAGTTGGATGGGTTGCCCGAAACCTACCGACGAAGGCCGCGCAGCCAGTACTGCGAGCAATGATTTTCACCGCAGATGACAATGGCTTAGAGATCGCCGGATTCGACTACGAAGTTTCGACTCGTGTTCGAATCGCCGCTGAGATCGAAGAACCAGGACGTGTTGCTGTAGCAGGCAAACTTATGTCTGACATCGTTGCGGCTATGCCGAATAAGCCGGTTGATATCCGTCAAGAAGACACCAAGGTTTTGATCCAGTGTGGTTCTTCGCGTTTTGAGCTGCCGACTATTTCTTTGGAAGATTACCCACAGTTGCCGGTCTTGCCTGAGGTTACAGGTAAAGTTCAACCACAGCTTTTCTCAGAAGCTGTCTCCCAGGTTGCGGCTGCCGCTGGTAAAGATGACACGCTGCCGATGCTTACGGGTATCAGCATGGCTATCGAAGGCAAAGAAGTAACTTTGACGGCAACGGACCGTTTCCGTCTGGCAGTGCGTACTTTGGAATGGGAACCAACTGCTGAAGAAGTAAAAACTCAGTTGTTGGTACCAGCGAAAACGCTGCAGGAAACTGCGCGTTCTTTGGATTCGCACATCACTGATCCCATTGAAATCGCTGTTGGTACTGGTGACAGCATTGCAGCTGATGGTCTATTCGGTTTGCACGCAGATAACCGCGAGACCACAACGCGTATGCTCGATGCCGATTTCCCAACCGTTTCTCACCTTCTGCCTAAGTCGCACACCGCGATGGCATCGGTTGAGATCGGACCACTGCAAGAGGCTATTCGCCGTGTCTCCTTGCTAACTGATCGTAACGCCCAGATCCGCATGCTCTTTAGCGAAGGCGAAGTACAGCTAGCTGCAGGTGCCACCGATACCGGTAATGCCGAGGAAACCATTCCTTGTGCTTTTACTGGTCGCGATGAATTACTCATTGCTTTCAACCCGGGCTTCCTCAAAGACGGCCTCGCTGTAATTCCAACGGATCGCGTCGTTTTCGGATTTACTGAGCCATCACGTCCAGCAATTATGATCCCTGAGCCAGAAGAACTGCCAGAAGCAGATGAAGATGGTAATTTCCCAACTCCGGATACCTTCTTCACTTACCTTTTGATGCCAGTACGTTTACCTGGTTAAACTACGCACTAGATGTATATTCGTGAGCTTGACCTGCGTGATTTTAGATCGTGGTCGGAGTTAAACCTCGATCTGAATCCCGGCATAGTGTTATTTGTTGGCCGTAACGGTTTTGGAAAAACCAATATCGTTGAGGCCTTAGGCTATGTTGCGCACTTAAGCTCGCACCGCGTTAGCCAAGACGCACCGCTGGTAAGACAAGGCACTTCTAGTGCTCGCGTATCAGCTACCGCGGTCAACCAAGGCCGCGAGCTCACAGCGCATTTATTGATCAAACCGCATGCCGCTAACCAGGCGCAGATCAATCGCACCCGGTGCAAAACTCCGCGCGAATTATTAGGTGTTGTAAAAACTGTTCTTTTCTCGCCGGAAGATTTAGCGCTGGTGCGCGGGGAACCAGCAGAACGTCGCCGCTATCTCGATGACATTGTTGCTACGCGTACTCCGCGTTTAGCTGGGGTGAAGGCTGATTATGACAAGGTTTTGCGCCAGCGCAATGCATTGTTGAAATCAGCATCGTCAGCCATGCGTCGGGGGTATGGAGACACCGAAGGTGCTTCGGCCTTATCGACTCTCGATGTGTGGGATACCCAGCTAGCAAGCCTGGGCGCGCAGGTCATTGCAGCCCGCCTAGAGCTCATTGACCAGCTAACTGAGCTGATCCCTGCAGCATATGAGGGGTTAGCGCCAGAATCGCGGCCAGCGCACATTGCGTATAAATCCACCGTCGATTTCACTGATCGAGAAGTCTTAGAAGCAGTCATGCTCGCAGAGCTGGGAGCTAAACGTCACCGCGAGATCGAGCGCGGTATCTCTTTGGTCGGCCCGCATCGCGATGATGTGGAATTACACCTAGGCACGGCGCCGGCGAAAGGTTTTGCGAGCCACGGTGAGACCTGGTCCTATGCCATTTCTTTGCGCTTTGCAGAGTTTCAACTGCTGCGTTCCGAAGATTCTGATCCAGTTTTGATCTTGGATGATGTTTTTGCGGAGCTCGATGCCAAGCGCCGTGAAAAATTAGTCAAGCTTGCTGCCGATGTCGAGCAAGTCTTTATTACCGCTGCAGTAGATGAGGATCTACCGGAGAACTTAATCCCGATGCAGCGCTTCGAGATCGGTGTAGAAGATACAGATAGCGGCCGCATCTCGATTTTGCGTACTCCCGACAAAAGCCCTACTGAGGAAGATACTGTTGCGCCTAGAATAGAAGAAAAGGAGCACGGCGAATCGGATAAGGCTGGTGACGAAGATGTCTAATACAGACCCCGTTCAACAAGCCTTTGAGCATATTCGCAAGCGTTCGCCGAATCCGCCGAAGCTGCATCACGTATCTAAGTCCAAAGTCGCAAAAATGCCGGTGGACAAACCTCAGGAAATCCCTGTCCCCCAGGTGCCAGGTTTTGATATAGCGGAATTATCAAAGACTCCGCGCCCCCGTTATCGCGGCAAAGGTCGGGAAACCGGAGCAGATGGACGTCGGCGCCGGCGTAGTGTTGATATTCCAAAGCTTGGTTCGCATATTGCCCGTGAAGTGACTTCGCGTGGCTGGGAACATGATTTGGCTCATGGGTGGATTACTGGCCATTGGCACAAGCTGGTTGGTGAGAAAATCGCGCAACATACGCATCCTGATCGGATTGAAAATGGCATTATCTATGTTGCCTGCGATAACTCCAATTGGGGTACGCAACTGCGTTATTTACAACGGCAGATCTTGCAGCGGATTTCTGAGCAAGTGGGCCCCGATGTCATTTATCAACTGAGAATTTCCGGCCCCAAACAACATAAGAACTATGAAGGGCCAATGTGGGTAAAACCGCAGGGCTCGAAGGATACATACGGTTAAATTATCAATCTCGATCTAAAACCCTGTTAACCTGCTTGTTCTCAGCGGCTTTTATTTCGCTGAGGGCGTTGGACGCTCAGCAAAGGTAAAAATTAACGCATATTTTAGCGTTTGGGCGAAGTGGAGTCTGCCTAGGTAGGGGGACACAGTGTAGAATGGATAAAGTCTTAGAACTACATAGACGCTAAGTTCAGCTGCCTTGTTTAGTTCACCCTTAGTTTTAAGGGTTTATCGCATTATTGATTTCTATGATGGCGCCTTTGCCACCGTATAAATTTGGAATAAAGGAGTACACGGTTTCGTGGCTACCCAACCGGAATATAACGCTGGGTCTATTACGATCCTGGAGGGCTTAGAGGCCGTCCGTAAGCGTCCAGGTATGTATATCGGCTCCACCGGTCCTCGTGGTTTGCACCACCTGATCTGGGAGGTCGTTGACAACTCGGTCGATGAGGCCATGGCGGGCCATGCCTCCAAAGTCATTGTTCGCCTCATGGCAGACGGCGGAGTGGAAGTTACAGATGATGGCCGTGGTATCCCCGTCGGCATGCACGCCTCAGGTGCGCCGACGGTCCAGGTTGTAATGACGCAGCTACACGCTGGCGGTAAGTTCGACTCGGACTCTTATGCTATCTCTGGTGGTCTGCACGGTGTTGGTATTTCTGTGGTGAACGCGCTGTCTACGCGCGTGGAAGCAGAAATCAAGACTGATGGTAAGCACTGGTACCAGGAGTTCAACAACGCTGTTCCGGAAGAACTCAAAGAAGGCGGCAATGCCCGCGGTACTGGTACCAAGATTCGGTTCTGGGCAGATCCAGAGATCTTTGAAACCACCGAGTATGACTATGACACCATCGCGCGTCGTCTGCAGGAGATGGCCTTCCTTAATAAGGGTCTGACCATCCAGCTTATTGATGAGCGGGTGACCAAAGAACAGCTAGATCTTGAAGCTATCGCGGATGCAGAATCCGGCGAAAAGCAGCTCGACAGCACTTCTTTTGATGATGAAGACGTTGATGACTTTGAAGAAGAAGGCGCGGATACCCCTGCGCCAGCAAAGACTGAAGATTCATCAAAGAAGCTGCAAAAGAAGGTCACTTACCACTATCCAGATGGCCTGGTTGATTACGTTAAGTACCTCAACAAGACCAAGTCCGCGATCCACCCAACCGTGGTTGCCTTCGATGTTAAGGGCAATGACCATGAGGTAGAGGTCGCCATGCAGTGGAACCAGGGCTACAAGGAATCTACTCACACCTTCGCGAATACCATCAACACTTATGAAGGTGGTACGCACGAAGAAGGTTTCCGTTCCGCGCTGACGTCTTTGATGAACCGTTACGCCAAAGAGCACAAGCTCATGCGCGAAAAAGATGGCAGCTTGACTGGTGATGACTGCCGTGAGGGTCTTGCAGCAGTTGTTTCGCTAAAGGTTACTGATCCGCAGTTCGAAGGCCAGACCAAGACCAAGCTGGGCAACTCGGAGATCAAGGGCTTTGTGCAGCGCGCGGTCAATGAGCACCTTAATGACTGGTTTGATGCGAACCCGGCGGAAGCCAAGGCCATCGTCAACAAGGCGGTAGCGTCCTCGCAGGCGCGTGTGGCAGCGCGTAAGGCGCGTGAATTGGTACGCCGCAAGTCCGCGACGGACTTGGGTGGTCTGCCAGGTAAGCTCGCCGATTGCCGTACTAAGGATCCAAAGATCTCTGAGCTGTACATCGTGGAGGGTGACTCCGCGGGTGGTTCGGCAAAGGGTGGCCGTGACTCAATGTTCCAGGCTATTTTGCCGCTGCGCGGCAAGATCTTGAACGTGGAGAAGGCTCGTATGGATAAGGTGTTGAAAAACGCCGAGGTCCAGGCCATTATCACCGCGCTGGGCACTGGCATCCATGAAGAGTTTGATATCTCCAAGCTGCGCTACAACAAAATCGTGCTGATGGCTGATGCCGATGTCGATGGCCAGCACATCGCTACCTTGTTGCTGACCTTGCTCTTCCGCTTCATGCCGCAGCTGGTCGAAGAGGGCCACGTGTACCTTGCTAACCCACCGCTGTACAAGCTCAAGTGGGGCAAGGGTAAGCCAGGCTACGCCTACTCGGACGCAGAGCGTGACAAGTTGCTGGAAGAAGGCCTGAACGCTGGCCGCAAGATCAACAAGGATGACGGTATCCAGCGCTACAAGGGTCTGGGTGAGATGAACGCATCCGAGCTGTGGGAGACCACGCTGGATCCGACAAACCGCATTTTGCGCCGCGTGGATCTGGAGGATGCACAGCGCGCCGACGAGCTCTTCTCCATCTTGATGGGTGATGATGTCGCGGCACGTCGTTCCTTTATTACCCGTCGTGCGAAGGATGTCCGTTTCTTGGATATCTAAAATAAGCAGTTGCTTATCGATACACCGTTGAAGCGAAAATACGCTTCAACGGTGTTTTCTCTATTCTGGGGCGCATGACCGTTGAGATCCTGACCACCCGGTTCATCGCGAAGCCAGAATACCTTGACCACGCCTATGCGCTGTATGAGAAACGTATTGCCCAGGCGGAAGCCAAGATCTTGGCATATTCACTGAAACCTCTCCCGAGTGATGATGAATTCGAACTGTGGTCTCTTCGGACCCAGGCTGTCTATGACCAGCTGGATTCACCACTGCAGTGGCACTTATACGAGCTCAATGCTTTGGTCGAATTTGATGAAGAGAAAGTCGATGATGATGAGCTGCGGGAGAAGTTCTTCTTCGAAGATATCCGTGAACCAACGGCGTTTCCAGGCACATTAATAGGTAGCTTTGCAATGAATTTACGGCGCAAGCCGCGAACGAAGTCTGAGATCGCAGCTGGTCAGGAGGATTTGAAGCCTTTGACTTATGTCACCGTAGCGTTCTTCGCTGCCCCGGAGAAAGCAGGAATTATTCCGGAGTTATTCTCCGATTTTGTTGAGGCAACTGATCCGATTGTTCACAGTGGAGCCCCGACTGAGGCAGATGTGGCAGAGAAACCGAACTATGCCGGACCATTGTGGATGCAGGCAGCGCAGTCCGAGCTAGATATGGCTGGCGACCGCATCCCGTATGGCTCTAAGCGGTTGTGGCTGGGCTGCATCCTCATTGACTATGACGCAGAAAAGCTCCGCGAGCACCTGCCAGAATCATTAGATCCAAACAATTTCGTACTTGCAGAGCTGTACCCAGAACCCTTTTAGGAAACCTAAGGGATGTGAGGGATGAATTAACGGGATCTATTCTCGCTTAATTCATGTGTTTATGCAGGATGCTGCCTAGATCGGCGACTTTTCCTTCAACGATGGAAGCGCCTTTATTGCGCAGGGATTTATATGCTCTAGCAACCGGTGCAATGGTGATGCGCTCAGCGTGCTGATCGGCGGTGGACATGAGAGCATCGGCAACAGCCGCGGAATCTTTGTCTAAGAACGCGCCGAAGTCCTGGGAATCGGAGGACTCGAAGTCTGACCAGTATGGTTCCAAATCACCCAGCATATCGGGCAAGATTTTGTTGAGGCCCCGGGAGATAAAATCAGGGCTGACCTTGGTGGCAGCAGATACCGCGCCTTTAATAGCCATGCCGGAGATACCGGATTGCTCTGCAACGGTTTTGTCTACGAACTGGGATAAATCTTTGAGAACTAAAGAGCGAGTTTCTGGTTCCAGTAGCTGGGAGAGATTCGACATGCTGACCATAGTAGCTGGATATTAAGCCATCTCTTGGGAATCTAAGTAGATTTTGGCGCAGATCGCGGCGAATTCCTTATTGTTCCCGCTTAATGCTTCCACTTTGGTCAATACATCATTCAAGCTGGCGGCTGCTTGGTAGATATTGTCGTGGATGGCGATGCCATCGATACGCGCATGCGCTGCAGCGGAGGCTGCTACCAACGCTGAATAATTAACAATCCGCACGCGGTGAGTTTCGCAAAAGCGTTGGGCGACAATGAGGAGTTGTTCTGTTCTCATCGCAAAGCCTGCCCACGAGAACGGCGGATATCGGCTTCTAATTCACGGTGTCCTTTGATGTGCTCACGCGCTAATTCATCCACGGTGGCATCTTGGACAGTTCGCGTAGCGGCCAGGGCAATAGCGCGGACAACGGCCTCATGTTTGGACGTGCCGTGCGCGGATGCGAGCAGGGTTAATGCGTGATCTTGTTCGGGAGTTAAACGTAGGGTCATCGCCATAGCCAAAATGGTATCACCGTGATACCACGATCGGGCATTAAATGGCCGGAAAGGCTAGAATAGGGCGTTATGAGCGATGATAACGGCGATCTTTTTGACAAGATCCACCCCATTGACATCAATGAGGAAATGGAAACCAGCTATATCGACTATGCAATGTCTGTCATTGTTGGTCGTGCGCTACCAGAAGTACGCGACGGTCTAAAGCCAGTACACCGTCGCATTTTGTATGCGATGTACGACTCGGGCTACCGTCCTGAGCGCGGCTATGTGAAGTCTGCGCGTCCAGTTGCAGATGCCATGGGTCATTTCCACCCACACGGTGACTCGGCTATTTATGACGCGCTGGTGCGTCTGGCGCAGCCATGGAATATGCGTTACCCAATGATTGATGGCCAGGGTAACTTCGGCTCCCCAGGTAATGACGGCCCGGCAGCAATGCGTTATACCGAGTGCCGTATGACGCCTTTGGCGATGGAAATGGTCCGCGATATTCGCGAAAACACCGTGGACTTCTCACCAAACTACGATGGTAAGACCCAAGAGCCAGATATTCTGCCATCGCGTATTCCTAACCTGTTGATGAATGGTTCCGGCGGTATTGCCGTTGGTATGGCCACCAACATCCCGCCGCACAACCTCAACGAATTGGCTGATGCCATTTTCTGGTTGCTAGAAAACGCAGAAGCTTCCGAAGAAGAATCTCTGGAAGCGTGCATGAAGTTTGTGAAAGGTCCAGACTTCCCAACTTACGGCTTGATCGTCGGCGATAGCGGCATTAAGGATGCTTACACCACCGGCCGTGGTTCTATCCGCATGCGCGGTGTGACTTCCATTGAAGAGCAGGGCTCACGCCAGACCATCGTTATTACGGAGCTGCCTTACCAGGTCAACCCAGATAACTTGGTCACCAATATCGCGGAGTCCGTGGCCAACGGCAAGATCGCTGGTATTTCCAAGATTGAAGATGAATCTTCTGACCGCGTGGGCATGCGCATTGTTATTACGCTCAAGCGTGATGCCGTAGCGCGCGTGGTGCTCAACAACCTGTACAAGCACTCCCAGCTGCAAACTTCCTTCGGCGCGAATATGCTCTCCATCGTTGATGGCGTGCCACGCACCCTGCGTATCGATCAGATGCTGCGCTACTACGTGGCTCACCAGATCGAGGTCATTGTTCGCCGTACCCAGTACCGCCTGGATGAGGCTGAAAAGCGCGCACACGTCCTGCGTGGTCTGGTTAAGGCACTGGATATGCTCGATGAGGTCATCGCGCTGATCCGCCGCAGCCCAACCGTGGATGAAGCCCGCGAAGGTTTGATGTCCCTGTTGGACGTTGACACCATCCAGGCCGATGCCATCTTGGCCATGCAGCTGCGTCGCTTGGCTGCTCTGGAGCGTCAAAAGATCGTTGATGAGTTGGCAGAGATCGAGCTTGAGATCGCTGACTACAAGGACATTCTGGCCAAGCCTGAGCGTCAGCGTGCGATCGTGCATGATGAACTGCAGGAAATCGTCGAAAAGTATGGCGATGAACGCCGCACCCAGATTGTTGCTGCAACCGGCGACGTAACCGACGAAGACCTAATTGCCCGCGAAAACGTAGTTGTCACCATCACCGCTACCGGCTACGCCAAGCGCACCAAGGTTGATTCCTACAAGGCGCAAAAGCGCGGTGGCAAGGGCGTGCGTGGCGCGGAGTTGAAGCAAGACGATATCGTCAAGAACTTCTTCATCTGCTCCACCCACGATTGGATCTTGTTCTTTACCAACTTCGGTCGCGTCTACCGCCTCAAGGCCTATGAGTTGCCAGAGGCATCGCGCACCGCGCGTGGCCAGCACGTGGCGAACCTGCTGGAATTCCAGCCGGAAGAAAAGATCGCCCAGGTCATTCAGATTCAGTCCTATGAGGATGCGCCTTACCTTGTTCTAGCAACCAAGCAGGGGCGCGTGAAGAAGTCCCGTCTGACTGATTATGAATCCGCACGTTCTGCTGGTCTGATTGCGATCAACCTCAATGAGGGTGACTCTTTGATCGGTGCGCAGCTGGTTTCTGATGGTGACGATATCTTGCTGACCTCTGAGCAAGGCCAAGCCATTCGCTTTACTGCCGATGATGAGCAGCTGCGCCCAATGGGCCGTGCAACTGCCGGCGTTAAGGGCATGCGTTTCCGCGGCGATGACCAGCTGCTGAGCCTGTCTGTCGTCCAGGAAGGCGGCTACCTGTTGGTGGCTACCTCCGGCGGCTACGGTAAGCGCACCGCTATCGAGGAATACGCTCCACAAGGCCGCGGTGGCTTGGGCGTGATGACCTTTAAGTACACGCCAAAGCGCGGCAAGCTGATCGGTGCGATTACCGTGATGGAAGATGATGAAATCTTCGCTATTACCTCTGCTGGCGGCGTTATCCGCACTGAGGTCAATGAGATTCGTCCATCCTCGCGCGCAACCATGGGCGTGCGTTTGGTGAACCTGAGCGATGATGTTGAGTTGCTTGTCATCGACCGCAACGTGGAAGATGATGGGGAAGAAGAAGCACTGGCTGTAGCTAAGGGCGAAAAGACTGTGGAGGATGCTCGACAGGAACTTGACCCTAGTAAGCCAGGTGACCAGGACAACGATTCCGACAACAAGGAGTAATTCCTATGGCACGACGAAATGTTTCGCTGAAGCGAATCACACCGCTATCGGCGTTTCGCGTCGGTTTGGCCATGTCACTAGTGGGTCTAGTGGCCTGGTTGATAGCAGTAGTGCTGCTGTACTTTGGCATGAGCCAGTTCGGGATTTGGGAGTCAATGAATTCTCTCATCTTCGATGTCGGTGGATCGCAGAAGATTACTTTCGGCATGGTCTTCGCCATCTGCGCGCTGATCGGCGTGGTGGTGGCCATTTTCAACACCATTTTGGCGCCGCTGTTGGCAGTTATCTACAACTCCATCGTCGATCTTTTCGGTGGGCTAGATCTTGGCCTGCAGGACGCTAACAAGTCCACGAAGTCCAAATAGTTAAACCTGTTTAGACCTTGAAGCTCGAAGGCCCCACATCAGCATTTATGTGCGATGTGGGGCCTTCGAGCTTGTCGATGTCTCCTTGCATCCAATCTTTGAGCAACCAGCGAAAACTGCAATCTTAAATCGAGGTTAAAAACCTTGTTTAAGCTGGCGATTTGTTCTTCTTCGAACCCGCTTGTATAGTTACTACTCGTTCCGCTTAAGGGCCTATAGCTCAGTCGGTTAGAGCGCATCGCTGATAACGATGAGGTCGCAAGTTCGATTCTTGCTAGGCCCACCAACGGAACGATGGGGCATTAGCTCAATTGGTAGAGCACCTGCTTTGCAAGCAGGAGGTCAGGAGTTCGATTCTCCTATGCTCCACAGTTTAAAGGCTTGGTAGATTTTCTACCAAGCCTTTCGTGGTTTCTGCGACCTTTTTAGGCTAACGCCAGTTTTTAACTGATCAGGGTCTTGAGGGAGATGCCCTCAGCTTTGTCTCCAGCTACGGGCTTAGACACACCACGAAATGATCTTTCGCAGGAACGAGCCGTTGATAGGCACCGCTATGAGCTTGTCGATGACAACACCATCCGCGTATTCTTTCCGCAGGTTCGAAGAGCTGTTTTGGAACTCGCGCGGTGGCGGAAGAAACCGATGAAGCCGTTGAAATCGCGGTTATTGAAGGAAGGTTCCATGGCGCACCGGATGTGTGCACGCTCATCGCAAGGCAAGCATCAATTTTGGTGGAGACCTCGCAACCGGTCGAGGTTCGTGAGGTTATTCCTCTTGCCGATCCGGAACTGAACTAAGAAGAAGACTGTAAAGTCATCTTCTTTAGTAGCGTCACAGTAATGCGAGATTTAACTGCCAGAGCTATAGCCGGGTGCCTAGTGGAAACTGACATTGATCCAAGCTTTGATCGACAGCTATGGGACGTTGAGTGGCTTCAGTCTTATTCGAAGTTGAGCTCGCCTTTAATCTGACGCTTGATTTCAAAGAATTTCGGAACACCCACGCCAGTACCGGTTCCAGCAAGAGCCTGGTGAGTGGATTCGGTTGAATACGCCAAGGCTGGGGAAGGAGGATAGATTCGCGCTTTCTTATGACTCCTACCGCAGCGCTGCTTATCTGGACGAGCCTAAGCTGGAATGTGTCCGAATCAGCATTTGGGCATGGAGATTGCAGTAATCGGTACCGCGGCCGCGAGGTCTTGGAGCAGGGCTTAGCGGGGGCAGGAGGCATCGGGTACCTGTCGATTACTACCGTGCCGAGGTCTTGTAAGAAGAAGACCTGGTCGAAGGAAAAGTGCGATTCTTGATTGCGCGCTCGGCACAGTGGATGGAATTCGCATTGAATCCAGCTGCGGTGGAAGAACGTGAGGATGAATCGGTTGCCGCTGCCGAGCCAGCCAATCGCACGACTGCGGGACCGTAACCCCTCCGCTTGCCGGAACTTACACGTTTGGTGCGAACCGCGCGCGGCGATAACCTCAATTTATGGCACGCACGTTGTGGGCAGTAAGCGATCTGCACGTTACCTTCGAGGAGAATCAGGCGGCTGTTGATAGGCTGGCTCCCCGCGATCCCGGTGATTGGTTGATCGTGGCTGGCGATGTCGCCGAACGCATCCCGCAGGTTGTGCAGGCGTTAAAACCGTTGACCAAGCGTTTCGCCAAGGTGATTTGGGTGCCGGGCAATCATGAGCTGTTTAACCGTTCGACAGAACGCATCCGCGGCAAGGCGCGCTACCGCGCCCTGGTGGGGGAGCTACGCGCGATTGGCGTGGTGACCCCGGAAGATCCGTACCCGGTATTCGGGAATGTAACCATCTGCCCGCTGTTTACGCTCTATGACTACAGTTTTCGCCCGCTGGGGCTGACAGCAAAGCAGGCAGTGGCGAGAGCAAAGATAAAGCTTGACGATGAGCTTGCGATCGCGCCTTACGTAGACATCGAAAAGTGGTGCGCCGAGCGGGTTGAATACTCCGAAGACCGACTGAATACAGTGCGCGGGCAAACCATTTTGATCAACCACTGGCCGCTGGTGGTGGAACCGACGCATCGGTTGCGGGAGCCGGATATTGCTTTGTGGTGCGGGACCACGGCGACTAGGGATTGGGCGGTGAAATACCATGCGCAGTTGGCCATCCACGGTCACCTACACATTCCGGCGGAAACGCGCGTGGATGGAATAAGCCACATCGATGTTTCACTGGGTTATCCCTTTGAAAAGCATCCGCCGCATGCTCGTCGCCGCTGGCCACTGGAGGTTATGCGGGTGTCGTAGAAATTCCAGAAGGAGCGTAACCTCAAAGCCATGATTGAGCCTCTGATTCATGTCAGCGCGGTTGTTTTTCGCGACGTAAATGACAAAGTTTTAACCGTGCGCAAGCGCGGGACGGAGAAATTCATGTTTCCAGGTGGCAAACCAGAGCTGGGGGAGAGCGCTTTGGACACAGCGATTCGCGAAGTTAAGGAAGAAATTGGTATCGGTTTAGAAGCTAAGCAGCTAACCCAGATAGGGGTCTTTGAGGCCCCCGCTGCCAATGAAGCAAAACACACAGTGGTTGCCACGGTGTTTACTTACGACGGCGATACAATTGAACCGCAAATGGCTGCTGAGATTGCGGAACTATCCTGGGTATCGCCGGATCAGCCTGATGTTGTGCTTGCGCCTTTGCTCGCTGATTTTGTCTTTCCCGCCATTAATTCCAAGGTGTCTTGACGGCACTCTTATCTCCGAACACGCGAAGCCTAGTGTCTCCACAAAGGGGTTGGAGAGCTAGTGGTAGTTTTTCTATCAAATAGTAGGTACGTGCGAGAGCGCGCAGTGACGCTCTACCATTTAAGCTCCTACTTTCCCATTAGCAAGACAGGTAGATTATGGCATCTTATGATCCCGGGCATTCACAGGTTAAAAATACAGGAGTAGAACTCGACTCTCACGTGGAGTCAGACCATCTCCAACGCGGTCTTAGCAACCGACATATCCAGTTGATTGCCATTGGCGGTGCTATCGGCACCGGACTATTTATGGGATCGGGCAAAACCATCTCCCTTGCTGGTCCTTCCGTAATCTTGGTGTATGGCATCATCGGTTTTATGCTCTTCTTCGTCATGCGGGCGATGGGTGAGCTTTTGCTCTCGAACCTCAACTACAAGTCATTGCGTGATGCCGTCTCGGACATCCTCGGGCCTACCGCTGGTTTCGTATGCGGCTGGACCTACTGGTTCTGCTGGATTGTCACAGGTATGGCTGATGTCGTGGCTATTACCGGCTACACCCAATACTGGTGGCCAGGTATCGCGCTGTGGATACCTGGAGCATTGACGATTTTATTACTGCTCGGGTTAAATCTCGTGGCAGTCCGCCTCTTTGGTGAGTTGGAATTTTGGTTCGCAATCATCAAGCTGGTGGCTATTACCGCGCTCATCCTCGTCGGCGCGGTGATGGTTATTTCGCGCTTCCAGTCCCCAGATGGGGATATCGCCGCGGTTTCAAATCTGATCGACCATGGCGGCTTCTTCCCGAACGGAATCACGGGCTTCCTCGCCGGATTCCAGATTGCTATCTTCGCCTTCGTCGGCGTGGAGCTCGCCGGTACCGCTGCCGCAGAAACCAAAGACCCAGAAAAGAATCTTCCTCGCGCGATTAACTCGATTCCTATTCGTATCGTCGTGTTCTACATCCTGGCTCTTGCGGTCATCATGATGGTTACCCCATGGGACAAGGTCCACAGTGACTCCAGCCCATTTGTGCAGATGTTTGCCCTGGCTGGATTGCCGGCGGCAGCAGCCATCATTAACTTCGTGGTGCTTACCTCTGCCGCATCGTCGGCGAACAGTGGTATTTTCTCCACCTCACGCATGCTCTTTGGTCTGGCGCGCGAAGGCCAAGCACCTAAGCGTTGGGGCATCTTGTCCCGTAACCAAGTTCCAGCCCGCGGCCTGCTGTTCTCAGTAGCGTGCCTGGTCCCGAGCCTGGCAATCTTGTACGCCGGCGCCAGCGTCATTGACGCCTTTACGCTGATTACCACCGTGTCTTCTGTGCTGTTCATGGTGGTGTGGAGCCTGATCCTCGCAGCGTACCTTGTCTTCCGCCGCAAGTTCCCAGAACGCCATGCAGCATCCAACTTCAAGGTCCCAGGTGGGGCGTTTATGTGCTGGGTTGTTCTCGCTTTCTTCGCGTTTATGGTCGTTGTACTGACCTTTGAAAATGACACTCGGTCCGCTTTGATGGTCACCCCAATCTGGTTCGTGATCCTCTTGGCCGGCTGGTTCATCTCCGGCGGAGTCAAGCGCGCTAGGAGGTGAGCGCAACAAAGCCCCGCCACAGAAAAACGCGAGGACTTCGTGCATTAAGACGAAATATATTAGATGTCCATGTTGTCTATCAGACGGGTGTCACCGACGGAGATAGCGCCCAGTGCTAGAGCAGGAGCGGTTGGAGGCCACGCAATCGGTTTGAGCGTCTTAGGGCTGACAACTTCGAGATAGTCCAGCTCCACGCCAGGGGAGTTGGAAAGCTCGGCGCGAGCTTGCTCGAGATCTATGCGGCGTTCGCGCAGTGCGGTGAGTGCTGTGGGTAAAGCCAAGGCATTTTGCCGATCAGCGGCGCTGAGGTGCTGGTTGCGGCTGGATTCGGCAAGGCCATCCGCGCCACGAATAATGGGCACCGCGCGGATATCAACGCGCAGGTCCAGATCGTTGACCATGCGCCTAATGACTGCCAGTTGCTGGGCGTCCTTTTGCCCGAAGTAGGCGCGGTGCGGCCGGACGAGGCTAAACAGCTTTGCCACCACGGTGGCGACCCCATCAAAGTGCCCGGGGCGGCTGGCGCCTTCCAGCTGTGCACCCATCTCGCCCGTGCGTACCCATATTTCCGGTGTGCCCTGTGTATACATCTCCTCTACATCGGGTGCGAAGATGATGTCCACGCCGGCAGATTCCAAAAGCTTCGCATCGGCCTCGAGTGTCCGAGGGTAGTTGCGGTAATCATCGCAGTCTCCAAGGTCGGCAAATTGCAGCGGATTTACAAAAATACTCGCCACAACCACGTCATCATCCGATGTATTTTTCGAGTCCCTATTGGCTAGGTCGGTGCGTGCAGCACTGACCAGGCTTAGGTGGCCTTCGTGCAGTGCGCCCATCGTGGGCACCAAAGCGATGTTTTCGTGGACTGAAGAGAGGGCATCGATAAGCTCTGCTTTGGTCTTAATCAGTCTCATTCGTAGGATTCCTCCGCTGCGGGGAAGCTGCGGGCGGAAACGTCGTCGGCGTAGGTGCGGGCGGCATCGAGAAGTGATGTGCCTAAATCGGCATACTTGCGTACGAAACGGGCCGTCTTGCCGCGGTTAAGGCCGAAAGCATCCTGCCAGACCAGAATCTGGCCATCGGTGTCGGGACCTGCGCCAATTCCGATCGTGGCGATGGAAATTTCGCGGGTACCTCCGCTGCGATCTGGGCTGGTACCATCTCCAGCACGACGGCGAAAGCACCAGCGGCCTCCACGGCGCGGGCATCGCGGGTGAGCTTATCCGCACCCGAACCGCGGCCTTGAATAACCGGGCCGCCCAGAGCGTGCTCGGATTGTGGGGTGAACCCGATGTGGCCGCAGACGGGAACGCCGGCATCGACAATCGCGCGAATGGTGTCAGCGCGCTCCACGCCTCCTTCGATCTTGACCGCGTGCGCACCGGTTTCTTTCATGATCTGCACCGACGTTGCCACAGCCTGCTGCGGGGAAGCCTCGTAGCTGCCAAAGGGCAGGTCAACGACCACTAGAGCGCGCCGGGCTGCAAGGGTAACCGCCTTGGCCAGGACAATCATTTCATCCACGGTGATGGACAAAGTGGTGTCACGACCTAAGACCACGTTGGCGGCGGAGTCGCCGACGAGCAGCATATCGATGCCTGCCTCATCAAAAATGCTTGCTGACAAAGCATCGTAGCTGGTCAGCGCAGAGATCGGGGTGCTGGCGGCTTTTGCTTTAAAAAAGTGGCGGGTGCGTACCCGCTTTGCAGAAATTCCTGACATGGCCAAAGTATAACTGCGCTAGAAGGGGTTAGTTTCCAATATAGGGGGAGGAATTTGGGGGTATATCGCGCCAAGTTGGCGAAGTAGCAGCATGGGCGATGTGTCGGCTAGCGCAACTGCACTCCCAGCAGATTTATAGGCCTAAGTCCGCGGCGTTCGATTGCTGCAAAGTGTGTGAAATGTTCTTCGCAATCCCTGCTATCTTTTTGGCCAAAGTGTAGATACTGTGACGCAATCTCTAATACACTGTGATTTTGGTTAAACTCCCATGACTGACGAGAATGGAGTCTCACTGTGGACCTTTACGAGTACCAAGCTCGTGACTTGTTTGAAAAGCATGACGTACCTGTACTTCGTGGCATCACCGCTACCTCGCCTACGCAGGCAGAAGAGGCAGCACAGAAGCTGGGCGCAGGCGTCGTGGTCGTAAAAGCCCAAGTGAAAGTAGGTGGACGGGGTAAGGCCGGTGGCGTGAAATTAGCCAAGAGTCCGTCCGAAGCAGCAGAAGCTGCTGATGCGATCCTGGGCTTGAAGATCAAGGGTCACACAGTTCGTCGCGTGATGGTTGCCGAGGGTGCAGACATCGCGGAAGAGTACTATTTTTCCATTCTCTTAGACCGCACCAAGCGCCGCTACCTGGTGATGTTGTCCAAGGAAGGCGGCGTGGAAATTGAAACCCTCGCCGTGGAACGTCCAGAAGCACTGGTGCGCCGCAGCTTCTCCCCGCTGGATGGCATGACTACCACCTTGGCGCGTGACATTGCGACCGAAGCAGGTTTTAGCGAAGCAGAAACCGTCAGTCTGATTCCCGTCTTCAAGAAGCTTTATGACACCTACGTGGAAGAAGACGCAACCTTGGTAGAGGTCAATCCGTTGGTCAAGACCAGTTCAGGGGACATGGTCGCGCTTGACGGCAAGGTGTCTTTGGATGAAAACGCTGCCTTCCGCCACCCAGACCATGCCGAACTGCAAGACCACAGTGCGCAGGACCCTCTAGAGCTGAAGGCTCAGAAGATGGGTCTAAACTACGTCAAGCTTGACGGCTCCGTCGGTGTTATCGGCAATGGTGCAGGTCTTGTGATGTCCACGCTGGATGTTGTTGCTTATGCCGGTGAGGGTCTTGCGAGTCAGCCCAAGCCAGCAAACTTCCTCGACATCGGGGGCGGTGCAAATGCGGAAGTCATGGCCGATGGTCTTGAGGTGATCTTGGGCGACGCGCAGGTCAAGTCCGTCTTTGTCAACGTCTTCGGCGGCATCACCGCCTGCGATGAGGTTGCTAAGGGCATCGTTCAGGCATTCCGCATCCTGGAATCCGAAGGTATTGAGCCGAAGCCACTGGTTGTGCGCCTTGACGGCAACAATGCTGAACTGGGCCGTTCTATTTTGGAAGAGGCCAACCTGCCGAAGCTTCAGCAGGTTGGGACCATGGACGAAGCCGCCCGCACCGCAGCTGAACTTGCTGATTCCGCCATAACCGTCAACGCCTAAAGACTTAAAGGACGACAATTTCTCATGGCTATTTTTCTCGACTCTGATTCCAAGATTATCGTTCAGGGCATGACCGGTTCCGAGGGCATGAAGCACACCCAGCGCATGCTCGGTTCAGGTTCCAATATTGTTGGCGGCGTTAACCCCAAAAAGGCGGGGGAGACCATATCTTTTGAAACCCGTGAAAATATCCCGGTCTTCGGTACTGTGCGCGAAGCAATTCAGGCAACTGGCGCCAACGTCACCGTCATCTTTGTTCCTGCCAAGTTCACCAAGTCTGCTGTGGAAGAGGCTATCTACGCCCACATTCCACTTGCTGTTGTAATTACGGAAGGTGTTCCAGTGAAGGACACCGCCGAATTCTTTGCGCTGGCTAAGGAGTCCAACACCCGCATCATTGGCCCGAACTGCCCAGGGCTTATCACTCCAGGTCAGTCTAATGCGGGAATTATCCCGGCGGAGACTGCGCCAGAGCCAGGTTCCATCGGCCTGGTATCCAAATCCGGCACGTTGACCTATCAAATGATGTACGAGCTGTCTGACATCGGATTTTCCACCTGCGTTGGTATCGGCGGTGATCCAATCATTGGTACCACTCACATTGCTGCGATTGAACAATTCCAGCGGGATCCTGACACCAAGGCAATCATGATGATTGGCGAGATCGGCGGCGATGCTGAGGAGTACGCAGCCAACTACATCGCGGAGTATGTGACCAAGCCAGTCGTTGCGTACATCGCCGGATTTACCGCGCCAGAAGGAAAGACCATGGGCCATGCTGGCGCTATCGTCTCCGGCTCCTCCGGAACCGCGGAAGGTAAGAAGCGTGCACTCGAGGCCGCTGGCGTGCGTGTTGGGAAAACTCCATCGCAAGCTGCGCAATTGATGCGTGAGGCACTTGCGGCGGCAGAAGCAAAGCCGGCACGCGTATAGACGCACACGCTTTACGATGTCGAAGGGTGGATGCCGATCAAGAAAGACCGGTACCCACCCTTTGTTCTTTTATTCTTAGTAGACCTCGATAGAGCGAATGTGGTTGCCCAATCCCACGCGGTTAAAGACGGTGCGCGCGGTGGTGGGGTCATTAGCTGCACCCATGGTTAATAGCAGTGGTACGAAGTGGTCTGCAGTCGGGTGCGCGATACGCGCGCCCGGGCCCTTGTTAAGGTAATCGCGCAGTGAGTCGACATCGCCACGCGCGATAGTTTCACCTGCCCAGTCATCAAAGGCCTGCACGTGCGGTTGTAGCGAAGGATCGCGCATCACCGCGAAGCTGTGAGTCATATAGCCAGAGCCAATGACCAGGATGCCTTCTTCACGCAGGCTGCGCAGCTTATTGCCCAGCTCCTGTAGGTCGGATGGGTTCATTGAGGGCATGGATACTTGGATTACTGGCACGTCACCGGCAGGGTACATCGCCATCATTGGGATGAATGCGCCGTGGTCTAGGCCGCGGTCGGTGAATTGGTGAACAGGGGAGTAGCCCAACAGTCCGGCTACACGCTTGGCCAACTCGGTGGCATCGGGAGTTTCATATTTCAAGGTGTAGTAGCGCGGGTGGAAGCCACCAAAGTCGTAGTACAACGGGGTGCCGGCTTCCGATGCAGAAATTGCTACCGGAGCATTTTCCCAGTGTGCTGAAATGATGACGACAGCGTGGGGCTTTGGCAAAGACTGTGACCATTTGTAGAGGTATCCCAACCATTCGGCATCATCCAAGGTGGGTGGTGCGCCGTGGCTGACGAAAAGTGCCGGCAACGGTCCATCGCTGGGCTCCCAATGTCGATGCTCATGCGCACGAGGGATGGCAAAAGCGCGCAGGTCATCCAACGCACCAGCGGGACGGACTTGAGTACGAGGATCGGGAAGGACGGACATTATCTCTCCTAGCAATTACTTAAAGGTTTAACCAAAATTTAGCATGTATCGCTTTAGATGTAAAGCGATATTTAACAACTACCTGCAAATCTGGATTGTAAAGCGGCCTTTTTCTGCTAAACTCAGGTTCATGAATCGCATGGATGATCGAGCGGGGAAGGGTGCTGAACCGCAAACGCGTTGGCTAAATGATGAGCAAAAGGATGCTTTCTATACCCTCATGGCGTTGATCATTGAGGTAGATCGCTCGTTGGATCATCAACTGACTCAAAATGCTGGGCTGAGCCACTTTGGGTACACCGCGCTGGCACGTTTGTCAGAGGCGGAAAACCGCTCGCTGCGAATGAGTGATCTGGCGTCAACCGCGAACGGTTCACTTTCCCGGCTCTCGCAGGTTATTGCCAAGTTGGAGAAGAAAGGTTGGGTCACCCGCAGCGCAGATCCGGATGATGGGCGCTATACCGTCGCCACGCTTACCGATGCCGGCTACGGCAAAGTTGTCGCCACCGCCCCTGGCCATGTTGAGCAAGTCCAAAAAGTCCTTTTTGATCCGCTGACAAAGTCCCAAGTGCAACAAATTCATACTATTGGTCAGCGCATCTTAAAACGTATCAAGGAAGATGATTCCAAGTAATTTCTTCTACCTGCCACCTGCAGGTAAACGCCCGTTTGCGTCACTTGCGTGCGAAGAGTAACATACTTGGCTAGCGAAAGCTTGGGGCATTAGCTCAATTGGTAGAGCACCTGCTTTGCAAGCAGGAGGTCAGGAGTTCGATTCTCCTATGCTCCACAAGTAAAAGGCTTGGTAGAGAAAATCTACCAAGCCTTTCGCATTTCCTGCTGCTACGCTCTCGAAGCCCTGTGGTCGAGCCAGCTTTGGGCAATAGCCATGAGTGCAGTTGCGATAGCGATCATTCCGAAGATCCAGTTGAATACCGGGCTGCCGATGGCTACGACGGAAGCTGCAAATAGCGCTGCAAAGACCAGGGAAATTACAATGTAGGTTTTGACGCTGATATCAGGGTTGTACATAGACGAATCCTTTTTGAGATTTGAGGTACCCCGGCAGCTGCCAAGGCAGTGATTTTCCTTGGCCGCGAGCATACGGAAAAAAATATCAGTCTGTCCATGATTAAATGCGCACTTCATCGAGCGATCGTAGTTTCACGTGAAACCTATAAAAGTCTTTAGGCGTAATCACCTCGGACAAGTGTCAACCCAAGATTTCCCAAAACCCTTGTTAATCAAGGTGCTACCGGCCTAGGTTGGGAAGTGATCATCTACTGCCGTGGCGTGGCTAAAGAGCCTTTATGGTTAATGGCAATTTTGAACAAGTTTTTGAAACCGGCGGGAAGCTCGAAGAACTTGCCGAGTATTTTATCGGCCAAGCCTATAGAGCTCCGCTTGTCGATGGCACCGTCCCCGTCGCCAATATCACCTTCGAACCAGGCTGCCGCAATAATTGGCACATCCATCACGGTGAAAATGGCGCAGGCGATCAGGTTCTGCTATGTACCGCCGGCTCCGGGTGGTACCAAGCAGAAGGGGAGGAGCCCATCATTTTGGAGCCGGGCAGGGCCATCCGCATCCCGGCCGGCCTGAAACACTGGCATGGAGCGAAAGCAGATTCCTGGTTTAGTCACCTCGCATTCCTCACTCCAGGCGAAGGAGTGAGCAATGAATGGCTCGACCCAGTCACTGATGAAGAATATAGCCAGCTACCAAAACCCTAACCCTAAAGTTGAGTGAAATGTCTGAGAATCAAGATTTGAAGAAAACCCATCGTGCGCTTGGAAATGCGTCGGTTGCGGATGGTGAAGGAAAGTCGGTTCTGCTGCGCAGGAGCTATGAAGCATCGGTGACCGATGCATGGAAGGCGTGCACTGATAAGGAACAACTAGCGCAATGGTTTAGCGAAGTTGAGGGTGAATTCCACCAAGGCGGTAGTTTTCAAGTCAAAGACAATGTGGCCGGAGAGAAACTTCAGTTTGAAGCGCCAATTACGCTCAAGACGACGTGGGCATTAGGGCCAGGAATGACAACCGAACTGGAATTGCGACTTACCCCGGAGGATGAGCACACAACCATTGAATTGGAGCATTCCACTCCGGCGACGATTCTTGATGAGATGGTCGCGGCATACGGTCCAGGCGGCACCATTGGTGTGGCGGTGGGATGGGATCTCACCCTCCAAATGCTGGGGAAGTACCTCTCTGGCGAGGCGTTTGATCCAGTGGCTTGGGAAAGCACCGATGAAGCCAAGGAATACGCTAAGTGCGCATCCGAGGCTTGGGGTGAAGTTGTTCAGAAGGCGTGGGGTACGAGCGATGATGACATTGCTGCCGCGGTTGCCTTCGCTAACTCACATTTCGCACCCGAGGAAGAGTAGCTTCAAATTCCTTCGCCAGCCACCCAGCGCCCTAAGGCTTGGGTTTGGTGAACCTGCTTGATGTCGCTGGTGAAGATATCGCGGTCGAGAGCGATGAAGTCGGCAGACTTCCCAGGTTCGATGGTGCCTGTTACTGCAGCGATGCCCAGAGCTTTGGCGGATTCGCGGGTAAACGCAGCCATGGCTTGGGGCAGGGTGATGGCCTGATTGATGTTGACCGTGCGATGGCCGTAGTCAGCATCGGATTGGCTGGCAGCGGCCAGTCGGAACCGCCTGCGATGAGAGCGCCGGTGGAGAGAAGGTCTGTGAAAGGCCAGATATTCGCCATGGTTTCGTCGGCGACGAAATCGG
The DNA here is from genome assembly GCF_001941345.1 of Corynebacterium stationis. Lineage (NCBI taxonomy): Bacteria > Bacillati > Actinomycetota > Actinomycetes > Mycobacteriales > Corynebacteriaceae > Corynebacterium > Corynebacterium stationis. The sequence goes on from NZ_CP009251.1 coordinate 24,947, forward strand.
AGATGCCATCGGTAAGCGGGCTAGGAAACCACATGAAGGGGCAGGCGTCAGCCGCGACGTTAAGCTCCGCGAAGCGTGGGAGATCCTGTTCAGAGATAAAAGACATGTGGGCAATCTGCATTGCGGGACCACCATCTGCGTCTTGGCGGACGATTTCGGCGGCATCAAGAGCCTGGCGCACCGACGCATCACCGGTGGCGTGCAGCTTGGCATCAAGACCCAGCTCCGCACAGCGTCGCAGCGCTGCGACGAGATCGTCCAAAGTCCAGTAGAGCTCACCGCGGAAGTTTGGATCGTGGCTGGAGTGATTACATTTGTACGGATTTAACAGCGCGGTTGTATGCGTGGTGGGAACGCCATCTAAAACGAACGTAACCGAGGCGTCGCCGGCGGGTGGAAAGCCGCAGATTTCCAGGCGTAGTACGAGGACCGGTTGATCCTCAGGACTTGGCACAACCGCTTGACCTGATAGAGGTCTCGGTGGTCATCAACGAATCGGAAGCGGCTCTACCTGGTCGTCTCTCCCGCGAAATATTTCGCGGCCTTGGCAGCAGGATATCGCGCTCGGTTGAGAGTTTCTGCGTCTCCGAGCGCAGGTGCTGGACTTCTTTGCGCAGGCGCAACAGCTCGTCGGTGGGGTCTTCGGCGGTGCGGCTGGGCTGGACGCCGCGGGCCTTGCGGGCGGCGTAGACCCAGTTCTTCAGCGTCGCCCGGCTGATCTCGAGGTCCACGGCGATCGAGGAGAACGAGGCGCCTGTGGTGTCCTCATAGAGTCGGACCGCGTCCGTCTTGAACTCATCGGTGTAGGTGTTCTTCGCCCATGGTGGTTTCTCGCATTCTCCGGCCCATTTTGGGCCGGGGTCAGCGTGTCCACCAAACAGGGGACGGACCCGTAGTCTTGCTGGTGGGACTGTTTGTTTGGTTTTTCTTCACACATTAATCGAAACAGGCAGTCCCCTTTTTTATGTCCCCGGGACACGCCCCAGAGCGGCGATCGGACTGCGAGCGCTAAACCCCTATGAATAAGCCTCAATCCCCACAGGGCGCTCATGATGTTTATCCGGTGGGCAGTCATGCCTCGTGTCTTGGCTTGGTGAGAATTAGCAGTTGTTCTCGTTGGCGTCTTGGCGTTGTTTGAATCGTTGTGCCAGGCGTTTGCCGTGGGTGAGTTCTCGAATGGTGTCTTCGCTATCGAAATTCGATCCGAGAGCACCCGCAACGGTGCCCATCGAGGCGCTGAGCCAGGCGATATCAACGTAGTTCCCGAGGGAGGCTTCCGCACCGATTTTCGATGACATGAATCCGGATTCGATGACACATATTCCCCCGATGAAGATCCCGATAAATAGTACCAGGTAGAGCAAGATGACCGACAGCAGGAGAGTGGCCACGGTGGAGGCGTTATACATGGCGGCTTCGGTCAGGTCGCCTAGTTTTCGTGAATGTTCCCACAACCTGTTGGCACCGATCAGCCAGAGCACCATGGTCACAATGACCATCGCGGTAATCAGACCCAGTCGCCAGCTGGGCAAAGCGTCCGCCATTTCCCAAATTGAGGAGTAGAAGATGCCGAACGCCCCAGTTCCCGCCGCGGCAGCGAGTACTCCCGACAACTTCGATACCGTCGACAGGGGCTCATTGGTACGTACCATGCCCAGGACCAGTCGGAGTCTGCCCGGTCGCCACCAGGGAGAGGTGATGTAGACGGACCGGCCGGAACGAGACTCCTGCTCGTAGACCACCCCGGAGTCGGATGTGCGCTGGTCGGTTCCGGGTGTCTGCTGGTCGGCTAGAGCGTCCAGGGAGTCGAACAGTACATGGCGAAGTCTCTGGGTCACGCCCTGCCATCCCAGTGCTGGTAGGGAAATGATGACCAGACCTTCCCCGTAGTGCAGCGCGGCGATCTTGGGTTTTCGCCCGGCACGGCGGGGGATTTCGGTGACGATGGCCAGTAGATCTACGTCATCATCTCGTGCCCATCCTCGAACGGTGTCGAGATCGAGCGTGCCATCTGGGCGCGCTGGGGTTCGACTTTTGTGGTGGGAGAAAAGATATCTGCCGACAGTTTTCTCTCCGTCATTGCCATCACCGAGGACACGTGAGACGGTGCGGGACGGTAGGCCAGGGTCGGCAAAAATATCAACGCGCAATGGTTGGTTCATGAGGGCCATTATAGGGCCATTATTCGGAGGAACCCACCGTTTCACAACCTGCCTGGGCCTACGCTGGTGCGCACTCACGGCGGTGCCGAAATCGAAGGATTCATCAGTCTCGAGCAAATGAGCGCCGAGCGCTTTATACGGATCAAGTCATCGATTGGTCATGATGCTCCAGAAAATCTATTACTGAAGGCCGGCCTGCAACTTCAAACTGGAATCATCGGGACGAGGGTAGCGTCGGTTCCTGGCGTGGTGATGAATTCAGAGCTACTCGGCATCATTCCTAGCGCAGTGGTTGAGAGCCTTGGTAGGTCCGACCGGATACAGATTTTGCCCAATCCGACCAGTGCTGAACCTATGGAAGTGTCGTTGATGTCAAGGGTGAAGCAACGCCGAACGAGGCCACAGAGGTGCTTTTGCAAACAGGAATTCCAGATAACTAACTATCTGTTAGTGTGCAGCGCAACGCTGGTACCGGATCCGCCGTTTTCGACGAGAACGCGAGTTTGCAACAGCACCATCAGAATACAGTTGTTCTATGTGAACAAAATTGCAGCGATAATTAACCTCACATAGAAAGGAATCGGTCCGTGATCAAATCATTCTTAAGGTGATATGGTTACGGCCTATTTTCCCTGAGTGAGGTAGTTATACAGGGTAGTTCTGCCAATGCCGAGCCTGCGGGCAGCTTCTGCCTTCGGAACACCAGCGCCCACCCACTCTTGCGCCTGGGCAAGCTGCTCATCAGACAGCGCTTTCGCGCGACCTTTATAAACCCCGCGGGCTTTTGCCCGCGCAATCCCCTCCGCCTGACGCTCACGAATAATCGCCCGCTCAAACTCCGCTACCGAGCCAAGCAACCCGAGCATGAGCTTGGCCATCGGAGTCGAATTCAACGAATACGTTTGCCCTTCTTTTAAAAACTTCACCGAAACATCCCGGGCAGTGAGGTCATCGACCAGGCGGTGCAAATCAATCAGCGATCGCGCCAACCGATCCATACTCATAACCACAAGCTGGTCACCAGGACGCACATAATTCAACGCACCATCCAACCCAGGACGGTCGGTGGACAAACCGCTAACGGTATCGTCGAAGATGCGAAAGCACTTCTCTTTTTTCAACGCCGCAGTTTGCCTCTCCAGATTCTGATCTTTAGAGCTAACCCTCACATAGCCGACTTTCTGCCCGGAAATAACCTCAGAATGTTCAGGAATATCTAGAGGTAGTGACGGTTCTGTTCCATTATCCATAACCCAACCCTAGTGAACATTAAGTTTGCGAGGGGGTTTGTAATTCAAAAACTGTTCTTTTGGGGTGTACCTCAAATCGACAGGTAGGGGTGGCAGGTCCTGCTGGCGAAATTCGTTGCCACCCGTCCGCCCATCGCCGAGGTCCTCGAACGCTGGGAACATGTATTGTTCCCCATCGTTCTGATCGGCCTGGGCATTTTCATCCTCGTCGGCGGCGGTGCTTTCGGTCTCTAGGGGATCGATCATGAATTTACGCAGCATGGTCAATTCTTGGTATCGAAGGCCGCGAATCGCCACGCCACCCCTCCCATTGCAGATGGTCATTGCCGGGGGCAAGCGCGCGGTGTGATGATGGAATCGAAGGGCAGACGGGATTGTCGGCCCCTCGGAAGTAGGCGACGATGATCGACCGTGTTGAGATAACAGAGGGATACTGGCGAGCCTGTGTCGAACTGGAGGACGTCCTCGCGCGGGCTGGGGATGCCGAGCTGCGCAGCCGTAGCGTGGGGACCCGGTGGACGAATGAGGAACTGCTGTTTCACATGGTCTTCGGCTATATGGTGGTCCGTCGACTGCTACCTCTGGTCAAGTTCTTCGGCCATCTGCCGCCCTCGCTGAGCGAGGTGTTCGCGCGTCTGCTCAATGCCAGCACCCGCCCCTTCGGCTGGGTCAACTACTGGGGATCTCGGGCTGCGGCCCGGGTCTACCACCGTCACCGCATGGCCCGGAAACTCCGGTGGCTCACCGCCGCCCTGGCCACCAGTCTGGAGAAGGAATCCGAGCACTCCCTGGCACGTGAGATGGCGTTTCCGACCCGGTGGGATCCGTTCTTTGCCCCGGCGATGACGGTGGCGGACGTCTACGCCTATCCGACTTGGCACTTTGATTTCCACGCCCGGCAACTGAGTCTGCCCTTCGAGCGGGGAAACGCGGAGAAATAGGAAATCCTCACTCCAAGGACCCTCGCCGCCAGTGGCCGGCCGGGGACTGTGAACAGCCCAGAAATATAGTGATAAGCAGGTCAAAAAGGGCGGACAAGCCGTCGCCGTGGGGTCCCACTCTGGCAGTGAGTGATCAACAGACCTCTTCGTGATGGACGTGGCCGTCCTGCTCGATCTGGATAGTCGAGTGCTCAATGCCGAAGTCTTGCAACCGAGTTTGAGCGGCGGCCAGAATCCCTCCGTCGGAGACGTTCATATCGTCGACGACCAGGTGGCAGGTGGCAAGCGGTTTCGTGCCGTCGGTGCTCCAGATGTGCAGGTCGTGCACGGCCGTGACCCCGGGCAGGCCGACCAGGGCGGCTTCCACCTCGCGGGTATCGACACCCCGGGGGGTGTGGTTCATCAGGACCGAGAGGGACTCGGCCAGCAGGCGCAGTGCTCGCGGCAGCACCAGGGCGGCAATGAACAGGGAGGCGATGGTGTCGGCAGCTAACCAACCGGTGAAGTGGATGATCAGGCCGGCGATGATCACGGCAACCGAACCGACCAGGTCGGAGAGCACATGCAGGTACGCCCCGCGCATATTGAGGCTCTCATGCTGACGGCGCATGAGAATCAGGGCGGAGATCAAGTTAGCCAGCAAACCGACCACCGCCACGACGAGCATCATGCCCGTGTCGATCGATTCGTGGCCGCCGATCCGGCCAACCGCGCGGATGACGATCCAGACCGAGACCGCGGAGACCACCGCGGCATTGACCAGTGCGGCGAGCACCTCGACGCGGCGGTAACCGTAGGTGGCCCGGGGGGTGGCCGCACGACGGCCGATGAGGAGGGCCACCAGGGCAATGAGCAGCCCCGTGGAATCCGAGAGCATATGCATCGCATCGGACAGCAAAGCCAACGAACCGGAAACGAGGCCGCCGATCGACTGGGCCAGGAAGATTGTGGCGGTCAGGGCGAAGGTGACCGCCAGGGCGGTGAGGGATCCGCTCGGGGCAGTACGGTGGCCGGGGTCATGGTCGTGTTGGTGCGCGCTCATGCCTGCAGTCTAGCCGGGAAAAACTCTTATTGAAAGCTTATTGAAAATGCTTGATGGATTTGGCCCCGTGCCGTCGTGAAAGGGCGCCAGTGGGCCGAAAGGCGCTGGGCAGAAGGCTGCGGTTAGAACCGCTCGCGCTGGGGATCGGTGAATTTCCGGGAGTGGTTCGGCTGGCTGTCGCCGTAACGGTCGTGCAACAGGCGCGCACGGGCACCCGAGGATGCGGAAAGAGTGGCTTGGGCATGGGCGAGACCCTGGGTGTCATTTTCCGGGTGAGTGGTGCGGAGGGCGCCCACCGTGTCGGAATCTGTCTCTTCGTCCTGAGAGTCCCCGGTCTGCTGCGAGGATGTCGATCCGTCGGCCAGCTCGGCCTCCTCGCGGCGCACACGGCGACGTTCCTTCATCTCCGCCCAAATAAAGTACCCCAGGCCGAGCGGGGCCATGATGCCGAAGGCAATCCACTGGAAGGCGTAGGACAAGTGCGAACCGCGGTCGAGCATGGGCACCGGGATAGCGGTGATCTCCCCGGCCTGCCCCTCGGCCAGCTGTACATAGTCCTCCGCCAGATCCCTGCCGGTCACCTCGGAAATCTGCGCGGTGTTAATGCCGTAGACCTGGCGGTAGCCCTGGTCCTCGATCGGGGGGGTGTTCCTATAGTCTTGTCAACCTCGCGGGTGGGGATTACAGGGGCAACTAGGGAGCCTTATTTTGCTTTCTTGGTGTTGTTTTCGGGCATAGGAAGTAGCCGATTGGGAAATCCCCATCGGCTTTGCGGGTGAAGGTGTCTTTAGGCGGCAGTGACCTCCGTCTGGGGCTCGCGGTAAAATTCGTTGTTTCTCATCATGGCGAATAAGACGTTGAGTCGTCGACGCGCTAGGGCGACGACAGCTGCGTTATGCCTTTTGCCTTCGCTGCGTTTTCGTTCGTAGAATTGTCGTGAACGCTCGTGGAATCTGATCGATGCAAAAGACGATTGCCATAGGGCGTTCTTTAATTTCTTGTTTCCAGCCCGATTTAACGAGTTGGACATAATTGATGTTCCGGACTGGTTCGTCTTAGGTGAAAGTCCCGCGTAGGACGCCAGATGACCCGCGGTAGGAAAATCGGACATATCTCCGACCGTCATCAGTATTTGCGCAGCTGACCTGGGGCCTATTCCTGGCATTGACAACAGGAGTTGTGTTTGGGGGATTTCTTCGATGAGTTCGATGACTTGGGCTTCGATTTCTTTACGATGCTCGAGTTTGAGTAAGGCATCTTTGGCAGACATTGCCACGCCTAGCTCTGCGTATTCAGCTCCTGCTATCTGGACTGACTGCCCGGCGATGGCTGTAAACATTGCGTCAGTAATAGGCTCCGGATTGCGTGCTCGGTGCTTGCGCGCGAACGTGTTGACTCGTGCCTTGCCTAGCCGCTTGATTTTGGTGGGACCGCCGTATTTGGCTAATAAGTGGAGTATCCATTTGCGGTGAATCATTTGTCCACGCAGTACGTGCTCAAATGCTGGATATGTGCCGACTAGTGCTGAACGGATCTGGTTGATAAGCCGTGTATAGGATCTGGCAAGGTCTTCGTCGATGCCGTTGAGTACCTTGAGCTGGATAAATGCTTCTTCGACTCGGTCGACGTTTCTTAGTGATTCTGGAAGATTCTTTCCGGCATAGGCAATGATGTAGGCATCACGGACGTCTGTCTTTGCATTACCGGCATGAATGCGTGATAGCTGGCGCATGGCTAGTCCGGGGAGATAGCGGACATCAATTCCGATGTCCTGAGCTACTGCCACGGTCAGACGACCGATATTATTCGGCTGATCCACGACGACCAGAGTCTTCGTTGCTTTTGTTGCATAGGCGCCAAAGAGTTTGCGAAGAGATTGCTCGTGTTGGTTGATGCGTTTGGATAGGGCCTGGTGGCCGCTGGAATCGAGGACGCAAGCGTGGTGGAAGTACTTGCCGACGTCCATGCCGATGACATAGTCGTATGTCATCTTTGAACCTCCTAGCGATAGAAAACGAATTTGGGTCATTTCATCGCTGGTGGTCGGACATACTTCACGCTGGCATCCACATTACTTTGAGACCTCACACCAGATTGTGCGGGTCAGGTTCCTATTAGCAGTTGGGAGTATGTCACTGCCTTTGGCGGCATCACCCCCCGGATCATTTTCAGACAGGGACAACAACAAGCCATACCAAAGCCAGCGACTAGTTCCATCTCCCCGAAAGGAAAGAAGGAACGGAACAAACACTACCTACCCCTGAAACAGGGACTAGGCTATGAATCTACGGTTCCCTCAAACGGAACTGCTAACAACGTAATGGGGGACATCGGTGTCTGCTCGGTGAATCGGGCGTGGCCGACGATGGACTGCTCACCGGCTGGCGCAGTATCCATCGGTGGGACACCGCCCTCAAGCGGCGGGTTGAAACCCCGGTTGACCAAGATGACCTCACCGGAGTTCAGCTGGAAGGGGGTCAAGGCATGGAAGGCAGGGGAGGAGTCGACCGGACGGTTGCGCATCAGCACCTCATCCTCGGGCAGGTAGTGGCCCTGAAGGATCGCCCGGGCCCATTCCTCCCCGGGCTCGATACTGCCCTGGGCGTCAAAGATCTCCTCGGCGGGGACGGGCTCGACCTCGAAGGCGGCTTCGATCTGCTCGTTGCGCTCGACGATAGTGCTATCCCTGCTCAGCTGCCACGGCGCCAGAAAGGTAAAGGCGACGTAGGAGAAAGCGATGATGGCAAGGACACCGAACGCCCAGCCGGGCCGGAGGAATGTCCGCCAGCCCTTCTTCTGCGGGGCCCGACCGTACCTGCGCTCACGTGTGCTGCTCACAGCCATGAAGTCTACTGCCCCGTCCGGTGAGAAAGTACATCCTGTCGCAGGGTGCTCATGGGGGAAAGCACTACGAGACCCGGGACCTTCCGTCCGCATCCTCGTCGGCGGTGACCGTGGCCGCCTCGACGGGCTTCAGGTCAGGATGCTGGGTGCGGGCGGCCCGCAGGCCGTTGGCGATGACGATGACCTCGGCCACCTCGTGGACCAGCACGACGGCAGCCAGTCCCAGCACACCGGTGATCGCCAGCGGCAACAGGACGATGATGATCGCCAGGGACAGGATGATGTTCTGGTTGATGATCGCCCGTCCCCGGCGGGCGTGGTGCAGGGCACGCGGGATCAGGCGCAGGTCATCGCCGGTAAACGCCACATCCGCGGACTCGATCGCCGCATCCGAGCCCTTGGCGCCCATGGCGATGCCGATATCGGCTGATGCCAGGGCAGGGGCGTCGTTGATGCCGTCACCGATCATCGCCACCGGGCCGCGGGTCCCCAGCCCGGCCACGGCGGTGGCCTTGTCCTCCGGGCGTAGCTCGGCCCGCACGTCCGTGATGCCGGCCTCCCGGGCCAGGGCGGTGGCGGTACGCGTGTTATCACCTGTGAGCATGGTGATCCCGAAACCCTCGTCCGCGAGCGATTTGATGACCTGAGGTGTTTCCGGGCGGAGTTCATCGCGCACCCCGACCGCCCCCACGGGCCGGTCGTCGCGGTGGACGATGACCACGGTCATGCCCTGTTCTTCCAGGGTTTCGACCTGGCCGGCCAGGGGGCCGGGGCTCAGCCAACGGGGGCTGCCCACGGCGATCCGGGACCCGTCGAGGAGCCCGGTGATCCCCTGGCCGGCGGCCTCGGAAACCTGCTGGGCGGTCGGGGCCTGCGGGGTGGCGGCGGTAATGGCGGCGGCCAACGGGTGGGTGGAGTGGGCCTCCAGCGCCGCGGCCCAGCCGAGGACATCCGCGCGGCTGACGCCGTCGGTGGTGAGCACATCTACGACGGTGGGATGGTTGCGGGTCAGGGTACCGGTCTTATCGAGTGCCAGATGCCGGATGCCACCGAGGCGCTCAAAGGCGGCGCCGGACTTGATGACCACGCCGAACTTACTGGCCGCCCCGATGGCCGAGACCACCGTGACCGGCACCGAAATCGCCAGCGCACACGGCGACGCGGCGACCAGGACAACCAAGGCACGTTCGATCCACACACCTGGATCCCCGAACAGGGACCCGATCACGGCGACCAGGACGGCGAGGATGAGGACACCGGGCACCAAGGGGCGGGCGAGGCGATCGGCGATACGGGCGCGTTGGCCCTTATCGTTTTGGGCCTGCTCCACCAGCTCGACGACGGTGGTCAGGGAGTTATCCGTGCCGGCGGCGGTGGCCTCAACCTCCAGTGCCCCGGTGGTGTTGATCGACCCGGCCAGCACTGCATCGCCGGGGCCGACCTCGACGGGGATAGATTCGCCGGTGATCGCCGAAGTGTCCAGGCTGCTGTGCCCGGAGCGGATAACCCCGTCGGTGGCCAGGCGTTCCCCCGCGGCCAGGCGCAACACGTCACCCGGGATGAGGTCTTCGACCGGCACGGTGCGGGTCGCCCCATGGGCGGCGATGATCGTCGCGGTCGAGGGGATCAGGGCCAGCAGGGCACGCAGGCCCGAGCGGGCCTTGTCCATCGCCTTATCCTCCAGCGCCTCGGCGATGGAGTAGAGGAAGGCCAGGGCGGCGGCCTCCTCGATGAAGCCCAACAGGACGGCACCGATGGCGCTGATCGTCATCAACAGCCCGATGCCCAGCTTGCCCCGGGTGACCAGTCTCGTGAGGGCTCCGGGGACGAACTGGGAGGCACCCAGCAGCAGGGAGGCCCAGAACAATACGGTGGCCACCAGCCCGGCCCCGGGGATAAACCACTCGAGGATCAGGCCGATGAGCAGGAACATTCCGGAAGCCACCGGGAGGAGGATGGCGCGGTCACGCCACCACGGGGTGTGCTCATCTTCTTCGGTCATCGGTGCGGACGGTTCACAACCACAGGCAGACGTCATGACTGCTGGCCTCCGTCCGTATCGCAGCAACCGGCGACCGGGCACTGCGGGTCCAGACACGCGGCGTTCTCGTCAACCGACAGGGTGGTCTCCACCAGGACGGCAAGCGCCCGGGCCAGGTGAGCGTCGACGATCTCATAGCGGGTGCGCCGGCCCTCCGGTTCGGAGACCACGATCCCACAATCGCGCAAACACGTCAGGTGGTTGGAGACATTCGAGCGCGTCAACTCCAGGTCCCGGGCCAACTGCGCTGGATAACCTGGAGCCTCCAGCAGGGATAACAGGATCCGGGACCGGGTGGGATCGGCCATGGCACGTCCCAGCCGGTTCATCACATCAAGACGAGAAGCAATAGTCAGCATGCACTGACCATACAGTGGGGGCTGATTAGTCTGCAATTGTCCCTCGGGTGGTCGCCCCTGGATGTCCGACGAACGTCAGGTGGGAGGTGGGGTCCTGAAACCGCGTCAGCCTGGAGGGAGATTGACCCGCGGCATGGCACACCGGCGCTCAGGATGTAGCGGGAGTCTTCTGCTTCCTAACGCCTGTCACGGCTCCGGACAACCAGCACGATGGCCCCGGCGATGACGCCGAAGAGGGCCAACCCCGCGAGGGTCAGGACTATCGGATTACTGACTACGGAGGTGGCCCCCTCGGCGGTGTTCTCGGCGGCTGTGGTCTCCTCCACAGGCTTGGCGTCGGTGCCCGTGGTGGTGGCGGTCGTTTGGGCGTCACCGACGACGGTGAAGGTGGTCTCGCTGCGGGTGGCGTGGCCGTCGGAGGAGAGGATCTGGAAGCCGATGGTGTAGTCACCTGGCCCGCCGCTGACATCCGCAGGTAGATCAAGGGTCACCAGTCGGCCGTCGATGGTCGGCTCACCACTGAACAGGAGATCACCGGAGTTCTGGTCGGTGATGGCTACGGTGCTGAAACCTTCCTGGGGAAGCCCGGAGAACTCCAGCTCGATGCTGCGCGGAAATTCTTCGACCACGTCACCGTCCGCGGGATTGCCGCCGATCACGGAGTCATGCGCGAGGGCAACCGGGGTGGCTACGACGGTCAGGGCCCCGACCGCCACAACAGTAGCCAGCACACGACGAGGGAGCGTGGGGGAGATGATCACGAAAGTCCTCCTGGGTTGGGCCGGTTCTTCAACCGGATGTGAGCGACTAAGACACCTGCCTGCGGGAGGTACCAAGACACTAGTCGGAACAGGCGGGAGGAAAGTTCCCGGCCACGGCGCCTTCACCGGGTGTTGTTCTTCCCAGGTCGGTGCCCCCTGCAGGGGGTGAACCGGGGGAAGATACCGGTCCCTGGGCAATTTACAAGAACACCCGCAGGCCCTATTAGGGTGAACCTCACGCCCGCTTCCGAGCACACCATGAGAGTGGAGGCGGCATGGACGGCGAAATGGACACAGATGACCCACCCGGTAAATAACACCCCCACTGCCACGGATACGACCGCAGGGACGACCCCCGCCATCGGGCGCCGGCCTCAGGAGCGGGTACGCCCCACGTGGCCGTTGTACCTGCTCTTTTTCGCCGTCGCAGGTGCCGTCGGCGGGACGGTTGCCTACAGCTTCCTCGGCGAATCCCTCGCGGCCCTGGGGATCCCCAACCCGGGCATCGCGACCACCTTCGGGTTGCCGTTTTTCCGTGCGGTCGGTTGGATGCTCGCTGCCCTGTCGGCCGGTTCTTTCTTGTTCGCTGCTTTCCTCATCTCCCCACGGTTGCCCGGCGGTGATCACGACCGCCTGCATCAGGCCTCGTTGAGTGTGGACGGGCACCTGGCCTCGCGTACCGGTGCGGTCGCGGCCATCTGCTTCGGACTGATCGCGTTGTTGATGATCCCGCTGGTGCTCTCAGATGTCTCCGGCACCCCCCTGGCCCAGACACTCGGCCTGGAGACCCTGACGGTGGCCGTCGAGCAGGTGGCCATGGCCCGGGTGTGGCTGATCGTCGCGCTTATTGCCCTGGTCACCGGTGGTACGGGCCTGATGAGCCGGGCGTGGATCACCCAACCACTGTTGCTCCTCGGGTCAATCCTCATGATCATCCCCCTGGGCCTGACAGGGCACTCCTCCTCGGGCGGCAACCACGACCACGGCACCAACTCCTACCTGTGGCACCTGGTCTTCTTAGTCCTGTGGGTCGGCGGACTCATGGCCCTGCTCGCCCACGGGCGTCGCCTGGGACCTGACCTGGATATTGCGCTGCGCCGCTACTCGACAATCGCCCTGGTCTCCATCATCGTCATGGCCGTGTCCGGGTTAGTCAACGCCGCCATCCGCATCGAGCTGACGGATCTGTTGACCACCCGGTACGGGTTAATCATCGTGGCCAAGACCATCGGCGTGATCATCCTCGGTGTCTTCGGGTGGATCCACCGGGCGTGGGTCATTCCGCAGGTGCAGGCCAACCCCGCTGATCGCCGCCTGTTCCGCCAGGTCGCCATCGTCGAGGTGCTTGTCATGGCGGCGGTCACCGGTATCGCCATCACCATGGGGCGCACCCCGCCGCCCTCACCGCGCATCCCGAACCTCTCGCAGATGGCCACCAAGCTCGGCTACGAGCTGTCCGAGAAGCCCACCATCCTCAACGTGTGGGGCATGTGGCGCTTTGACCTGCTGTTTGGTGCCCTCGCCCTGCTTCTGGCCGTCGGCTATCTCTCCGCTGTGTGGCGCACCCGCCAGACAGGTCACACCTGGTCAAGCACCCCCACCGCCTGGTGGTTGGCCGGATGTGTGACCCTGCTGGTGACGATGAGTTCCGGGATCGGGCTGAATATGCCCGCGGTCTTCTCGGTGCACATGGTCGGTCACATCATCTTGTCGCTGGTCATCCCCATCTTCCTGGTGATGGGTGCCCCGCTGACCCTGCTGATGACCGCCTTCGCCCCGGGGGCCCCGGGTAGGCCGAATATCCACGACTGGGTGCGCGCCTTCACCCGCAGCCGGTTGGTGGGGGTGATCACCCATCCGGTGGTCAACACCCTGCAGTTCCTGGTGTTCTTCTACGTCATGTACCTGTTCATCCCGCTCTATGAGCTGCTGATCTCCAAGTACGCGGGGCAGCTGATCATGAACACCGTGCTCCTGGTCTCCGGGTGCTTCTACGTCTGGGGGATGCTCGGCCCCGACCTGATCCCGCGCCGTCGCCCGGCCGCCGTCCGCCTGGGGTGGCTGGTCGCCTCCCTGCCCGTCCACCTGCTTGTCGGGGTCTATCTCCTGCGCCTGGACACGATCCTGGGCGAGGAGTTCTACCGCTCCCTGCTTTTGCCCTGGGAGCTCGATCTGCTCGCTGACCAACGCGCCGCCGTCCTGGCCTGGGCCACAGGTGTGGTTCCGCTGGCCTTTGTCACCTTTGCGCTCCTCCGGCAGGTGCGGGGGAGCGGCGAAAACGCCCGGGTTTCCGGGGAGTAGGCCACCACCGACCCCGGCGAGGGATCGCTGGCCTGCCAGCGATACCCGGGGCACTGGTACACCCTCACCGTCCCCGCCGACCCGGTACTTCTGGTGGGAGGTCGCCGGGAGTGGCCAGGAAGTCGGCGATAGCCGGAGTTCTGACAGGGCCACCCCGGTCGTGCCCGATTTCTCTTGAGGTCACCTACTGGCAGGGAACAGCCCTCCGGCACGTTGGGGCCACCTCCCCCGCCCCCTGTCAACCCTGGGTGAGTCGCCTGTGAGAAGGGTGGAAGAGTCGCCGACCCCGCCTGGCGGCTGGAACTTTGGGGGAAGGGGAGGTTAGTATTACGTCCGTAAATAACGGAACGGTCACAATCTAGTCTCCACCGTGCATAGCGGTGGGCTTGAGTGGGGCGGACCAACGGACAACGACGGAAGAAGATTCATGCGACTGAAGGCTCAGCGACCAGCCGGAGGAAAACACCGCAAGATCCCCACCCCGCAAACCAAGAGCCGCGTAGCCCTGGTGGCCGTGGCCACGGGCGTGGTCTCGTCTGCGGGTCTCAGTGGTGCCGCCGCCGCCACGCTGCAGACCCAGGCTGAGGCCCCGATCTCCCCGCAGGACATTGTCGGTGGCGTGCAGTTGGCCACCAATAACACCGCGCTGCCCCCGGACACGACGGAGACGGCCCCGCAGATCCTGACGATCTCGGAGTATAAGCCGGTAACCAATATCAACGAGCAGTTGGACAAGGCGGTTGAGTACGCCGCCGAGCGCACCGAGGCCGCCCGCGCTGAGGCTGCACGTCTGGAAGCAGAACGGATTGAGGCAGAACGCCTGGCCAACGCCTCATCCGTGGTCAAACCCACTGAAGGCACCTTCACCTCCGGTTTCGGTATGCGCTGGGGCAGCCTCCACGCAGGACTAGACATCGCCAACGTCGTGGGCACCCCAATTCTTGCGGCCATGGGCGGCACCGTCATCGACTCCGGCCCGGCTTCCGGTTTCGGCCAGTGGATCCGCATCCAGCACGATGACGGCTCCATTGCCGTCTACGGCCACATGGAAACCCTCGATGTCAGCGTGGGTGAGCAGGTCACCGCCGGCCAGAAGATCGCCGGCATGGGTAACCAAGGTTTCTCCACCGGTTCCCACCTGCATTTTGAGCTCTACCCGACCGGCAGCGGCGCCGTCGACCCCGCCCCCTGGTTCGCCCAGCACGGCATCACCTTCTAACCTTCCCCCACCCGGGAGAAAACCCGGTCCTGACCCTCAGGCCAGCGTCTGTGGTCCGGGTGTCAACATGCTCCAGGTCATCTCGCACTCCTCCGCCGAGGGCACCGAGGAGTAGTACAGGGGATTGTGTACTGTCTACGATTATGAGCACGGTGACCGTCACTCACACCTCGGCGTTGTCCCGGGTGGGCCATGCCCTGTCTGATGACACCCGGACCGGGATCCTGTTGGCCTTGCGCCACGGGCCCGCCCGACCCTCGGACCTGGCCCGGCAGTTGGATGTCTCCAAACAGGTGATGTCGAATCAGTTGGCCTGTCTGCGCGGATGCGGGCTGGTGGCCGCCACCCCGGAGGGGCGCAACGTCTGGTATTCTCTGGCTGATCCCCAGCTGGGTCACGCCCTTGGCGAGTTACTGGAGTTGGTGGTCACCATCGATCCGGCCTGTTGTTCGCCGGACGGATGCACCTGCTGATGACCGTCTCGGTCCTGGAGGACTTCGTCGCCACCTTGCCGGGTCCCCCGGGGCCCACGGCCTCGACACCCCTTAATTTCCACCAGAGATAGAACGGAACCCTCGTGAGCACCCCCACCACCCGCACCACCTCCACCCGGCCCTCCGGGAATTGGAGAAAAGCCCGGATCATTGTCTGGGCGTTATTGGCAATCGTCGTCATCGCCGGGATCGTCGCCTTTTTCCTCGGCCGATCCGACTCCGCTTCTGCGCCCGCCCCGGAAACCGTGACCAGTGATGCGGGGCAGGTGGTCCGGGACAACAGTCGGGTGCTGTCCCAGGCGCCGAACGAGAAGGCCGTGCTGGTGGAGTTCCTCGACTTCGAGTGCGAGGCCTGCCGGGCGGCTTACCCCTTCGTGGAGGAACTTCGTGCGGAGTACTCCGACACCGTCACCTTCGTCAACCGTTACTTCCCGCTGCCGGGTCACCGCAACTCCATGCCCGCTGCCGTGGCTGTGGAGGCTGCCGCCCAGCAGGACCAGTACGAAGCGATGTACCACCGGATGTTTGAGACCCAGTCTGAGTGGGGTGAGTCCGCCGAGGACAAAAGCGCGGTCTTCCGCGGCTTCGCCGAGGACCTGGGTCTGGACATGGCCGCCTTTGACGCCGCTGTGGCCGATCCGGCCACCGAGGAACGGGTCCGACTCGATGTGGCTGACGGCACGGCCCTGGGTGTGCGCGGCACCCCGACCTTCTTCCTCGACGGTCAGCTCCTGACCCCGGACTCCCTGGAGCAGTTCCGGGCCGAGGTCGACGCGGCTGCCGCCGACTAACCCGAATCCATGACGCACTCACCCACCGCCGACGACAATGAGGTTCTTGTGACCGAGACGAACACTGACCCCTCTTTGCCGGCCGTCGCCCGGAACCGTCCTTTCGCCCTCATCCTGTTGATCACCGGTGTGATCGGATGGGTGGCCTCGGGCATCCTGGTGCTCGAACGCCTGGCCCTCTACGAGGACGCCGAGCATGTCACCACCTGTGACATCAACGCGTTGGTTTCCTGTGGAAAGGTGATGGGCACCTGGCAGTCCGAACTCTTCGGCTTCCCCAACCCGTTGATCGGCATCGTCGCCTTCGCCGTGGTCATCACCACCGCGATGGCCATGCTGTCGGGGGCACGCTTCGCCGACTGGTACTGGGGAGGTTTGCAGGCGGGTGTGACCGTGGGCCTGCTGTTCATCATCTGGCTGTGGTACCAGGCGCTGTTCGTCATCCATATTTTGTGCCTGTACTGCATGGTGGTGTGGGCGATGATGGTCCCGCTGTTTATCCTGCTCACAGTACGCAACCTCGCCCACGGCCTCTTCCCCGCCTCGCCTGCTGTGGTGCGGTTTGCCTCCCAGTGGGCAGGCACCCTGATCGCCGTGGTCTACGTCGCCGTGGCCGCCTCGGTGTTTGTCAGCTTCTACTCCGATTTCACCAGCCTCTGACCTTGGCGAGCGGCCACTTCCCAGCGCCGGTGATTCCGGGGCCATGTGTGACGCAGGCCCAGACCTGGGGTGACCTGCATCAACTCGAATGGGCTTCGGGTGGAGACCTTCGTCACGTTCTCGGAACTTTCCGTTCAGCCGGACCGACAACTTGGGTATACCTGAATTTAGATCGGGTGTCGGCAGGAATCGCGAGCCGGGAGTGTGTGAGGCCAGTTCGCCACGCCTGCCGGAAAAGAAGCTGTCGCGGTGGCGATGAGTTACTGTGCCGGTTTTTCAACTGCGAAAGGCATACGCTGTGGATCTTGTCGATGTCTCACGCTGGCAATTTGGCATCACGACTGTCTATCACTTCATTTTCGTCCCCCTGACCATCGGACTCGCTCCGCTGGTGGCAATCATGCAGACGGCCTGGCATCGCACCGGTAAAGATATGTGGTACCGCGCCACCCGGTTTTTCGGCACGCTGTTCCTGGTCAACTTCGCCATGGGCGTGGTCACCGGCCTTGTCCAGGAGTTCCAGTTCGGCATGAACTGGAGTGAGTACTCTCGCTTTGTCGGCGATGTTTTTGGTGGTCCGCTCGCCCTGGAGGGGCTGGCAGCTTTCTTCTTTGAGTCCATCTTCTTGGGCATTTGGATCTTTGGTTGGGGAAGAGTCCCCCGCTGGATACACCTGGCGTCCATCTGGATCGTCGCAGCCGCGACTAATGTCTCGGCCTACTTCATCATCGTGGCGAACTCCTTTATGCAGCACCCGGTGGGGGCGGCGATGAACTACGAGAACGGTCGCGCGGAACTGATCAACGTCTGGGAACTGCTGAGCAATCCGGTGGCCCTGGTGGCCTTCCCGCACGCGGTGGCCGGTTCCGTGCTTGTGGCCGGCACCTTCGTCGCCGGCATTAGTGCGTGGTGGATGGTGCGCGATCGTCGTCACGCCGCAAAGACGGGCGAAAACGCCGAGGATGCCGGGCAGTTGTGGCGGCCCCTGCTGCGCATGGGACTGTGGGTCACATTATTGGGGATCGTCTCCGTTTCCATCACCGGTGATCTGCAGGCCAAGGTGATGTTCGAGGTCCAGCCGATGAAGATGGCCTCCGCGGAGGCCCTTTGCTATACGGAGGAGGACCCGTGGTTTTCCATCTTGGCTATCAGCACGTTCAACGACTGCAACTCCGTCTCCGAGATTTTCAGTGTGCCCTGGGTTCTGTCATTCCTGGCCGGCGGCCAATTCAGCGGTGTAACGCTGCAGGGTGTCACGGACCTGCAGGCCCAGGCCGAGCAGCTCTACGGTCCGGGCAACTACTCTCCGAACCTGTTCGTGACCTACTGGTCCTTCCGTCTGATGATCGGCTTCATGGCCGCCTCCATCCTGGTGGTTATCGTCGGTTTCTGGTTGACCCGTAAGAAACGCACCACCGACAGGCGGTGGTTCGCCTGGCTGGGTCTCATCGCGATTCCGTTCCCCTTCCTGTCTAACTCCGCCGGCTGGATCTTCACCGAGATGGGGCGCCAGCCCTGGGTGGTGTACCCGAATCCTGACTTCGGTCCGGAGAATAGCCCGAACGGGGAGAACGACATCCACCTGATCGTGGACTTCGGGGTGTCCAACCACTCGGTGGCCACCGTCTGGATTTCCCTGATCGCCTTCACCCTGATCTACGGCATCCTCGCCGTGGTCTGGTTCTGGCTCATGCGCCGCTTCGTGGTTGCCGGGGCACTGGCATCTGGCGCTTCCGAGAACATCGTCGAGGACACCTACGGGCCGGACGCCGAGGAGCTAGAACCGCTGAGCTTCAACGCCGACAGCTCCGACGACTTCCCCAGCGCCGAAGAGTCCGAACCCGCCGACCGGGGTTCCGCAGCTGTCACCACGAAACCACGCCGACAGCGTGATGAGCGCACCGTTGATGAGAAGGGGAATTGATCATGGATCTGCAGACCTTGTGGTTCATCGTGATCGCTTTCCTGTTCGTCGGTTATTTCGTCCTGGAGGGTTTCGACTTCGGTGTCGGTATGCTTCTGCCCTTCCTGGGCGGTGACGGTGAGGAGCGTGCGCGGCGTCGCGACGCGGTGGCCACTAGCATCGGACCGGTGTGGAACGGCAACGAGGTGTGGCTTATCGTGGCGGTGGGTGGCATGTTCGCAGCCTTCCCTGAGTGGTACGCCACGATGTTTTCCGGTTTCTATCTCCCGTTGCTGCTCATTTTGCTCTCCCTAATCCTGCGGGGCGTCGCCCTGGAGTGGCGCGTCAAAGTCGACACCCAGGCCTGGCGGGACCGCTGCGATATCGGGTTGGCTATCGGCAGTTGGGTGCCAGCGATTTTTTGGGGTGTAGCCTTCGCCAATATCGTCCAGGGCGTGGCGATCGACGCCAACCGGCAGATCGATTCCAGTCTGACCGCGATGTTTGGCCTGTTCAATCCCTACGGTCTGCTGGGAGCGGGGACCTTCGTTCTGGTGTTCATGGTGCACGGCGCGACCTTTTTGGGGCTCAAGGTGCACGAACCGTTGCGCAGCCGGGCCCATCGCCTAGCCCAACGGCTGACTATCCCGACAGCCGTGGTGGCCGTCGGGTTCGCGGTATGGACTCAGCTGGCACATGGTGATCCCGTCATCTGGATCGCGGTGGGTGTGCTCGCACTGTGCGTGCTCATCGGTTCGGTGGCCATCATGCGGGGCCACGACGGCCTCGCGTTCGCGGCCACTGCCGTGGCTGTGGCCACCCTGGTGGTGCAGATTTTCGTCACCTTGTTCCCGAACGTGATGCCTACCTCCCTGCCGGGCGGGGTGTCTCTGGACATCTATAACGCCTCTAGTTCGGACTACACGCTGGTCTTTTTGTCCTGGGGTGTGCTGATCCTGGTGCCGTTCATCCTGGCCGCTCAGGGCTGGACCTTCTGGTCCTTCGCCAAGCGGATCACGGTGTGAGCCGCGTGCAGGGACCCATTGACCCCAGACTCCTTGCTCTGGTTCCGCCGGTGTGGGGCCTGATCCTGCGTACCGGCGTTCTGCAGGCGCTCACCACCGTGTTAGTGCTCGCCCGCGGGGTGCTCATCGGCTGGATCGCAGCCCGCGTCATCTTGGACCGCGGCGCCGACTGGGACGTGCTGACCTGGCCAGTGGTGGCACTTTTCGTGGTCATTGCTGTCCACGGCGTCGTGTCCGGTCATGCGCAACGCGCCTCCTCGGAGAGCGTCGGACGGGTCGTGGATACGCTGCGGGCCAAGGCTCTGACCGCGTTGCGACGCCGCGATCCCCGCCGCGTGCAGGAGGAATCGGCCCACTGGCGTGAGGTACTCACCGACGGTATCGAGGACTTCCGGCCCTACTTGAGCGAATTTCTGCCCTCGCTGGTCGCCGTCGTGCTGGCTACTCCGGCCGCTTTGGTGGTGGTGCTGGTGGCGGACCCGGTCTCCGGAATCTTGGCGCTGGTGACGGTGCCGCTGATCCCGGCCTTCATGGTGTTGATCGGCAAGCTGACCGCCGCGCATACCCGACGCCGCCTGGAGGTGACCGCTGCTTTGGGCGGGCAGCTGGCGGATCTACTCTCCGGCTCGCTAACGCTGCGGGCGCTGGGAGCCATCCGTCATCCGAGTAGGCAGCTGCGGTCCACGGGGCGTCGCCATGAAAAGGCCACCATGTCGGTGCTGCGCCTGGCATTCCTCTCTTCCTTCGCCCTGGAGTTCCTGGCCACCCTCGCGGTGGCGCTAGTTGCTGTGAGCATCGGGCTGCGCCTGGTGGACGGGAACATGGAGTTGACCGCCGGGCTGATCGCGCTGATCGTGGTCCCGGAGGTGTACAACCCGATCCGGCAGGTGGGTACGAACTTCCACGCCGCAGCCGATGGGCTGGCCGCCGTCGAGGAGATCTTGGAGCTGCTGGATGAGGATGCCAAAGCAACCGACACATCCGGGGCCGGAGCGGACCACCGCGGCCGGACCTATCTGACCCACCGCGAATCACCTGGAGACGCCCAACTGACGGTCACCGGCCTCAGCGTGAGAGGCCGCGACGGCATGAAGCCGGAGAACTTGAGCTTCACCGCCGAACCTGGGACGATCACCGTGTTGTACGGCGACAACGGTTCCGGAAAATCCACTGTGTTCCTCGCCGTCCTGGGCGCGCTGCCGGATGATCTGGTCACCGGACGGGTCGTCGCTGCGCCGTTGGTGCGCACGGCCTATCTGCCGGCCCGGCCGGTACTGGTGCAGGGCAGCGTAGAGGACAACCTCGTGCTGCTGGGTGCGGAGCGTGGGCCGGCCACCGAAACCGCTCGGAACCTGGGCTTCGACGTGTCGCTGGAACGCCGCCTCGGACCGGCGGGGGAAGGCATCTCGGCGGGCCAGGGCCAACGCCTGGCCCTGGCGCGCACCCTGGCGGGCGGCACCGGCCCCACGCTGTATCTGCTGGATGAACCTAGCGCGCACTTGAGTCCGGAGCTGGTGGAGGCCCTCTCCGCTGAGCTGCGGCGGCGTGCAACGGCCGGACACACGGTGGTGGTGGCCAGTCATGACGTCCGGCTGGCCGCGATCGCGGATGAGGTGGTGTACCTGTGAAGTCCGAATTTCGCGCCCTGAGCGCCATGCTGCGCCTGGCCGGCGTGCGCTACCGCGAGGTCGTCGCGGGTATCGCTGCCGGTTCCATCACGCTGATCTCTGCGTTGACCCTGACGATCGTTTCCGGTTGGTTAATCACCAAGGCTTGGCAGATGCCACCGGTGCTGGACCTCTCGGTCGCGGTCACCGCGGTGCGCGGCCTGGGCATCTCCCGGGCAGTATTCCGCTACGTGGACCGGCTGCTCAGCCACCGCATCGCGCTGCGGGCCCTGACCACATTGCGGTCACGGGTCTTCGACGCGCTGGCTTTTGACCACACCGGCACCGGCCGAGGACACCTCTTCACCCGCGGTGACGGGCTGGTGCGCCTGGTCGCCGACACCGAACGCATCACTGACGTCATCGTCCGTTCTGTCGTCCCCGGTGGGGTGGCATTGGTGCTCACCGTGTTCGCGGTGGCCGGCGCTACCTGGCTGCACCCGGCAGCGGGCCTGGTCCTGACTCTCGGCTTCATGGTCACCGGCCTTATCACCCCGTGGCTGGCGGTGCGGGCGGCCAGACGTTCACGCCGAGTGTTCGCCGAGGACAACCTCGACGTGGCCCTGGATGAACTGCTGGACCACCGCGTCGAGTTCGCCGCCGCCGGCCTGGGGGCGAAACGCGAGGAGTGGGCCCTCACGGCGTCGCGACGCAGCAGCGACGCCACCGTCGCCGCCGAGAAACCGCTGGCCACCTCACAGGTCTTGATCACCTGGTCCACCGGTCTGGCGGCGGCGCTGACCGTGGTCGTTGGCGCGCTGACCTACACCGGGGACCCCACCTGGCTGGGCATGATGGTGCTGCTGCCGCTGGCCGCCTTCGAGTCTCACGCCCAGCTCTCAGAAGCTGCGATCCACGCCGACGAGGCCTCCCGCAGCGCCCACCGACTCACCGACCTGGTCAAAGAATCCGACACCACTTCGGCGACGGACGGCGGGGAGGCGACGGCGTGGGAGCTCGATGGCTGTCACCTTAAAGCCACCGACCTACGTTGCCGCTTCGGCGATACCACCTGGCAGGTGGATCTGCCACCCGGTGAGCGCATGGTCATTCGCGGCCCCAGCGGTTGCGGCAAGACCACACTGCTGCAGACCCTGGGTGGCCTGGTGCCACCACGCAGCGGTTCTGTCACGCTGGGAGGGCAACGTGTGCCGGAGATCGACCCGGCCGCGTTGCGGAAGACCGTCCGCGTGCACGCGGAGGACGAATGGCTCTTCTCCACCACTATCCGACAGAACCTCCTCGTGGCCAACCCGGCCGCCAGTGACGGGGAACTATGGGAGGTCCTGCATGCGGTGGGGTTAGATGACTGGCTGCGGGAGACTGTGGGACCGGTCACCGACCCGCTGGACCTGCTGCTTGCCGACGGCGCGGGTTCCCTGTCGAGCGGGCAGCGCCGCCGTCTGCTGCTGGCCAGGGCGCTATGTTCCACCGCGCCGGTGCTGCTGTTAGATGAGCCGACCGAACACATTGACGCGGCAGATGCCGACGACCTGCTGGACACCCTCCTGGCCAAGCCGCTACCCGGACCGCGGACCCGACGCAGCGTCATCGTGGTCACCCACCGGTCGGATAAGCAGGACGGCGGGAACACTGAAGTCGGAGAAGTAGACATCCGCCGCTACGCCGACCCGGTGACGGAGCACCCCTAAGTGCTTATCTGCTTGTCGACGCCTCCTGAGCCCGGAGGCAAGTCGGGGTGAGCCGGTCACCGCAGGGTGATGCCGATGTGCTCGACACCCACCAAACCGGCATCGAGCTGCCCCTCACAAGGCAAGAGAACACCGCAATATAAGTACCCAGGTCCCCTGACCGTGTGGTCGGGGACCTGGGTGCTGCCCTCTTCGGTTTCTGCCCTAGTGCGAGTTGATCCTCGTTGACGGTGAGCATCTGCCTCACCATCCGGTAGGCGTGCTCGTCCCACCCTTGGCGTACAGCATCGCGGACGAGTCGGGAGCGTTCCCACCGGTGACCGCAGCCAATGACAGGGGTATTGTCGCGGCGGCGGCCGATCTCCCCGGCAGATGCTCTCGGCCTGGGTCGCCGACCGCAAGTGGTCCCTCATCGACGGGGACGGTCGATGATCGATCGTTCCGGGGGGGGGCTGGGGCATTTACCCTGATGAGTTGACCTACGTTTCACTCCATTTCCCCTGATCATATACCCCCTAGGGTACTTCTTGTTCAATACCCCTGGGGGTATTATGGTGGTGTCGTAGGACCGGGGAAGACGTCCCCGGCTGTCCCCGATTTCCTGCGAAGGAGAAACCATGCTCATCGAACGCATCTAGGACGAGGACCTGGCCCAGGCGAGCTACTTCATCGGCTGCCAGGCCAAGAACACGGCCGTGGTGGTCGATCCCCGCCGAGACATCGAGGTCTACCGGGCGATGGCCGAAAAAACGACATGACGATCGTCGCGGTGACCGAGACCCACATCCACGCCGACTACCTGTCGGGTACCCGTGAGCTGGCCGAGGCAATTATCAACGGCGCGGAAAACAAGGGCCTGACCGTGGAGATGGTCGACCACGCCACCCCGATCACCGGCAAGGGCATCCGCGCCCAGGTCGACGGTCAGACTGTCGCCGTCGGCTCCGCAGACCTGCTTGATGTCACCCCGGACAACACCCGCATCCTCGAGCTCAACGACCAGGGCAAGACCGCCATGTACGTCGGCGTCGACGGACGCGCCATCGGCATCGTCGCCGTCGCCGACACCATCCGCGATGACGCGTACGCCGCAGTCCAGGCCCTGCACGAGAAGGGCGCCAGAGTCATCATGGCCACCGGTGACGCCGAGCGGGTGGCCCGCAACGTCGCCGCCGAACTCGGGGTCGACGAGGTTCACGCCGAGCTGATGCCTGAGGACAAGCTCACCATCGTGCGTGAGCTGCAGGAAAAGGGCCACACCGTGGCCATGGTCGGTGACGGCGTCAACGACACCCCCGCACTCGCCCAGGCCGACATCGGCGTGGCCATGGGAGCCGCCGGCTCCCCGGCTGCCATCGAAACTGCCGACATCGCCCTGATGGCCGATAAGCTGCCTCGCCTGCCCTACGCCCTGGGTCTGGCTCAGCGCACGGTACGCACCATGCGTGTCAACATCGCCATCGCCCTGGCCACGGTGGCCATCCTCCTGGTCGACGCGGCTGCCGCCGACTAACCCGAACCCATGACGCACTCACCCACCGCCGAAGACGAAACTGAGGTTCTCGTGACCGAGACGAACACTGACCCCTCTTTGCCGGCCGTCGCCCGGAACCGTCCTTTCGCCCTCATCCTGTTGATCACCGGTGTGATCGGATGGGTGGCCTCGGGCATCCTGGTGCTCGAACGCCTGGCCCTCTACGAGGACGCCGAACATGTCACCACCTGCGACATCAACGCGTTGGTTTCCTGTGGAAAGGTGATGGGCACCTGGCAGTCCGAACTGCTCGGCTTCCCCAACCCCCTGATCGGCATCGTCGCTTTCGCCGTGGTCATCACCACGGCGATGGCCATGCTATCCGGGGCCCGCTTCGCCGACTGGTACTGGGGGGCTCTGCAGGCAGGGGTGACCGTGGGCCTGCTGTTCATCGTCTGGTTGTGGTACCAGGCCCTGTTCGTCATCCATATTCTCTGCCTGTACTGCATGGTGGTGTGGGCCATGATGGTTCCGCTGTTCATCCTGCTTACCGTGCGCAACCTCGCTCATGGACTCTTCCCCGCTTCCCCTGCTGTGGTGCGGTTTTCCTCCCAATGGGCGGGCACCCTGATCGCCGTGATCTACGTCGCCGTCGCAGCCTCGGTGTTTTTCAGTTTCTACTCGGATTTCATCACTCTTTGATCCTGGTGATCGGCCGGTGCTGTTGTCGCGACCACCCCGGGAGGAAGGGGGTCGTAACCAGCAGACGGAGACAAAATATCTGCCTCTGAGCTGTGGTCAGGTGTGATGCCCTCGGGGAGAAGGTTTCCGATAGTGACCACGGTGGTAGCAGTTTTCGGGATACCAGACGGTGGGTTGAGGCTTAGGATGATCCTCAGAACGGACCTACCCGCGACGATGATCACCGGCAGAGAGAACCTACTGGATGTCTGCTCCCATTCGACACCGTGACGAACCCCATGGAACAGGCCATCATGCCCGGTTGAACTGGCTGCGTGCCGGTGTTCTCGGCGCCAATGACGGCATAGTCTCCATTGCGGCCTTATTGCTCGGTGTTATCGCCACAGGCATGGGGGAGGGGTCATTGCCATAGGAATTGGACTCACGGAATTTGCCGTCACGTCCCTGGATTCGATGCTCCAACCCCTCCCTCATTGCAGTGCTCCGAGCGTCTGCGATGGCTTCTGCCTGTGTGTCATATCGCTTCGAGACCCGCTCTGCGCCATCTCGGCGATTAGCCCACCCATCTCCTGAGCGCACTGTGTTGATATTCCTCTTTGCCATATTTCCTCCACACGTCACTGATCGCACTCATATTCGAGCATTGACCTGATTATAGAGGAAAGAGGATCTTAGTTTCCTTGTATAGTTCCCTCCCTGAGGTTCTGAATTGGGACCGAGTGTTCAATCAGGCAGCTCGGCCCTGACCCCGCCACGCTTTCGGCGAGCGTCTACAGAGTAGCGGGCCCAGGCACCCCGTTTCTCAGACGCTGTAATACGCCCACCTATAGAGGCGGTTACCGATACTGGTCCCACCGGCAAACGCGAGGCCCTGTATCTGCACTATGGAAAATGACCGAGAAATCCGACATATCTCCCACTGCCTTGCTGATGATTCTGTTCAACTTCCATCCCTACATGGCAGTCATGTGCCACATGGGTACACCCCAATAGGGCAGTTTTAGAATTTCTGTCGCCCTAGCGTGGTCGACCCCCTGCGGCAGCGGTCTTTCACAACTTCATAGGCGGTTCAGTTGATGCCGGTGAGGAAACCTAGAGAGGCCCTAGGAGCACGGGGGATGAGCTTATTAAAGGCCGAAGGCGCCGCCGCTGACGAGGATGAAGAGGTGCTGTTGCAAAGTTGGGGCAGTAGGAAAAGCGACGTGAAATAATCACAGCCATGGGTATCTTCTCCGGTCGTCGTTTCCCCGTGACATCATTCTGTGGGCAGTGCGCAGGTCACTGCCGCTACGGGGTGAGCTACCGAGACTTGGAGGAAATGATGACTTCAGCGGGGCGTGCCGGTTGATCACACCACGATTCTCACCGCTGGGTCCAGAAATACGCCCCTGAGCTGGACAAGCAAACACGGTGGTACCGGCAGGTACCTGACTGGCAGGCCAGTTCCTGGCGGGTGGATGAGACCTATATCCGGGTCGGCGGCAGGTGGTGCTACCTCTGATCTGGCGATCACCGCCGGTGGCCAGACCCTGGACTTTTACCTCTCTCCGAAGCAGAACGTGGCCGCAGCGAAGCGTTTCCTGGCCAAGGCCCTCAGATCCAATGCGTCAGCCGGGTATCCCAGAGTGATCAACACCGATAAAGCACCCTCTCTAGCCAGGGCAATCGCCGAGTTGAAGGCGGAGGGAATCTGCCCGCCAACAGTGGAACACCGGCACGTGAAATACCTCAACAACATCCTGGAAGGCGACCATGGTCGGCTGAAGCGGATCCTCGGGCCGAAAGGCGCGTTTAAGAACCGGACATCTGCATATCGGACGTTGAAAGGGATGGAGGCGATGCACTCATTGCGGAAAGGGCAAGGCACGATGTTTGACCTCACGGGCAACCGAACCCGGACGCGGTGATCGTCAACCGGGTCTTCGAGACGGCCTAACAACGCCCACACGCAGCGGCCATCAGAGAATGAGAAACTGAGTCTTCGCTGCTCTCCCCCAACTTTGCAACAGCACCCTGAGAAGGAACCGGCAGATCGTCACGGCTAGAGGCTGGTGAAATCGGAGTAGAAGCTGAGAAACACCGAGGCAGCGACGGCGACGTAGACCACGGCGATCAGGGTTCCGGCCCACTGGGAGGCAAACCGCACCACAGCAGGGGAGGCGGGGAAAAGCCCGTGGGCGAGATTGCGCACGGTCAGCAGGATGAACAGCGGAATCATCATCGCCCACACCACCATGCAGTACAGGCACAGGATGTGGATGACAAACAGGGCCTGGTACCACAGCCAGATGATCAACAGCATGCCAACGGTCACCCCGGCTTGCAGACCAGCCCAGTACCAGTCGCCGAGCCGGGACCCGGACAGCATGGCCATCGCGGTGGTGATGACCACGGCGAAGGCGACAATCCCGATCAACGGGTTGGGGAAGCCGAACAGCTCGGACTGCCAGGTGCCCATCACCTTTCCACAGGAGACCAGGGCGTTGAGGTCGCAGGTGGTGACGTGCTCGGCGTCCTCGTAGAGGGCCAGGCGCTCGAGCACCAGGATCCCTGAGGCGACCCAGCCGACCATCCCGGTGACCAGCAGGATGAGGGCGAAAGGTCGATGGCGGGTGAAACCCGGCAGGGTCGGGTGGTCGTTCGTCTCGGTCATGAGGACCTCATTTTCATCTTCAGCGGTGGCTGGGTGCGTCATATGCTCGGGCTAGTCGGCGGCGGCCGCATCGACTGCGGCCCGGAACTGCTCAAGGGAGTCCGGGGTCAGGGGCTGGCCGTCGAGGAAGAAGGTCGGGGTACCGCGCACACCCAGGGCCGTGCCGTCGGCCACGTCGAGTCGGACCCGGGCCTCGGTGACCGGGTCGGCGACAGCGGCGTCATAGGCGGCCATGTCCAGGCCCAGGTCCTCGGCGAAACCACGGAAGACCGCGCTTTTGTCCTCGGCCGATTCGCCCCACTCGGGCTGGGTCTCATACATCCGGTGGTACATCGCCTCGTACTGGCCCTGCTGGGCAGCGGCCTCGACGGCCACGGCAGCGGGCATGGAGCAGACCGTGTACCTGCGGGACGGGAATACGGATTCCGACACGATGGGAATCTCACACCCGGAAAACGACACCGACGGCTCCGCCCATGCCGAAGCCACTACTTCCGCCTCCTCCAGTGCCCGTGAGCGCATGTTGCGCGATCTATACGGCGACAGCCGGCCGAACCACTCCCGAAAGTTCACCACCCGCCATCGTGAACGGTTCTAACCGCGACCTACTGAACGGAGCTTACGTCCGATACACCCACTCGGGGCCGGACTGCACCTGTGCGCCATCCACCCCCGGTAAACGCTCGACAACAAGGAATGAGGGAGAGTAACGCTGCGATCAGCCTTGGTCGACGTGGCTGTCTGGTTCGACGTGGATGAAGGTCTCGGCCCCGGGGAACAGACCGGCAACGGTTGCCTCTAGCTGATCAGCGACGTCATGGGCGACGGTGACGGTCCAATGACCGGGCACGCCCATGACCAGGTAGATGTGGCGCTGGCGACCGGACTCCACGGTCCGGGGCGGGGCGAAGATCACGCCGTGATCCCTGCGGAACCCGGCCAGGGCGGTGGTGAGTGTCTCCAGCTCCTCAACGGGTAGGGCGGCACTGAGCAGGCCGCTCAGGGACTGCTTCAGCAGACGATAGCCGGTCCAGAGAATATTGGCCCCCACGACCAGGGCAATCACAGGATCGAGCCAGTACCATCCGGTCACAGCAACGGCGGCGATACCAACCAAGACACCTGCCGAGGTCCATACGTCGGTGAGCAGGTGATGCCCGTCCGCGGATAAAGTCGCCGAGCGGTATCGTTTGCCCGCCCGAAGCAAGACGAGCCCGACGATCAGGTTGAGGCCAGAGGCCAGGGTGGTCAGCACCAGGCCCAGGCCGAGCTGCTCGAGTGGTTGTGGGGACAGCAAGCGCTGCACAGACGTGAAGATGATCAACGTGGCGGCAACAAAGATCATCGCACCTTCGACCAAGGCAGAGACGTATTCCGCCTTGCCGTGGCCGAAAGGATGGTTAGCATCGGCAGGGCGGGCAGCGATACGCAGGGCTACCAGCCCCACGACAGCGGCCACAAGATTCACCCCGGATTCCAGGGCATCCGAGAGAAAACCGACAGAGCCGGTGAGCACGGCCGCGACGACCTTGAGCCCAATGGTGACAATCGCCATAACGATCGCCAGCAGCATGAACCGTTCCAGCAGGCGCTGTTCGCTGCGGCGAGGTGATGGGTGAGATGACATGGCGACACCTTCTAGTTCAGGCACCGACGAGCATCAGGCACCGACGAGCATCAGGAAAGTAAAAGGGGCGTGACCCCTGAAAAGTAGACAGGTTGGGGGCAGTTATGCTGCCTTAGATAGTGTAGCGGATTGTGCTTCGAAGGCATCCGGTGATATCTGTCCGCACCATGAATGTCGGCGTCGGGTGTTGTATCTGATACACCAGCGGAATACCTCCTGACGGCATTGCAGCGGATTGGCGAAGACTTTGTTATCGCGGAGGACTTCTCTTTTCATCGTGGAATTAAATGATTCCGCCAGTGCATTATCAGCGCTGGTACCAACCGCGCCCATGGACTGGGTCACGCCCAACTCGCTACAGCATGCACCAAACGCCGACGAGGTATACACACTGCCGTGATCTGAATGAAAGATGGCACCGTCAAGCCCACCACGTACCGTATTGGCGTGTTCTAAAGCTTCAATCACGAGGCTGGTGCGCATGTGATCAGCAATCGCGAAGCCAGCAAGCTTGCGCGAGTACAGGTCGATGACCGTAGCCAGATACATATTTGTACCGTTCTTACAGGGCAAATATGTAATATCGCCGACATATACCTGGTTCACTGCGTTGGCATGAAACCGGCGTTTCACCAGGTCTGCGAAAACCGGATTTTTCGTGTTTCGCCTGGTTGTCACGCACCGACGGCGTTTAGTAAAGCCACGTAGCTTCATGTTTTTCATGATCCGGGCAACCTTTTTATGATTAACTCTGGCAAAGTCTTTGTCTTCGTTTAGCGAGGCAGTGACGCGTTTAGCGCCATACAATCCCTTTTCTTCTTCAAAGACTGCGGCAATACGGGCCCCAAGCAGACCGTCAGCACAGGTACACCCCAATAGGGCAGTTTTAGAATTTCTGTCGCGCTAACGTGGTCGAGTCCCTGCGGCAGCGGCTTTTCACAACTTCATGGGCGGTTCAGTTGATGCCGGTAAGGAAATCTAGAGAGGCCCTAGGAGCACGGGGGATGAGTTTATTAAAGGCCGAAGGCGCCGCCGCTGACGAGGATGAAGATACCCAGGCCGATCAAGACGATAGGGAACAACACATGCTCCCAGCGTTCGAGAATCTCCGCGATGGGCGGACGGGTGGCCACGAACTTCGCCAACAGGACCAGGCCCGCCACCAGAATCAGAAAGACAACGCAGTAGATGATAACGGTGGCGGTATCCACGTTGAGAAAAAACGGGACATAGACGCCGATATTGTCGCCACCGTTGGCAAAGGTCACCCCGGCGACGGTCAAGACGCTTACGTTCTTTCCGCTGACTTTCGCGTCATCGTCGTCGTCATCGTCTCCCCGCCAGGCTTGCCAGGCCGCCCACAGCCCCAGGGCCAGGGGGATCAGCCCGAAGTAGGGGATCGCCTCGGTGGGCAGGAAAGCATCCGCCCCTAGGGTGACCAGAATCGCGGCTGCGAGGATGCCCGCGAAACCAAGGTACTGCCCGGCCAGGATCCGAAGTGTGGTCCCTGCTTGGCCGGCCCCACGGGCGAAGAATAGCGAGAGCACGATGATGTCGTCGATATTGGTGGCGATAAACAGACCAACCGCCCCTAGGAGACCAGTTACCACTTCCTGTTCCCCTCTCCGGTGGCACACCCGGGCACGTCACATGCCGAGTCAATACACGGGGCATTCTCGTCGGCAGCCAGAGTGGTATCCAGCAGTGAGTTCAACGCCTGGACAAGATGGGCGTCGACGATCTCGTAGCGGGTCTTCCGCCCCTGCGGTTCGGCGACCACAATTCCGCAGTCCCGTAGGCAAGTGAGGTGGTTTGACACATTTGACCGCGTCAGTTCCAGCTCCCGGGCGAGATCGGCCGGGTAGGCCGGGCCGTCCAGCAGGGCCAGGAGAATACGGGATCGGGAGGGATCGGACATCGCCCGGCCCAATCGATTCATCACGTCCAAGCGTGTAGCAATAGTCAGCATGCACTGAACTATACAGCTGTTGCTGAACTGTCGCAACGAGGGTCGAACGTCGGCCCGACGGTGACGTGTGGGACACCAGTACCCTTCGGTACTGTCTGTGTCGAAATCGTTCGTTTCTGACACAAAAACCCGGTTTCCGAAATAACCCCATACGTAAAGGTGGGTGCGCTACGCTTTTGTATCACAACACAGTGCCGTATTCTATGTGCCCATTCACTGACCTCCGCACGGGTTCTGATACGTTTTTGAGTATGGGACATGATTTCGGCTACGCCCGGGTCTCCACCGGCGACCAGGACGCCCGACTCCAACACGACGCTCTCACTGCGGCCGGCTGCTACCGGATTTTCACCGACACCGCCTCCGGATCGTTGGAGTCGCGTCCTGAATTCGACAAGTTGCTCGATCAACTTCGCCCCGGTGACACGTTGGTGGTCTGGCGCCTGGATAGATTGGGCCGGTCAATTAGGCATCTGATTGATCAACTCGCCGGCCTCCAGGAGCGGGGAGTGGAGTTTCGGTCGCTGCAGGAAAACATCGACACTTCCTTCTCCGGCGGGCGACTTATCTTCCACATCTTCGCCTCACTGGCAGAGTTTGAGCGTGACCTGATCCGGGAGCGGACCAAGGCCGGGCTTGAGGCTGCCCGGGCCCGCGGCCGTACCGGCGGCAGGCCGCCCTCCTTGTCCGGGGATAAGTTGCGCACCGCACGGAAACTCTACGAACAAAAAGACATGACTGTCGCTCAGATCGGTGAAGTTCTGGGAGTTAGCCGCACCACCGTCTACCGGGCGCTGCGCAAAGAAACTGGGGTATTACCTACGCGGCAGAAGGACCCCTCGAAGTCCACATAACCGCGCATTGCGACAGGATGACTCTCGGAATCTGCGCCAACGACTTTTGACTCTGACAACACCCCAAAAGAACAGTTTTTAAATTACAACCCCCCTCGCAAACTTAATGTTCACTAGGGTTGTGTTATGGATAATGGAACAGAACCGTCACTACCTCTAGACATTCCTGAACATTCCGAGGTTATTTCCGGGAAAAAGGTCGGCTATGCGCGGGTTAGCTCTAAAGATCAGAATCTGGAGCGGCAAACCGCAGCGTTGAAGAAAGAAAAGTGCTTTCGCATCTTCGACGATACTGTCAGCGGTTCGTCCACCGACCGTCCTGGGTTGGATGGGGCGTTGAAGGGCCTGACCCCCGAAAAGTAGACAAGTTGGGGGCAGTTATGCTGCCTTGTTCAGTGTAGTAGATCGTGACTCAAACACGTCAGGTGGTATCTGTCCGCACCATGAATGCCGGCGTCGGGTGTTGTATCTGATGCACCAGCGGAAGACCTCTTGACGACATTGCAGCGGATTGGCAAAGACTTTCCTATCGCGGATAACCTCTCTTTTCATCGTGGCATTGAAAGATTCCGCCATAGCATTATCAGCGCTGGTACCGACCGCGCCCATGGACTGGGTCACTCCTAGAGCCTGACAACATGAGTTAAACGACGCTGACGTGTACTGGGTGAGTTCAACCGGTCGATGCAACACCGGTCTGTTGAAGTAATCGTAGCTGCTCGGCAAATACTTCCGCGGGCGTACGCCAGCCGAGAGCTTTCCGGGGCCGGTTGTTGAGCGCGAGAGCAACTGCTTCGAGTTCCTCGGCCGACCACCGAGACAGGTCGGTGCCTTTCGGGAAGTACTGCCGCAACAACCCGTTTGTGTTCTCGTTCGTCGGGCGCTGCCAGGGCGAGTGGGGGTCGGCGAAGAACACTCTCGTGCCAGTATCGAGGGTGAACTGCGCGTGCCCGGAGAGCTCTTTCCCGCGATCCCAGGTCAGGGTCTGGCGCAACTGGAGAGGCAGAGCAGACAGCGACGTCGCCAGTGCGGCGTTCATCGCGAGAGCCCCATAGCCGCCCAGCGCGGGACCGTTTTTCACTACGGGCTGCTCGTCCCAACCTTCTAAGCGAGGCAGATGCACTAGGATTGTGGAGCGGCTGGAGCGTTCGACGAGGGTCCCGATCGCCGAGCGACCGGTGCCGATTATCAGGTCGCCTTCCCAATTCCCGGCAACCGAGCGATCATCGGCCTCAGAGGGTCGTTTAGAGAGCACCACATCCTCGGTGACGTGTCCCTGTGGCTTGTTCCGTGACCGTTTCCGCGGCTGGCGCAGCGCCCGCCCGGTACGCAGGCAGGTTACCAGCTCGCGTTTGAGCGCGCCGCGTCCCTCGATGTAGAGCGACTGGTAGATTGCCTCCGGGCTGATACGCATGGACTCATCATCGGGGAAATCGATCGTCAATCGGTGGGAAATCTGTTCCGGGCTCCACGCTAGCGACCACCGTCGGTCAGCCCGATGAGGCTTGTTCAACCCCTTCCAAGGCGAACGCCGCTGGCCCATCGACCACGGTGCCATCAATCCGGTGCACCTTGCCTGCGAGACGGTCCTGCACGTACTGCCGCAGCGCGTCGTTTACGGCTAACTTCGCGGCTTTCGGGCGCTTCGCGGTCTCCTGCGCCTTCCACTGCGCCACTAGCGCTCGATACTCGGACCTTCCGCCCCTAGTCGCTGCGTTGCGGCGCAGTTCTCGGGAGAGCGTTGCCGGGTCACGCCCCAGTTCACGGGCGATCTCGCGCACGCCTTTGTCTTTGGCGCGCATCAGTGCGATCTCTTCACGCTCTTCGAACGACAGGTATCGGCCCGATGGTTCGGCCAGACTCAGTGGTGGCATACCGCCAGCGTGGCGGAACCAGCGCATCCCGACGGGGACGGACACGCCCACCGCGTTCGCCGCTTCCGCCGTCGTCACCCCGGTCGCGATCAGCCGCCAGAACTGCCGCTGCACCACCCGCGACGGAGAAGGCCGTCCAGGCGACCGCATCGGCGGCCGCAGCGCCCGGTCTGCCCGCCACTGCCGACGAACCCTCTCGGGCGCATCTCCGGTCTTCGCAATCCAGTCTTTCCTCGCCACCAAACACCTCCGTTGTCAAGGTGTTGCGACGACCGATTGAATCCACCCTGCGCACCGGCATCGGAGTGATGGACAATGCCGGTGGCGGTGAAGCCCATCCGCGTCCGTTTCCGGCTGAACAACGCGTGTTCCAGGGCCATGAGCACCATCCGGGTGACCACCCAGCCGAGGATCATCCGCGAGTACGCGTCGACGATGAAGGCGACGTAGCAGAATCCCTTGCTGGTCCACACGTAGGTGAAGTCCGCGATCCACCACTGATCCGGACGCGTCGGATGGCTCCACCGCCGGTTGATCAGGTCCGGGTGCCGACGGTGGGCAGGGTGGGCCACGGTCGTTTTCTTGCAGTGCATCCCTCGTGAGACACCGTGGATGCCGGTGATCTTCATCAGCCGTTCGACCTGGTCACGCCCGATGGTCATGCCGTCGCGTATGGCGGTCTTCCAGAGCTTGCGCCGGCCGTAAACCTTGCGGTTTCCCTCCCACAGCCGAAAGATGCGGTGGGCATCGTAGGCCTCATCCAGCTCAGCTTCTGAGGGGCCGAAGCCGCGGGCCTGGTGGGCGTAAAAGGTGCTCGGGGCAATCGCGATGCCATGGGCAGTCAAGGTTTCGCAGATTGGCTCGACCCCGAAGCGCTTCCGGTAGGTGCGGATGAACTCCACGATCACCGAAGTTTGCGGTCGAGCTCCGCCTGAGCGAAAAAGCCGACTTAGACTCAACCCGTGAGTGCAACACCATCTCCGCCCACCTCATGAAGGGGAGAATCAGATGGCCACAATCGGACGGCCAGGCTTACCCAAAGATCAACGCCAGAAAGTCTGGGATCTATGGAAGACCGGTTCTTCCCTCAGCGAAATATCACGTGAAGTCGGTTCCCCGCCAGGATCAATCTTTTCCATTCTCCTGCCCCGGGGAGGGATTTATCTTCCCGCGCAGAAACACCGCCCAGGCTCTCTTACGCTGGCAGAGCGTGAAGAGATCTCCCGCGGTATAAGCGCCGGGATGTCCTGCCGCGCCATTGCCCGGATGCTCAACCGCTCGGCGTCGACCATCAGCCGCGAAATCAACCGCAACAAGGGCCGTCAGGCTTACCGCGCCATCGATGCCGATGATCGATCTTGGCGCCGTGCCCGACGACCGCAACGCTGCACACTCGCCAAGAACCCGGTCCTGCGCGGATACGTGGCCGCGCGCCTGCGTGAAGACTGGTCACCGGAACAGATCGCCGGACGACTCAAGATCACCTACTCTCCCACCTCGCGGATGCAGATCTCTCACGAGTCGATCTACAAATCACTGTTCATCCAGTCCAGGGGTGTGTTGCCGAAAGCCCTGCAGAAACGTCTCCGTTCCCGCCGGCCGATCAGGAAGGCACGCTCCAACACGACCAGTGGGCAGTGGCGCTCCCAGATCAAAGACGCCGTGCCGATCTCCCAGCGCCCGGCGGAGGGAGATGACCGGGCCCAGATCGGGCACTGGGAGGGAGATCTCGTCATCGGCTCCGGTCAGTCGCAGATCGCTACGGTGGTCGAACGCGCGACTCGGTTGACGCGGGTTGTGCACGTCCACTCCCGTCATGCGGCATCCGTGACAGCAGGACTCGTTCGTGAATTGCGGCATCTGCCGGATAGGGCGAAGCGGTCGTTGACGTGGGACCGGGGAATGGAATTGGCCGGTCATAAAGAAGTCGCTGCCGGTACGGGGATGAAGGTGTATTTCGCTGATCCTCATTCCCCGTGGCAACGTGGAACAAACGAGAATACTAACCGGTTGTTGCGGCAGTACTTTCCGAAGAAGTCATCGATGAAGGGCTTCAGTCAGGCCGATCTTGATGAGGTCGCTGACAAGCTCAACAACCGTCCCCGCAAGGTTCTCGGGTTCCGTACCCCCCGCTGAGCAGTACGAAGTGATGTTGCGTTGACGGATTGAACCCAAGGACGCCGTCTTCAAAATCTCATTGGCACGTCGCAGCTTGGCCACTTCCTTGGCCTGCTCGTCGTAGGCGGCCTGGAGTTGCTCGTAGGACAAGGAACTGGGCTCAGGAGCTTCGGCCTGCTTTTCCTGTTTGCGGATCCAGTTGCGCAAGGTGGATTCCTTCACGCCGAGAAGCTCGCCGATTTCCCGGCGAGCACCTGCCTTGGAGATGTCGCCTTCCTCCAGGCGTTCGAAGTACATGCGCACCGCGCGGTCCTGCGTGGCTGCGTCGTACTGACTGGGTCGTGCCATGCTGATCTTCCTCCTAGGGTAAAACCTAGTCTCCGACCAACCCAGGCCACCTCACACCATCTGAATCCCTCATCTGGTCAGGATTCGCAATGATGACTGGAAACCGTCAACCTTCCGCTTCCGATTCGTTGCTTGCCGGACGCAAAGACATGAAAAGCGCAGTCGATATGGGCTCAAACGATACCTGTTTCGAGCGCGATGAGTGCGATGTTGAGTGCAATGATTCCGGCAGTGACGAGCCAGCCCATCGCCGTTGTCCACCAAGTATTTACCGCGGATCCCATGAGCTTTTTTCGCGAGGTCAGCCACACCAGAGGAACGAGGGCGAACGGGATCCCAAAGGAGAGGATCACCTGACTCAGCACCAGGGCATACGTGGGGTCGGTACCGATCGCGAGCACGATGATGGACGGGATGATGGTGATCAGACGTCGGGTGAGGAGTTTCAGGCGGGTGCGGAAGAGACCGCCCATGATATCGCTCCCAGCATAAGCGCCGACAGCTGTCGAGGCGAGACCGGAGGCCAGGAGTGCGATCGCGAACATCCACCCGGCCGTAACTCCAAGCGCATTCTGTATGGCGGCGTGGGCACCTTCAAGGGTATCGGTGCCCGATACCCCGGGAAGAACGGTCGCAGCAACGAGCAGCATCACCAGGTTGACGGATCCTGCGATCGTGAGCGCGATCGTGACATCGACTCGAGTGGCTCGAATCAGCCGCGGCAACGGATAGGTCTTATCGATTCCGAAGCGGTCACGGGCAAGTGAAGAGTGGGCGTAGATCGCATGCGGCATAACCGTCGCCCCCAAGATGCTCGCTGCAAGCAGCACCGACTGAGTACCATCGAACCGAGGAATCATCCCCTCAAGGACAGCACCGGGTTCGGGCGGCGCCAGGAACAGGCCGTAACAAAATCCGACCACGATGACCATCATCAGGCCGATGATCGCGAACTCGAAGGTCTTCGCGTCCCGCCTAGCCTGTACCAGAAGCAAGATAGTGGAGATCAAGCCCGTGATGATCGCCCCCATCACGAGTGGAATGTCGAACAGGATCCACAGGGCTACCGCTCCGCCGATTACCTCGGCAATATCAGTGGCGATCGCCACGAACTGCGCCTGCAGTCCGTATAGAACCCGACCTGGTCGGCTCTTGATGCGCTTCCCCAGGAGCTCAGCCATGCTCGACCCCGTGGCCAAGCCCAACTTCGCGGACATGTACTGGATCAACCAAGCCGCCATATTGGCCGCAACAATCACCCACACCAGCAAGTACCCAAACTGCGCTCCTGCTGACATATTGACCGCCACATTGCCCGGATCAAGGTAAGCGACCCCCGCCACCAAGGCAGGGCCAAGCAGCCAAGCGGTCTTGCGGCCCCGGGTTTTGGGCTCGGCGATTCCGGCACTCATCTCGTTGTCTCACACCTTGTCAAACAGTCGTTACAAAAACTTCGTTCGGTCCAGCTTTACTGCGCTGCCTGGTCAACCATCATCGTTTTGTCCGACGACCCGGGACCAGGCCTCCGGGCCATTCCAGATGCGCGGGCCAAATAGCGCGTTGCCCTCATCGTCGGTCTCGGGCCAATCCATCAGCAGCTCCTCAGGGAGCAGCTCGCCGACGGCCGCTGCCGGTCCCCGCCCGGGCCCACCATGAGGGCCACCTCGGCCTCGGGGGCGATGTGGGCGACGGCGTCGGCCAGGACGACCGCGAATTCGACGCTGTCCTGGATGAAACAATCGGCACTATCGCGGAAGCCTCACGCACCTGACTACGCCTTCCGAGAAGGCGCGGTGGGTGTCTCCTGCTGGAATCAGCCGTCGGTCGGAGCCAGGTGAGCCGGGTCCAGGTCGATCCGGCGTAGCAGCTGGGCGTTGAGGGCGACGATGATCGTGGACAGGGACATCAAGATCGCGCCCACGGCCGGGGACAGCACGAACCCGATCGGGGCGAGCACTCCGGCGGCCAGGGGAACGGCGAGGATGTTGTAGCCAGAGGCCCAGACCAGGTTCTGGACCA
The DNA here is from genome assembly GCF_001941345.1 of Corynebacterium stationis. Lineage (NCBI taxonomy): Bacteria > Bacillati > Actinomycetota > Actinomycetes > Mycobacteriales > Corynebacteriaceae > Corynebacterium > Corynebacterium stationis. The sequence goes on from NZ_CP009251.1 coordinate 63,697, forward strand.
TCTTGCGGTAGCTGGCATGGGAGAGCTCGATCATCGACAGCACGGCCCTGGGATCATCACTGGCCAGGACCACCCCGGCGGACTCCATCGCCACATCTGTACCCGCGCCAATCGCAATACCGACCTCGGCCCGGGCCAGGGCCGGGGCGTCATTGACACCGTCGCCGACCATGGCCACGCTCAGACCGCGCTCCTGCAGCTGGGTGACCTTGGTGTCCTTGTCCTGCGGCAGAACCTCGGCGAAGACCTCATCGATCCCCAGATCCTTGCCCACTGCCTGGGCGACCTGGGTGGCGTCACCGGTGATCATCGCCACCTTCACCCCGCGGGCCTGCAGGGCGCGCACCGCCGCGCGGGATTCGGGGCGGATCTTGTCCTCGACGGCCACGGCACCGATGATCTCACCGTCGCGGACGACGTGGAGCACTCCGGCGCCTCGCTGCGTCCAGGAACCGGTGATGTCGGTGAGCTCACCCGGGATGGTCAGACTGAATTCGCGCAACATGTTCGGCCCACCCACGAGGATTTGGGTGCCATCGACAGTGGCCCGGATCCCGCGGCCGGAGGCGGCGGTGAAACCGGTTGCGCGCAGTGGGCGGCGTGAGGCCTCCGGGTGTGCGGCCGCGGCAGCCACGATCGCCCGGGCCACGGGATGCTCGCTATCGGCCTCGGCGGCGGCGGCCAGGGACAGCAGCTCGCCCTCGGTAATGCCGTCGGCAGCCATGATGTCGGTGACGGCGTGTGCGCCTTCGGTCAGGGTGCCGGTCTTATCAAACAAGACCACGTCGATGGTGCGCATCCGCTCTAGGGCCAACCGGTCCTTGATGAGCACCCCGGATTTCGCGGCCCGCTCGGTGGAGATCGCGATGACCAGGGGGATGGCCAGGCCCAGGGCGTGCGGACAGGCGATGATCAGCACGGTCACCGCGCGGACCACGGCATCATCGGGGCTGCCGATGATGGTCCAGACCACGGCGGTGATCAGGGCCGCGATCAGGGCGAACCAGAACAGGAAGGCTGCGGCTCGATCGGCCAGGGCCTGGGCCCGGGAGGAGGAGGCCTGGGCATCGGCGACCATGCGCTGGATGCCTGCCAGGGCGGTGTCCCCACCGGTGGCCTCCACCCGGACCCGGACGGTGTTGTCGGTGGCCACGGTGCCGGCCACCACGGTCTCACCGGTATCCCGGAAGACGGGGCGGGATTCGCCGGTGATCATGGCCTCATCGAATTCGGCCGCTCCGTCGATGATGGTCCCGTCGGCCGGGACGCGGGCACCGGCTCGGACCAGCACGACATCGTCGACGGCTAGCTCTGAGATCGCTACGGTGCGGGTGGTCCCGTCGACGACCTTCTCGGCCTCATCGGGCAGGAGCTCTGCCAGCGCGTCAAGCGCGGAGGAGGCTCCACCAAGAGCGCGCATCTCCAGCCAGTGGCCCAGCAGCATGATGGTCACCAGCAGGGCCAGTTCCCACCAGAAATCTAGGTGGAACCCGCCCAGCCCCAGGGTGGTGACCCAGGAGGCGATAAACGCCACGGTGATCGCCATGGCGATCAGGAGCATCATGGCCGGTTGGCGGGATTTCAGCTCGGACATTGCGCCCTTGAGGAAGGGGGTGCCGCCGTAGAGGAAGATGATCGTGCCCAGGACCGGAGGAATCCAGTAGGCTCCCGGAATCTCCGGAATATTATATCCCAGCAGGTCGGCGAACATCGGGCTGAAGAACACCACCGGAACCGACAGGATCAGCGACCACCAGAAGCGGTCCCGGAACATCGCGGCGCTGTGGCCGGCGTGTTCACCGTGATCGTGGACCTGGTGTTCTTCATCGACAGTGGAATGCGGATGATCGTGCGGCATGGCCTGGTCGTGGGTGGCGGCATCCGCATGGTGCTCGTGACCGGCATGATTCGGGTGGTGGGTGTGGTCTGTTTCCGGAGCGGGGTGATCACCGTGGTGGTGGGGAGTGCTCATGAGGTTCCTTTCGCTCAACCCGGTCGGGGTCGAGATGATGGGCGAATCGATCAGGACAAGACGGTGTAGCCGGTCTCCTCAATCGCCCGGTGGACGGTTTCCACGGGCACGGAACCCGTGACCGTGACGATGGAGACCCCACCGGCGATGAGGTCGACCTGGACGTCGTCGACTTGGGGCAGAGCGCTCACCGCCTCGGTGACATTGCCGGCGCAGTGTCCGCAGGTCATGCCTGTGACCTGGTAGGTGGTGGGACCTTCAGGTGTTGCGTCGGTTGCCGCGGCCACGGCCGGGGCGGAGACGGTCGCGGACGGCGTAGAGGGCGCGCAGCATCCACAACCGTCGGAGGCCAGCGGCAGCAAGGGGGAAGTTGGGGTGGTCATCGGATCTCTCCTGTGGGATCGGGGGATCAGGCGGGGTTTCCCCTCCCATCATATACCCCTATGGGGTATTGTCCAGGGGTTGATACGGATCGCTGCCGAGGTTATCAGAATTATTGTCCCCGGGAGTGGGGGTCACTGAGCATCAGGGACACGTTTTCCTGGTGCAGGGGAAGACGGATGGTGAAGACCGATCCGGCACCGGGGCCAGGAGAGGTGGCGGTGAGAGTGCCGCCGTGGGCCTCGATCAATGCCTTGGAGATGGTCAGACCGATACCGGCCCCGCCGTTGTCCCGGCTGCGGGCGGCATCCCCCCGGTAGAAGCGTTCGAAGATGTGTCCGAGCTGGCCAGGTGGGATGCCCTCGCCGTCATCGGCGACGTGGATGAGCGCGGTGGACGCCCCCTGTCGGTGGACGCTGATCCGGACCTGCCCGCCGGCCGGGGTGTGCCGTAGCGCGTTCGACAGGAGATTGCTCATCACCTGGCCGAAGCGTTGCCGGTCCACGAGCACCCGGGCGGTGTCCGTAATGGTCTCGACCTGTAAAACGACGCCTTTGTCAGCATAAGCTTCCCCCGCGGCAGCAGCGGCGATATGGAGCAGATCCCCGAGCCCTTCCTCCGCCAGGTCCAAATCGATCCGGTGTTCCTGGGCCCGGGAGACATCGTCGATGTCTTCCATCAACCGGGTCAGGCGGGTGAGTTGGTCAGCCATGATCGTGTGGGTGGCATTATTCCAGTCCACGACCCCGTCCTGGAGACCATCGAGGTAGACCGTGAGCACCGATAAGGGGGTGCCCATTTCGTGGGCCAGATCAGAGAGCATCTGGCGGCGGACCTGTTCGGTGTGTTCCAGCCGGTCGGCCATGGTGTTGAAGGCATGCGCCAGGGTGGTGACCTCGGGGCCTGCTTCTCCGACGGACACGCGGATACGGTAGTTGCCGGCCGTCAGGCTGGTAGCGGCGCGGGTGAGATCCTGCAGGGGGGTGCGCAGGCGACGCGATAACCACAGGCTGGCCAGCAGGGCGCTGATCAAGGCGGTGGGCAGGGCGACGGCCAGGGTGATCAGGTTGGCGTCCCGGTAGGCCTGCTCGGCATGGAACAGATCCAGCGAGGGGTCCTCCCGGCCGGTCATCAACATATGATCATGGAACAGGGTCGGGCCCACCACCGTGGCCACGGCCGCGGCCACCAGCAGGCTAATCACCACGACCAACACCTGGGCGGCCAGGAAGCGGAAGGTCAGGCCGGGTCCGTGATTCATGGCTGCCCCACCCGGTAGCCCACGCCACGCACGGTGTCGATAAACCCCCGGCCCCGGGTGTCGGTGCCGAGCTTGCGACGCAAGTTGCCGATGTGGACATCGACGATGCGTTCATCACCGACCCAGGTGGTGTCCCAGACCTCGGTGACCAGGTCGTGGCGGGTCAGCACCTGGCCGGGGCGCAGGGCCAGGGCAACCAGCAGCTCGAACTCCGTGCGGGTGAGCTCCACGGTCGTCTCCCCCACCCGCACCTGATGGGCGACGGGGTCAAGGATGAGGTCACCAACGATCAAGGGGGTGGTCACCTGCGGTGGGGTGGTGCTGGTGCGCGGGCGGCGCAGCACCGCATGCACCCGGGTCACCAGTTCCCGGATGCTAAAAGGTTTGGTGATGTAGTCATCCGCCCCCAGGGTCAAACCGCTGATCTTGTCGTCCTCGCTGCCACGCGCGGTGAGCATGAGGATGTAGCAGTCCGAGAAGGTGCGGATCCGTCGGCACACCTCAAGGCCGTCGAGTTCGGGCAGTCCCAGATCCAGCACCACAACATCGGGGGAAAAGCGACGGGCCTCGTCCACGGCCTGGGTGCCGGTGTGCGCCTGGCGGGTATCGAAGCCGGCCCGGATGAGGTAGGAGGCCACCATCTGAGCCAGGGGTTGTTCATCATCGACGACCAGCACCCGCCCCGGGGGCGTGGCGGTGGTCGGTGTGCGGTCAGCCATAGACCCCAGTATCGCTCCGGCCAGGGGAGAATACCACCCTCGCTCAGCGCCCGGCGGGGAAACCTTCATCAAATCTTCAAACATCACCCTTCGACCGCCGTCACCCCCGTGCCCCACCCCGAGCCGGCGGCATCGCCTCCCCTGGTCAGTTCAGCAAGCGCCACCAGGGATTTCACTGCCTGCACCGCATACCCGGGGCGGGTAGAAGGACATCGCCCACGGCTGTGGGGTGGTGTCCCGGTGGTGACCCAGCCCACCGGAGTCACCCCCTTTTCGCCCTGTTATAAGGCTGTGAGCAGGGTTTTTGATTTCTGGGCCGTCAGGCACCCGTGCTAGAAAAGGTATGGCATCGACCTTGAGGCGGTGTCTTCTCACGGTCTTACCACGATCCAAGGAGATTGACGTGAAACGAGCAGCGATCGCAGCCGCCGCCCTTGCCCTCGCCCTCACGGGGTGTTCGGCCGCCGACCCGGAACCCACCGCCGACGGGACGGTGTCCCAGGATACATTCCTGACTACCCATGGCCTGGCCGCCATGGACGCGGTGGAGATCATTGATCACCTCGACCGGCAGAAGGTCACTGAGCGTCCCACGGATCTGATCGCCTCCGTGCGTGCCGATGAACTGCTGCTCTCGAGCGATGACCAGGAAGTCGTGGTCGATCTTCCCGACAATCAGACGTATGTCTCGATCGCACCCTATCTCACCTCCACCCACGACTGCTTCTACCACAGCCTCACGACCTGCCTGGGGGAACTCGACAATGAGGATATCCAGGTCACGATCACCGATGAGGAGACCGGTGAGGTGCTGGTGGACGAGGCGACAACCACCTTCGACAACGGGTTTATTGGCTTCTGGCTTCCCGATGATGCCACCGGCCTGATTGAGGTCAGCTACCAGGGGCGTACCGGCACCACGGAGTTTTCCACCACCGACGACGGTGCCACCTGTGTCACAGACCTGCGCCTGACGTGATGGCTCAGCAGGGTCCTCACCTGCGCCTGTCTCCCGTGTCACTGAAATCTTGCACCAAGGAAGGTTAAATCATGACGAACGCGTTTTCCCGACGACAGCTTCTGCTCGGCGGGCTCGTCCTCGCCAGCACCGGGGCCGTGGCCGCCTGCACCAGCGACCCTGGACCCGCTGCCTCGGCACCAGGTCCCTCCCTTCGCCCCACTCCCACCCCCACTGCGCTCGGTGAGCCGACGGTGCGCCGAACACTGACCGCCCGGCCCCTCTCTCTGGATATCGGCGGCATCGAAGCCAAGACGTGGGGATACGTCTCTGACACCGGGGATGCGGCCATTGAGGCCACCGCCGGCGACGTCCTCCAGGTCGATATCACCAATGAACTGCCTGAGAGCACCTCCATCCACTGGCATGGCATCGCACTCCACAACGCAGCCGACGGTGTGCCCGGCATGACCCAGGACCCCATTGAACCTGGCGAGTCTTTCTCCTATGTTTTTGAAGTCCCCCACGGTGGCACCTACTTCTACCATTCCCACACCGGCCTGCAGCTTGATCGCGGCCTCCACGCCCCACTGATCATCCGTGACCCGCAAGACGCTGAGGACCAGGACGTCGAGTGGACCATCGTGCTCGACGACTGGCTGGACGGCATCGACGGCAGCAGTCCCGAAGATCAGCTGACTATGTTGACGGGGATGGACATGGGTGGCCACGGAAACATGGACATGGGTGGCCACGGCGGGATGGATATGGGTGGTGAGGGGGGCATGATGGCCCACGGCACGCCCGATCCGGCTCTGGGCGGAGATGCCGGTGATGTCATGTATCCGCACTACCTCATCAACGGACGCATTCCCCGGGCGCACCGAACGTTTAATGCCCGACCGGGGGATAAAGCCCGCCTGAGGTTCATCAACGCGGGCGCTGACACCATCTTCAAGGTGGCTCTCGGTGGCCACCGCATGACCGTCACCCACGTCGACGGTTTCCCGGTCCTTCCCCACGACATCGAGTCGTTCTACCTCTCGATGGGTGAGCGTGTCGACGTGGAGGTGGTACTCGGTGATGGTGTCTTTCCCCTGACCGCCCTGGCCGCCGGCAAGGACGACCGGGCGTTTGCCGTCATCCGGACCGCCGCGGGCCAGACCCCCGCACCAGAGACTACCTTCCCCGAACTCACTGCCCCCGGTACCTTCTTGACGTCCTTTGAGCCGGCGGAACGAGCCCTGCTCCCGGCCGGTGACGTGGATAAGGAAACAGAGGTCAAATTAACCGGCCAGATGATGCCCTACCAGTGGGGACTGCGCATCGACGGTGCTGATTCCCCGGGCACAGTCCAAGAAGGCCAACGCCTGCGGATGCGGATGCACAACCCCACGGCCATGCCCCATCCGATGCACCTGCACGGGCATACCTGGGCTCTTCCCGGAAGTAGCGGCCTGCGCAAGGACACTGTCCTCATTCTCCCCGGCGAAACGGTGGACGCGGACTTGATCGCCGACAACCCCGGTGAGTGGGCGTTTCACTGCCACAACGCTTATCACCAGGAAACCGGGATGATGAGTTCCCTGCGGTACGCCTAACCCCACAGCAGGGTTGAGTGCCGAGGTGGGCAGAGTCGCTGCAGACCACCCACCGGGCAGCACGATGACCTTCCTCGGTGTTGTGGTCTTCCGGGACAACCAGAACACCGTCTTCTTCCCCACCGCCCCGGAATAAGGAGATCTAATCCATGCCGAGCACACCCCGCAGAGCCGCCACAGCGGTTGCCGCGGTGCTCACCGCCGTGACCCTGACGGCCTGTTCCTCAGGCGACGGCGCCCGAAACGCCGTCGCCGTCGGGGGCACCTTCCAGTTCCACTCACCAGGAGGCCAAACCGAGATTATCTACGCAGAGGAGGAACGTGCCCCGCTGCCGGACTTCTCCGGCCCGTCGCTGATGGAGGAGGGTGAGGAGATCAGCCTGTCTGATTTTGAAGGCGAGGTCGTCGTCCTCAACGCTTGGGGCCAGTGGTGTGCACCGTGTCGGGCGGAAGTCGATGACCTGCAGCTTGTCCAGGAGACTCTCGACCCCCTCGGTGGCACGGTGCTGGGCATCAACGTCCGTGACTACAACCAGACCATCGCCCAGGACTTCAAACTCGACAACGGTGTGACCTACCCGTCAATCTACGACCCGCCGTTTCGTACCGCCGCGGACCTGGGAGGGGTACCGACCTCGGTCATCCCGACCACGATCATCCTGGACAAGCAGCACCGCCCCGCAGCGGTGTTCCTCCGGGAGGTCGACGCCGAGGACGTCCTCGACGTCGCCCTCCCACTGGCTAAGGAGGCACCAGCACCATGACCGTTGATGTGATGGCACAGCTGGCGATCGGCCAGCAGTTCGCTGACGTTGCGGCCACCGGGCCGCTGCTGATCGGCATCCTCGCTGCTGCTGCCGCTGGCCTCGTCTCGTTTGCCTCCCCGTGTGTGGTCCCGCTGGTCCCTGGTTATATGTCGTATCTGGCCAGTGTGGTCGGCGGCGAGGTCAGCTATGACTCCGAACACGGCTCCGTGGTGACCAAAAAACGCCAGTGGGCCGTGGCCGGTGCCGCCGGGTTGTTCATCCTTGGCTTCACGGTCGTCTTCGTGTTGGCCACGGTCACCGTCTTCGGGGCGATCAGCATGCTCACGCTCAATGCCGAGGCCCTGATGCGCATCGGTGGGGTGACCACCATCCTCATGGGGCTGACGTTCATGGGCATGGTCCCTGCCCTGCAGCGTGATACCCGCATGGCTCCGAAGAAGTGGTCCACCTGGCTGGGAGCCCCACTGTTAGGCGGGGTCTTCGCTCTGGGATGGACCCCGTGTCTGGGGCCCACGCTCGCGGCGATCATCTCTGTCTCGGCTGGCACCGAGGGTATGACCGCCGTGCGTGGGGTCATCCTCATCCTCGGCTACTGCCTGGGCCTGGGACTGCCGTTTTTGCTCATGGCCTTCGGCTCGGCGCGCGCAATGCGCACCGTCGGCTGGCTGCGCCGCCACTCACGCAAGATCCAGATGTTCGGCGGGGTGCTCATGGTCGCCGTCGGCATTGCCCTGGCCAGCGGGGCGTGGGCGTACTTCATCAACTGGGTACGCCAGTGGACCGTCGAATATGGCGCCACCTTGATCTAACACCTGACCGGTCACCCCACCGGTCACACCGACTTAATCCCCATCCCTGCAGCCGTTACCGCTCGGTGCCGGCTGGGGTCTGGAAGAGGAACACTCATGACCACCCTGATGCGCACCCTATGGACGTATCCGAAGAAGGCCTGGCACTGGCTGACCAGCATGCGCACCGCGCTAGTCCTGCTGTTCGTCCTCGCCATCGCAGCGATCCCTGGCACCATATTGCCCCAGCGCAGCCTCAATCAAGGCAACGTCGCCGACTACATCGCCAACAACGGCCGCCTAGCGGAAATCTACGACCAACTGCAGCTGTTCGACGTCTTCGAATCCACCTGGTTCAATTCCATTTTCATGCTGCTGACCATCTCCCTGGTCGGCTGTATCCTGCCACGCTCCTGGGACCACTACCAGGCGATGAAAACCCCACCGACCCGGGCACCGAAAAGCCTGGCCCGGTTGCCATTACATGCCACCGGCATGATCGACAAGCCGATATCAGAGGTCACCGCACATGCTCACCGACGACTGAAGAGATGGAAGGTCGCCGAGTATCAGCCGAACCAGGACCGGGCAGGGGTGTTTTCCCTCGCCGCGGAGCGTGGTTATACCCGGGAGCTGGCTAACCTCCTATTCCATCTTTCGCTGGTGGGCATGCTCGTCACGATCGCCGCCGGTCGGATGGTCTACTACGAGGGCATGGTCATCATCGTCACCGAATCCGGTAACTACGAGACCCCGCCGATCGAACAGAGCACCGAGTTCTGCAATACCTCCACCGCCAACTTCGATTCGTTCCGGGCTGGCCCGACCTTCGACGGCACGGGACTGACCACGTTTTGCTTCGACGCCCACGACTTTTCCGCCGACTACCTGCCCAATGGCCAGGCGGAGATGTTTACCTCCAATATCTCCTATGCCATCGGCGACGACATCCTCACACCGAAGGAGGAGTGGACCGACTACCAATTGCAGGTCAACCACCCGCTGCGGGTGGCCGGCGACCGGATCTATCTGATGGGCCACGGATATGCCCCCACCTTCACGGTGACCTGGCCCAACGGTGAAACCCGCACGCAGACCCTGCAATTCGGCCCCGAAGATCCGACCTTCTTCCTGTCCTCTGGTGCGATGCGGTTTGACCCACCGGCCGGGATGTATCCCGATCTCTTTGAACGCCGGCAAAACCAAATCGCGCTGGAGGGACTCTTTGCCCCCACCGCCGAGTGGGGCGGGGACAACGGTCAACTGCTGACCTCGTCGTATCCGGCGATGCGGGATCCGGCCGTGGCCATTGACATCTACCGCGGTGACGCTGGCCTCGACACCGGCCGTGCCCAGTCCATCTTCGAACTCGACGACACGCTGATTGCCAACGGACAGCTGCAACGAATCGAACGCGTCAACCTTCAACAGGGGGAGGAGGTAACCCTGGATGACGGTACGACCGTCACCTTTGACGGGGCCAGCGAGTTCGCCAATTACCAGATCAGCCACGACCCCTTCCAACCGTGGGTGCTGGTGACCACCGTGATCATGCTCGCCTCTCTCATCGGCTCTCTGGTCATCAAGCGCCGGCGTATCTGGATCCGTCTGCAGCCTTCCGCTGATGGCACCGCAACCGTCGTAGAGATAGCCGGCCTAGCCCGGACTGACCGGGCTGGCTGGGGCAGCGAGTTCGATGACATCCACCGTGAGTTGCTCGGGCTGCCCGACCCCGACGACATCGATGAGGACGCCGAGGAGGCTACCCCAGTGTCGGTTACCCACCCCAGTCAGTAATACCCACCTTCAATTCTAAGGAATCGTGCCCTCATGCCTGTCAATCAGACTCTCTCCGCCTTCTCTGATATTGCCTTCCAGACCGCGTTCGTGGTCTACCTGCTCGCCCTGGTGCTCTCCCTGATCTTCTACGTGAAGATGCAGGGGGTCATCGACGCCCGACGGCTGCGCGAACATATCGCAGAACCCGAACGTGTCGCCGTGCGCACCGGCGCCAGCACCACTGACCTCACTGACAGTCCCGATGAGGATACTGCCGCCGCAGACACCCCACTCACCGATGAACACTTCGCGGCCAAAGAATCCTCCGCCCACAAATTCGGCGGAATGACCCAAGCCCTGGTGTGGGTCGGTGCGGCCATCCACCTCATGTCTGTGGTCCTGCGCGGTCTAGCCACCTACCGCTTCCCGCTGGGAAATATGTACGAATACATCTCCATGATCTGCGTGCTGGCGATGATCGCCGCCGCGATCGTCATTCAACACCGCGAATGGCGCAGCGTCTGGCCCTGGCTGCTGGTCCCCATCCTCGTCCTGCTGTTCTTCGCAGGCACCAGCCTCTACTCCGACTCCGCCCCGGTCGTCCCTGCCCTACAGTCCTACTGGCTACCGGTTCACGTCTCCACCGTCTCCCTGGGCGCGGCGATTGGCATCGTCTCGGGCATCGCTTCCCTGCTTTACCTGCTGCGTATCTGGCAGCCGAAGGGTGCGGAGCGTGGCTTCTTCGGTGCTGTGGCCAAGCCGCTGCCGAGTGCGAAAAAGCTTGACGCCCTGGCCTACAAGTCCGCCATCATTACGTTGCCCGTGCTGGGGTTGGGCATTGTTCTGGGTGCGATCTGGGCGGAGGTCTCGTGGGGCCGGTTTTGGGGATGGGATCCGAAGGAGACCGCATCCTTTATCTCCTGGGTGCTCTATGCCGCCTACCTGCATGCCCGTGCCACGGCCGGGTGGCGCGACCACAAGGCCGCGTGGATCAATATCCTGGCCCTGGCCACGGTAATCTTCAACCTGTTTTTCATCAACCTGGTCGTCTCCGGCCTGCACTCCTACGCCGGCCTGAACTAAATCCGGATTCGTCAACGCTTTGCCGAACACCCCCAGATCCACTGGGAAAGTACTGAAAGTTGCTGTCACATGACTCGAAGGATTGGGCATATATTCACAACTGAGCAGCAACCCGAAGAAGGCCGTGATCTCCGGTGAAGGCTAGTACTGCAGCAGACGTGACAGTCTCACGTCTTTCCCGGGGGATAGCCGGCGATAACTGGCGCAGATTGGCCGGTCCCACCGCGCTCATGATGGGAGCTGCGGTGGTCTGGTGGCTGGCGCTGCCGCCACGCGGTTGGTGGGTGCTGTTCCCGGTGGGCGTGACTATGTTCATGCTGGCTTTGGCAGGTCAACCACTACGTAACCGTTTGTGGCTCGGTGGGTTGGGCGGGGTGGTGCACTACGCTCTTGCTCTGCGCTGGCTCACCGACTTCAACACTGCCGGATACGCTGCTGTTGTTGCCGTTCAGGCGCTACTGTTAATGCTGGTTGCCGCGGTATCGCCTAACGAGGCGGCTTTTCGCAGCCGCTGGTCGGGCTGGTGGCTGCTCACCCCTGCTGCCCTGGTGTTATTGGAGGCTGTGCAGCACCGGTTCCCGTTCGGCGGTTTCCCGCTGTCCGCTTTCGGATACAGCCAGACCGATGGTCCTTTCATGGCGGCAGCGCCCCTGGGTGGGACTCTCCTGGTGACCGCGTTGGCCGCAGTTGCGGGGGCCGTTGTTACCGCTGTCATCTTCGGGCCGAGACGAGCCCGTGCAGCATCCGTGGTCGCAGTGGTCGTGGTACTCGCGGTACCGGCGTTCGCGCCAACGATCGTAGATGATACGGCAGAAGGCAGCCTTGACGTCGTGCTCGTGCAGGGTGGAGGCCCCCGCGGTCTTCGCGCGGTCAATACCGATCCGTTTGATACGACCCGCCGGCACCTACAGGCTGCCGAAGATATCACCGGGGACCCTGATCTGGTTCTGCTGCCCGAAAACGTCGTCAATATCGACGGCTCAATCGACGGGACGCGCGTTGATGCAGCTTTCGCTGAACTGGCCAGGCAACTCGACACGAACATCGTTGTCGGAATTACCGAATCCGAGGATCAACATTTCCGGAACGCATCCATAGTGTGGGGACCGGACGGGACCCGGTTAGGACGCTATGAGAAGCATCATCGTGTGCCGTTCGGCGAGTACATCCCTATGCGCAATCTGATTGAACGACTCAGCGAGGACGCACGGTTCATCCCCCGCGACGCCATTGCCGGAGAGGGACCGGCGGTGCTCGATCCCAGCGGGACACCACGATTGGGGATCGTCATTTCTTATGAGGTCTTCTTCGCCGACCGGGTCGCCGATGCCGTTCGCAATGGTGGGCAGCTACTCCTCGCACCGACCAACGCCGCGTCTTTTGTGACCGAGGAAGTACCTGCAATTGAAGTGGCCGCATCCCGGATGCGTGCCCGCGAGTTTGGCCGCACCGTTCTCCAGGCTGCCCCCACCGGATACTCCGCAGTTATCCAGCCCGACGGCACAGTCTCACAACTCAGTGGCCTGGGCACGAACGAACTGCTGACGGCAACCGTTCCCCTTCATACTGGTTTGACGCCGTATGCGCGCATGGGGGATACGCCCCTGTTGGTTCTCGCGATGCTGGCTCTTGCATGGCCTGCGGTTACCGGCCTCGTCAGCTGGCGCAGGAGAAGGCAGGTTACGGAAGTATCCCACTAAACGTGGATTACGGCACCTGCTCCTCGTTGGCGGGACGCTCGCCGCCCCCATATATGACGAGCACGGACTGCCTCCCCTGTGCCCCGGTCTGCCCTGCCTGGAGAAGCTATCAAGTCCGGGTTGTGTCGGCGATGAGTGAGAAGCGTCTCTGCGGTCTGAGGCGGGTGCCTCACACCCAGTCACTGCCGCCGGTTCCGGTGTCGGGGCCGGTCCTGGTGAGTGCGGGAAGGTTAGAAGGTGACGCCGTGCTCGGCGAACCAGGGCAACGGGTCGACCGCCCCGCTGCCAGTCGGGTAAAGCTCGAAGTGCAGGTGAGAGCCGGTGGAAACCCCCTGGTTGCCCATGCCAGCGATCCTCTGACCAGCGGTGACGCGTTCCCCAACGGTCACGTCGAGAGTCTCCATATGACCGTAGACGGCAATCGAGCCATCATCGTGCTGGATGCGGATCCACTGCCCGAAACCGGAGGCCGGGCCGGAGTCGATGACAGTGCCGCCCATCGCCGCGAGGATCGGGGTGCCCACGACGTTGGCGATGTCGATACCCGCGTGGAGGGTTCCCCAGCGCACGCCGAAACCGGAGGTGAAGGTGCCTTCAGCGGGCTTGACCACCGAGGGCGCGCGGGCAGCGCGCTCGTTCTCGGCCCGCTCGGCGTTGTACTGGATGGCCTTGTCCAGCTGCTCGTCGATGTTGGCGACCGGCTTGAATTCGGAGATAGCGAGAATCTGCGGTGCGGCCTGCGTCCCACTCGAGGACAGGGCCGTGTCGTTGGTGGCCAAATCCACCTCGACGGTGGCAGCCTCCGGGGAGACCGGAGCCTCGACCTCGGCCGGGGCTTGCAAGGTGGCGGCCGTGGCGCCACCGACGCCGGCGGATGAGACCGTGCCGGCGGCTACAGCCACGAGGGCGAGACGCCCCTTGGTCTGCGAGGTGGTGATCGTGCGGTGTCTTCCTCCGGATGACCGCGAAGCCTTCAGGCGCATGACTCTTCTTCCGTCGTTGTCCGTTGTCCCGCCCTGAGCAATTCCAGCGATATGTCCGTTGGAGATCAGACCGTTACCGTTCCGTTATCTAACGGAGGTAACACTAACGCCTGAACTCCTCCGATGTCCACCTTGCGGCCCCTTTAGTGATCTTCTCCACACTGTCCCCAGCTCCCACCGGCGTGCGCTGGGGAACCCTCCACGCGGGTCTACGCCCTGTTTCGTGCCTGGCAACTATCCGGCACCTGGGCACAGATCGAAGCCGCCCTTCAGTCCCGAGCCGATGGCCAGGGACAACTCGGATGGGACATCTCCGTGGACTCGACTACCAGCCGGGCGCATATCCACGCCGCCGGAGCGCGGCGAGATTCCTCCGACCGCCTCGACGGCGAACCGGACAACCATGCCCTCGGCCGGTCTCGGGGCGGGTTCTCCACCAAGATTCATCTGGCCTGTGACCAGCATCTACAGGCGGTGTCGTTCACGCTGACCGCCGGGCAGGCCGGTGACAGCCCGCAGCTGACCGAAGTCCTGGACCGGATTCGGGTGGCCCGCCCCGGGCCCGGTCGGCCCCGCAGTCTGCCGGATCGGGTGCTGGCGGACAAGGCCTACTCCTCACAGGCGAACCGGTCGTACCTGCGGTGCCGGAAGATCACCACCACGATCCCGGTCAAAAAGGACCAGGCCGACAACCGTCAGGCCAAAGGGTCTGCCGGTGGGCGGCCACCGGCCTTCGACTCTGAGGCGTATAAGGGTCGCAACGTCGTCGAACGCTGCTTCAACGCGCTCAAACACAACCGCGGGGTGGCCACCCGATACGACAAACTCGCCGTCCGGTTCGAGGCAGTCATCCGGGTCGCGAACATTGACCGCTGGCTCAAACGACTTTCATAACAGGTCCTAGTGCCCATGAGGACTGACCGGATGGTGTTCAGAAGTCGTCGTCACACCCCTGGTCACCAGGGCCGATCTGTGCCAACACCTTCTGACACTGACACCTGCCGGGCACCCGTCCCCCTGGGGTGTGCCCTATCGAATCATCTTTATCTCAAAACCGACAGGAGCCACCAAGGGGGAGGGGCGCTCATCGTCTGCACCTCTTCAGGATGAGATCTCCCCGATTGCCTGCGTTGCCGTTCATGCGCAGCACGACAGCAGCGACGGGTCGGTGGTGAAGGCCTTCGCGGCGATCCGGATGCCCTCGGCCATGGTTAGGTAGGGGGCCCAGGCGTCGGCGACCTCGGCGACGGTCCTGCCGAGCACGTGGACGCCTGCGGCGGCGAGCTCCCCGGCGTCCTTGGCGACGGCGGTCAGGCCGAGGATCTCGTTCGTCTCGGCGTTCACGACGATCTTGATGAACCCGCGGGTGTCGCGGTTCACCAAGGCGCGGGGCACGTGGTGCAGGGGCAGGACGCGGCAGTCGCAGCGGATCCCCGCGGCGAGGACGTCCTTCTCGGTCATCCCGACCGCGCCGATCGCGGGCCCGGTGAACGTCACCCGCGGCAGGCGGACGTAGTCGACGGACCGGTCGGCGTCGGCGAACGCGTTCTCGGCGACGAGGGTGCCGTGGTGGGCGGCGACGTAGACGAACTCGGGGTGCCCGGTCACGTCGCCCGCGGCCCAGATCCGCGGGTTCGAGGACTGCAGCCGGTCGGAGACGACCACCTCGCCGGAGTCTCCGGTCTTCACCCCGACCGCATCGAGGTTCAGGCCATCGGTGACGGGACGGCGTCCGAGGGCGACCAGGACCTGGTCGGCGCGGAACTCCTGCGAGCCGCCGGACACGGCGGCGGTCACGACGGCCTCGCCTCCCGTGCCGCGGGAGACCCGGGTGGGCACTGCGCGGCTGACGACGCGGATGCCCTCGTCGGCGAACACCTCCTGGAGCGCCTTCGACACCTCCGGCTCCTCCTTCGAGGCGAGCCGGGACCGCACGAGCAGCGTGACCTGCGAGCCGAGGCGGGCGAACAGCTGCGCCTGCTCCAGGGCGATGTAGCCGCCGCCGAGCACCAGCAGCGACTCGGGGACCTCCGTCAGCTCCATCGCCGTGGTCGAGGTCAGGTATCCGGTCTCCTCCAGGCCGTCGATCGGCGGTGCCCACGGGCGAGAACCAGTCGCGACCAGGTAGTGGTGGGCCTCGATGGTCTCGACGCTTCTGTCGGCTCCGGCAACATCGAGAACCGGCGCATCAGGGGTGCCCACGAACGAGGCGTCGCCGCGGAGGACCTGCCAGCCGTAGGAGTCGGCGACGTCGGCGTACTTCTCGCCGCGCAGCGACTCCACCAACGCTTGCTTCCCAGCGATCAGCGCGGGCATGTCGACGGGATCCGCCGTCGACGCGATCCCGGGGAACCGGGTTGCGGCGTCGACGGCGACGTGCCGCGCGCCGGCCGCGGCGATGAGCGCCTTCGACGGGACGCAGCCCGTGTTCACGCAGGTGCCGCCGAGCGTCCCGCGCTCGATCATCACCACCGACTTTCCGAGCGTGCTGGCGCGGATCGCAGCGGCGAACGCGCCGCCTCCCGATCCGATGATGGCGAGATCGTACTTCGTAGGCATCGCTGCTCCTGTCAACTCTTGGCTTTCTGCTCTGTCTCAGCCATACTGGACCTTCCAGTGCAGGGGAAGGTCAAGCGCGGCCACGGAGGGAGACAGCAATGCGGATCGGAGAACTCGCCGAGAGGGCGGGCACTACCGCGAAGACCCTTCGCTTCTACGAGGAACAGGGCCTTCTGCCCCCGACCGAGCGCACGCCGTCCGGATACCGCGACTACGCGCCCGAGACGGTCGCTCGGATCGACTTCGTCCACCGCGGCCAGGCCGCGGGCCTCACCCTCGCCCAGATCCGCCAGATCCTCGACATCCGCGACGGCGGCCAGGCGCCCTGCGAGCACGTGCGCGACCTGCTTGACGTGCGCCTCGCTGAGATCGAGCAGCAGATCGCGCAGCTCTCCGTGCTGCGCGACACTATCGCGGACCTCAGACAGGACGCCGCGCACCCGGACCCTGAAACGTGCAGCACCGATCAAGTGTGTAGGTACTTGTAATCCAATTGGGCACACCTCCTTAGCAACCACGCTATGCGAGAGTTGCAGCTCGACGAGAGCAAAGATGGCAGGATTGATCACCAGGATCGATCTTTAAATAAGAACTATTTCTTACCTGGAAGTAACATTTTGGCCGTTGAGGATAATACCTTTGGTGCATTTTGAGCCAAAAAATTCTTGGCCTCTGGATGGTGCTGTTGCAAAGTTGGGCGGAGAGCAGCGAAGACTCAGTTTCTCATTCTCTGATGACCGCTGCGTGTGGGCGTTGTTAGGCCGTCTCGAAGACCCGGTTGACGATCACCGCGTCCGGGTTCGGTTGCCCGCGAGGTCAAACATCGCGCCTTGCCCTTTCCGCAATGAGTGCATCGCCTCCATCCCTTTCAACGTCCGATATGCAGATGTCCGGTTCTTAAACGCGCCTTTCGGCCCGAGGATCCGCTTCAGCCGACCATGGTCGCCTTCCAGGATGTTGTTGAGGTATTTCACCTGACGGTGCTCCACTGTCGGTGGGCAGATTCCCTCTGACTTCAACTCGGCGATTGCCCTGGCTAGGGAGGGTGCTTTATCGGTGTTGATCACGCTGGGATACTCGGCTGACGTATTGGATCTGAGGGCCTTGGCCAGGAAACGCTTCGCTGTGGCCACGTTCCGCTTCGGAGAGAGGTAAAAGTTCAGGGTCTGGCCACCGGCGGTGATCGCCCGATAGAGGTAGCACCACCTGCCGCCGACCCGGATATAGGTCTCATCCACCCGCCAGGAACTGGCCTGCCAGTCGGGTACCTGCCGGTACCACCGTGTTTGCTTGTCCAGCTCAGGGGCGTATTTCTGCACCCAGCGGTAGATCGTGGTGTGATCGACCGGCACACCCCGCTGAAGTCATCAATTCCTCCAAGTCTCGGTAGCTCACCCCGTAGCGGCAGTACCACCGCACTGCCCACAGAATGATGTCACGGGGGAAATGACGACCGGAGAAGATACCCATGGCTGTGATTATTTCACGTCGCTCTTCCTACTGCCCCAACTTTGCAACAGCACCCTCAAAAACGTATCAGAACCCGTGCGGAGGTCAGTGAATGGGCACATAGAATACGGCACTGTGTTGTGATACAAAAACGTAACGCACCCACCTTTACGTATGGGACCATTTCGGAAACCGGGTTTTTGTGTCAAAAACGAACGATTTCGACACAGACAGTACCGAAGGGTACTGGTGTCCCACACATCACCGTCGGGCCGACGTTCGACCCTCGTTGCGACAGTTCAGCAATAACTGTATAGTTCAGTGCATGCTGACTATTGCTACACGCTTGGACGTGATGAACCGATTGGGCCGGGCGATGTCCGATCCCTCCCGATCCCGTATTCTCCTGGCCCTGCTGGACGGCCCGGCCTACCCGGCCGATCTCGCACGGGAGCTGGAACTGACGCGGTCAAATGTGTCGAACCACCTCACTTGCCTACGGGACTGCGGAATTGTGGTCGCCGAACCGCAGGGACGGAAGACCCGCTACGAGATCGTCGACGCCCATCTTGTCCAGGCGTTGAACTCACTGCTGGATACCACTCTGGCTGCCGACGAGAATGCCCCGTGTATTGACTCGGCATGTGACGTGCCCGGGTGTGCCACCGGAGAGGGGAACAGGAAGTGGTAACTGGTCTCCTGGGGGCGGTTGGTCTGTTTATCGCCACCAATATCGACGACATCATCGTGCTCTCGCTGTTCTTCGCCCGTGGGGCCGGCCAAGCAGGGACCACACTTCGGATCCTGGCCGGGCAGTACCTTGGTTTCGCGGGCATCCTCGCAGCCGCGATTCTGGTCACCCTAGGGGCGGATGCTTTCCTGCCCACCGAGGCGATCCCCTACTTCGGGCTGATCCCCCTGACCTTGGGGCTGTGGGCGGCCTGGCAAGCCTGGCGGGGAGACGATGACGACGACGATGACGCGAAAGTCAGCGGAAAGAACGTAAGCGTCTTGACCGTCGCCGGGGTGACCTTTGCCAACGGTGGCGACAATATCGGCGTCTATGTCCCGGTTTTTCTCAACGTGGATACCGCCACCGTTATCATCTACTGCGTTGTCTTTCTGATTCTGGTGGCGGGCCTGGTCCTGTTGGCGAAGTTCGTGGCCACCCGTCCGCCCATCGCGGAGATTCTCGAACGTTGGGAGCATGTGTTGTTCCCTATCGTCTTGATCGGCCTGGGTATCTTCATCCTCGTCAGCGGCGGCGCCTTCGGCCTTTAATAAACTCATCCCCCGTGCTGCTAGGGCCTCTCTAGGTTTCCTTACCGGCATCAACTGAACCGCCCATGAAGTTGTGAAAAGCCGCTGCCGCAGGGACTCGACCACGCTAGGGCGACAGAAATTCCAGTGGGATGCTGAGATGGGCGAACGAATTGCGAACATCCTAGCGTGCGTTCTCGTCGCCTGGGGATACGTCATTAACTCGAGCAAGTGTTGGGCGGTCGCCGGGTCGTATCGTGCCTTGTCGATCATGGCGTCGAGACTGTCATATGCTTTTTGCATTAATTCGGCGGCCGAAGGCTCCTGCTTCACGGGGGGCTATCTGTGCCAACGCCTTCTGACTCTGACAGTAATTTAAAAACTGTCCTTTTGGGGCGTGCTCTGGGGAACAGGTTTTGGTCAGACTCTTCGCCTGCTTTGCCGCTCTATTAGCGGTTGGGGCCGACGAAACTAACCCGTCCCTCGGCGCTGAGAAATGGTTCAGGCAATATTGGAACGGGTTTGTTGTAGATGATCGAATTATTGAGCTAGTTCGTTTTACCAGCTACCCAGCGCCCTAAGACTTGGGTTTGGTGAACCTGCTTGATGTCGCTGGTGAAGATATCGCGGTCGAGAGCGATGAAGTCGGCAGACTTCCCAGGTTCGATGGTGCCTGTTTCTGCAGCGATGCCCAGAGCTTTGGCGGATTCGCGGGTAAACGCAGCCATGGCTTGGGGCAGGGTGATGGCCTGATTGATGTTGACCGTGCGATGGCCGTAGTCAGCATCGGATTGGCTGGCAGCGGCTTGTCGGGTGACCATGCCTTCGATACCTAACCAGGGGTTTAGAACAGGCAGGCCGACAGGCCAGTCGGAACCGCCGGAAATAAGTGCACCGGTGGCGAGTAGGTCTTTGAAGGGCCAGATATTCGCCATGGTTTCGTCGGCGACGAAGTCGGAGATGCCATCGGTAAGCGGGCTGGGAAACCACATGAAGGGGCAAGCATCGGCAGCAACGTTGAGCTCCGCGAAGCGCGCCAGATCCTGCTCGGAGATAAACGACATATGAGCGATCTGCATGGCAGGACCGCCGTTTGTATCTTGGCGGACGATTTCGGCGGCATCGAGAGCCTGGCGCACCGACGCATCGCCGGTGGCGTGCAGCTTGGCATCAAGACCGAGCTCAGCACAGCGGCGAAGTGCTGCCACGAGATCATCTAAAGTCCAGTAGAGCTCACCACGGAAGTTGGGGTCGTGGCTGGAATGATTACATTTATACGGATTCAACAGCGCCGTTGTGTGCGTGGTGGGAACGCCATCTAAAACGAACTTGGCAAAGCGTGGTTTCACGTGTTCGCTTTCAAACTCCATGCCGGCGGCGAAGAGTTCTTCACCTACAGTGCCGTCTTCAATGAAGGGACGAATGGGCATCGATGCAATCACGCGCATGTCTAACTCGCCGGATTCTTCCAACGCGGCTAAGCCCTCAAAGTGCGGCAGCATGGTCGCGGCATCTTGCACAGTCGTTATCCCCAGCGCAGCCAGGCGATCTAGCGCGGCTTGTAATGCTTTAACCTGGCGCTGATGCGGATCAACGTGAGACTTAGCAGCAACACCTTCGGCTACCGCGCAGGCCAGCTCCCACAAAGCGCCCGTGAGCCGGCCTTGATCGTCACGGACATACGTGCCGCCTTCTGGGTCGGGGGAATCGGCTGTAATACCCATGGCCTCCAAAGCGGTGGTGTTGACTTGCCGGTTGTGCATGGTGTCATCGCGCAGCAGCACCGGATGGCCGTGAGAAGCTTCATCGAGCTTTTCTAAGAACTCCACGTTATTGAGCATGGGCAGCACACCGCTGCCGATGATGCCGCCGATAACCCACTCACCTGGTTTCAGGCGCGAGGTCCACTCGCGCACCTTCGCCAAGATAGTTTCAGCATCGTCGGTGGGATCCAAAGCTAACTCGTGAGCCAGCTGGGTGCCGCCGAGGCTTAGGTGCAGGTGGCCATCGATAAGCCCCGGCGTAACAATGCCTTTATCAATGATGATGGTCTCATGTGGTGTGCCAACTTGGTCCTCCACTTCGTGGAGCGCGCCCGTGGCGATGATACGGCCATCTGCAACGGCGAAGGCTTCGACCCAGTCATCATCGGCAACGCCGGTCCAAATCTTTCCGGTGTATACGGTTGTCTGCGTCATTTACTGTTCCTTTGTCTCCCGCATGCTGTTGATGACCTGGCGGGCGGTGGTCATGCCTTTTTCTAGCGCGCCGTCGACGCAGACGCCGCGCCAGCCGTAGGCATAATCGGAGCCGGCGAAGAATAACTGCGAATCGATGTCGTCGAAAAGGCTCCAACCTTGGGTGAATTGGCCCTTGCGCAGGGTTCCCCAGGCCTGGCCAGCCCACTTATCGGCAACCCAGTTGTGGCCGGTGGTATCGACAACCTCGAGGTCATCGCGCCATTGGTTGATAACAGCTTGGGCGTCTTCGATGGAGTTGAGATCAATATTGGTGTTGTCGTAGCCAAAGCCGACCAGGATGGTGGTGTCGTCATCCATGAAGTATTCGGAGCGCACCACGGACATCTTGGCTGGCTTTGGTGCATAGCCTAGGAAGCGGTGGTGACCTTTGATCTTGATCCAGATCTTCGCACCTTGGGAGTTCCACTTGTCATCGATAACGCTTTGTACAGCATCGGGTAGGGCAGGGGAGAATTCAATATTGCTCAGCGCGCCCACTGGCACGGTGCAGATTACTGCCGATGCTTCGATGACCTCACCCGATTCGGTAGTTACGGTTGCGCCGTTGTCATGGTGCTCAACCTTGGCCACCGGGGTGTTCAGGCGAATTTCTTGGTTGAGGTCGCCGGCGATTCCGTTATATAGCGAGCGCATGCCGTGATTGAGCTTCCACTTCAAGGTGATATCTTCCATCACGCGGTAGCGATTATCAGACAGCGCGCCCCATTGCTTCGCCATCAGCGCTGAGCCGGTGTATGGGTCGCCGATGTATCCGGCGCACCAGAAGGCATCGACAAGATCGATAGTTTCTTGGTCGAATCCGGCTTCTTTCACAAGGTCAATGGCGTTTTTCTGGTCATCGGCAAGAAAGCGTTCACGCACTTCGGCTGGGCCGTCGAAGTCATCTGAGAGAACCCATAGCGGATCATGCGGGTTAGGGAAGTACTCTTCACTGCCTTCATAGGTCACGCCCATTGCAGCGGTGAGCTTTTCATCCAGGTCATCCTCGGTGCCTTTGACTACCTTGCCGTCCGTTACCCAGTGGGCATCATTGCCGGAAGGAGACGCCGTGATCTCAGTGCGCTGACCATAGCGCATGATCTCAGTCCAGGTGTGCGCTTGGAACCAGTGCACCCAGGTAGCGCCCAATTCCAGCGGGCGACCCATGCGCTCTTCGGTCCAGGCACGCCCGCCGATGCGGTCTTTGGACTCCAAGATTTCATATTCAATGCCGGCGGTTTGCAGCTCGCGCGCGGCAACGAGGCCTGCGAATCCGGCACCGATGATGACAACTTTGTTCTTAGACATGATTAAGGTTTCCTTTTCTTGAAGTGAAAAATGTTGATGGCTTCGAGTAGGCAAACGCCTACACCGGCGCCGCGGGCTCAGGTTCTATCTCCGCTACCTCGCCCGTGATGTGCGCGGAGTTCATGGTGTTGCGGCGGATCAAAATCTCACCCCAGATAAGGCCAATGAGCCCGGAACCTAAGATGATGGCCGGCATGATCCAAATCATGAAGAAGTCTTCGGTGTCCATCATGAGGTTGAAGTTGATGAGAATCAGCGCGGTCACCGCCGCCATACCGATGCCGGCGAGCAGCGGCGCGATAGTTTTCACAAACACGCTGTACTCGCGGTGGTAACGGTTCGCCCACACCATTACGGCAAAGCTGGTGACAGCCAGCAGGAAGGTCAGGCCAAAGGCCGCGGCGTTGGTAAACCAGGTAAATAAGGTCGCCACTGGAAACAGGAATTCTTGTTCCGAGCCACTGCCGACGATGGCAAAGACGGCCAGCACGACAATCGCCAGGATGGATTGCGCCAGCGAGCCACCAATCGGCGCACCGTTCTTCGCGGTTCTTCCGAAGGCTGCAGGAAGAACCCCGGATTGCCCAAGGGAGAAGAAATACCTCGCCGCAGCATTGTGAAAAGCAATCAACGCCGCCATGAGGCTGGTGACAAAAAGCAGGTGCGCGGCATTGGATGCGGTGGTGCTAAAGTCCGCGAGCCAGACAAAGACCAGGTCGGGACCAAATTCTTGCGCTTGGCTAACGATGCTCCCTGGACCCACGCCCATCTGCAACGCCCACGCGGAGAACGCATAAAAAGCAGCGATAATGCCGACGGCAATATATGTTGCACGTGAAACAGTACGCTCAGGGTTCTTGGCTTCCTCGGAGTAGATAGCGCCGGATTCAAAGCCCATGAAAGCGGCCATCGTAAAGGCTAAAAGCACACCGATGCCTGGGGTGAAGAACTGATCTGGCTGCCAACCGCTGGTGCTGACTCCTTCTGGGGCATTGGCAATCGCCATGACGGAGAAGACAATGACCACCAAGAATTCCAAGGTGACGATGACGCCAAGTACCTTGGCCGAGAAATCGATGTTGTTCACGCCCAAGATGCCAACGATGAGCCATCCCACGATGCCAAGCAACCACCAGGGCAGCTCAATTCCGGCCAATGCTGTCAAAGCATTGGCCGCGGAGAACCCGAAGAGTCCATAAAGGCCAATTTGCATGAGGTTATACGCAACGAGCGCCAAAATAGCGCCCGCGATTCCTTGGCGCAGTCCCAATCCACGCGCAATGAAGACGTAGAAAGCGCCTGAGGATTGAATCTGGCTGGCCATGCGCCCATAGCCCACGGCGAAAAGCGCCAGGATGATGCCAAGCACCACGTACCCGATGGGCACTCCGAGCAGTCCTGCAACCGCGTAGTTAGTGGGCGCACCACCAGCGAGCACTGTCAAAGGTGCCGATGCCGCGATGATGATAAATACCAATGACGCCGTGGACAGCTTTCCGCTTTTGAGCCCATTGCGAGTGTCTTGTTGTGACGGTGAAGTAGCCATATCGGTCTTTTCTGCCGGGAATAAGGATTGACGTGAATCTCTCTACGTTTTTAAAGTGGTTCACACCACGTTTAAGTTCTACTGGTGTAGAGGATAAACTTGAAGTGACGCATTGGCAAGGGGATATCTGAAATTAGTTTGAACCACGCAACAACCAACTTGAGCAGCGGAGTGCTTAGTACAATGTCAACAGCACTATTGAGTGGAGAAAATGAATGCCAAAAGTAGTTGACCATGTACAGCGCAAGCGGGAGCTTGTTGAATCAACGTGGCGGGTTATTGCGCGCCGGGGACTAGCTGGTGCCACTATGCGGCAGATTGCTGAAGAAGCAGGCTATGCCAATGGTGCGTTAAAGCCGTATTTTCACACCAAGATGGACCTTTTAGAGGCCACGTTTGAACACGTTTATAGCTCTACCGAAGAGCGTATTAGGAAGTCCATCGAAGGCCTGCGTGGGTTTGAAGCACTGCGTGCGATGTGCCTGGAAGTCCTCCCAGTTACTGAACGACTGCGTGATGAGGCGCGGATAGTTGTGTCATTCTGGGACAGCGCTGCCCAAGATGAGAAACGTGCGGCACTTGCTGCGGTTTCAACGAATCGGTGGTGCGAGATGATAGCCACCATGCTCAAGGAAGCTAAAGAAGATGGGCTGCTTCGTTCAATTGCTGACATCGAGAGCACAGCGGAGCTTTTAGCGGTATTCTTGCAAGGCTCGCAGATCACCGCGGTTATGGACCCAGACGGTTTTAATGAGGAGCGGATCCTTAATCAGCTGGAGGCGTACTTGGATCTTCTGCGCGCATAAAAGGCTAGACTCGCCCGCAACAGATCCGAGTGGACTACAAGCCAAGAGGAAGATTTATGCGAAGCGTTGAACTAGGCAGCAGCGGGCAACAAGTACCCAACATTATCGCGGGAATGATGCGCATCGGAGATAAGTCTGACGCGGAGATTCGTGGTTTATACGATGCCGCGCGTGAGGCTGGCGTCAGCTACTTTGATCATGCGGATCTCTATGGCTTCAACTTTCCCAACGGTGGATACCATCTGTGTGAGCGTAGGTTCGCTGAAGCCGTAAAACTTTCTTCCTCAGAACGTGAAGAAGTTACTCTGCAGTCGAAGACGGGAATCGTTGAAGACCCGTGGGGATACGACCAGTCCTACGAGCATATTGTTTCCTCAGTAGATGAATCCTTGAAATCACTGAACACGGAATACCTTGATGTGCTGTTGCTGCACCGTCCCGATGCACTGGTGGAAACAGAAGAAGTAGCGCGTGCCTTTGATGAACTTGAGGCAGCCGGCAAGGTGCGTGCCTTTGGCGTATCGAACCACACTCCGCGTCAGATTGATCTGCTCAAGACTGCTGTGAAACAGCCACTTCTTGTGAACCAGGTGCAGTTTTCTATCACGCATTCTTCGTTGGTTGCGCAGGGTATGACATCCAATATGACAACGTCGGATGATGCGTTTACGCGCGATGGTGGCGGTCTAGTGGACTACGCGCGGGTGAATAAGATTACGCTGCAAGCATGGTCGCCAATTCAAATAGGCCATGAGCCAGGCATCTTCTTAGGTTCCCTAGACTATCCGGAACTCAACGCTGAGATTGAACGCCTAGCCACGAAATATGGCGTGAAACCGATCGCGATTGCGGGCGCGTGGATTACACGACACCCTGCGAATATGCAGGTTGTCCTCGGCACTACAACACCGTCACGCATCGTCGATGCTGCCGCTGGTTCCGATATCCGGCTGACCCGCGCTGAGTGGTACGGACTTCTTCAAGCAGCGGGTCACAAGCTTCCTTAACCTTAAGCTTCCCGTTCACGCAAGATGAGCGGAGTGATCTCTTCTGGGCGTAGCTCCTTTTCCCAGTCTGGTGTATAACCATCGGGAGACCAGGCGATTACCCAAGATTCTTTTTCGCGTGCGGTATCACCGCCATGGCCACCTTCATCTACGTGGCCGTGGTCGGTGGTGATGACGACCAGCCAGTCTTCAGCAAATGTTTCGTGGCGTACGGAGATGAGGTCGGTTAGGGCTTTGACGTGGGCATCGACACGCTTGATTGCGTCACGATAGTGGTTACCCTCAAGCCCGTGGATATGGCCGGCGTCGTCAACATCGCAGCAGTAGGTAAATCCCACATCAAATGAACCAGATTTCAATGCGGCAAGGGTGATATCGGTGATTTCAGCATCAATTACTGGGTAGCCAAAGGTCTCTCCGTCGCGAACAATGACGCGGTGAAGGCCAGCGTATTGCTGTTCCATTCGGGGATGAATAATAGGGCCAAGACCATGTGGATCTACTAGCACTGGCCACCCAGCAGCTGCGAAAGTATGGGTGTCCTGGTCCTGGTAAAAGCACTGAGCCAAGAAGTCAGGGCGATTCCAAGTTCTACCGCCCACGCAGGAATTGTCTTTCAAGCCATGTTGAGCGTGGGTAGAGCCGGTAAGAATACTTCCCCAACCTGGGGCAGAAATAGTTGGTGCTTCCATGGTCATCTCATGGAAAGAGCCTGCTTCAGCCAGTGATTTTAGGGTAGACCCCACATGATCTTCAGCAGCAATGTCCCAACGCAGCCCATCGAGACCGATGAGCAAGATGCGGCGCCTATTGCTTTCACGGGCTGGACTAAGTCCAGGGATTGGATAACGCATTAGAGAATTTCCTCCTGATATTCCATCAAACTTTCTGATTCTTTTTTCGTGGGAGAACCAATAACGGTGTCATCGCGCTGTATACGCAGGCTCGCGGGTTCGCCAATCTGCAAAGCTTCAGCATTGCGGCTGGACATGTCCACGCGGATGGGGGAACGCTCAGGACCTGTGAGGGTGACTGAGGTGAAGATGCCGCGCAACTGCTTATTAAGTACTACGTGCTTACCAGCGGGATCCGCATTAACTTCAATTTCCTCAGGACGGACAAGCGCAACAGCGGTGTCGCCACTAGCGAACTGGTGTTCATTGGTCACGAACAATGAAGAACCCAGAACGTGGATATGACCATCATGCAAGATTCCAGGAAGACGGTTGACTACACCAACGAACTCGGAAATGAAGGCTGATTTTGGCTGGTGATAAAGCTCGCTAGGGGTTCCGATCTGTTCGATGATTCCTGCGTTCATCACACCAATTCGGTCAGCCATCACAAGAGCTTCTTCTTGGTCATGGGTGACTAAAAGAGTTGAGATGCCTTCTGACAGTTGAATACGGCGGATTTCATCGCGCAATTGGGAACGTACCTTTGCGTCCAGCGCAGAAAGAGGTTCATCCAGCAGGAGTAATTCAGGAGAGATAGCTAGAGCACGAGCGAGCGCTACACGCTGTTGCTGTCCACCAGACATCTGAACTGGGAATTTATCCATATGCTCGGAAAGACCTACGAGCTCAAGCAATTCTTCAGCACGCTTTCGACGTGCAGCCGTGTCAGTGCCACGGATTCGAAGGCCATAGCCCACGTTGTCTTTAGCAGTCATGTGCGGGAAAAGAGAGTAAGCTTGGAAGACAATGCCCATGTTGTGTTTGCGGGTGGGGACCTTCGAAATATTCTTGCCATCGACCAGGATTTCACCAGAGTCAGAGTGCTCAAGTCCCGCCAGAACCTTTAACGTTGTGGACTTTCCACAACCGGATGGCCCTAAGAGTGCAACCATTTCGGCGTCGCCCAAATGGAGGTTCAGATTATTGAGCACAGTCTTAGAACCATAGGACTTAGTAACATTTTTCAACTGAATGCGAGGCTGCGTCATGCTTAATCGCCTTTCTGATTCTTAGTTTTGTCAGCCTTGGAAGTCGCAGAGATGATGCTCAGTAGCGCCCAAGTCAACAGGATCGTGATGAAAGAGAGTGCGGCGATGCCGCGTGGGTTATTGCGGGAAACTTCCACAATGAATACCGGGAAGGTGTAGTGCAACAGCAAAGACGCCATGGCGAATTCGGCCAGAACTAGAGCTATGCACAAGAGGGATGCCGACAACATCGAGACGCGAAGATTAGGAATAACTACTCGGATAAGCGTCTGCAGATTGGAAGCACCCAGAGAAGAGGACGCAGAAAAGAGCGTGCGGAGATCCAGGGCTTTAACGCCGGCATCAATAGCCCGGTAACACAAAGGCATGGCGATGATGACGTACAGAGGTACCAAAGACCATAAGGAAATAAGGAAGCCAGGTGCCACGGCGCGGTAAAACTCCGAAACGCCAGAAACTAGAGCTACTGCTGGGATAACAATGGGAAGTACCGATAGAGTCTCAGCGGCTTTCGCTAGCTTCGGAGAATTCAGATTCAGATAAACAATGGTAGGAACTAGGAGAACCAACATAACCACGGTAGTTGCTACTGCGAGCAACAAAGTGTCCCGCAATGCGCGCCAGGCACGAGGGTTTTCGAAGGCTTCTACGAGCGGACCGAAAGTAAACCCTTCGCCGGGCCGCGAGAAGCCAAAGATGGCTGCGGCTACCCAAGGAGCGAAAAAGAAAACCAGCGCGATGATGAAGACCGCCGTAACAGCCGTAGAGTTGTTGGCCTTGTGAGCCGCTGGAGTTGGCACGGGAGTAATTAATTGCTGAGCCATTTATTGCTCCTTCGAGACAAAATCATGCGCAAACCCATAGAGACGATAATGATGAGCATCATCCAGGTAACCATTGCCGCAGCGAGGCTAGGGTTTAACAAAACATTTCCGCTGATGAGGAAGCCGATAACAATAGGGACCAAGTTCAGCGAACCACCTGCTAGCGCATAAGCAGTAGCGTATGCGGCAAAGGCATTAGCGAAAAGTAGCAGGACAGAGCCGAGCATCGAAGGCCACAACACCGGAAGAGCAATATCTTTGAGATATTGCGTGCGGGTTGCCCCTAAAGAAGAGGCCGCGTTGAACCATTCCTTTTTTAATCCGGCCATAGCGGGAAGCATGAGAACGGTCATCAAAGGAATTTGGAAATATAGATAGACTAGGGCAACTCCCCAGAAATCGGTAAGCGAGAATGCCTCAGAAAAGCCCGGGTAGAAGCGTTCTACGGCCTTGGTCATCAAACCTTGGGTACCCAGAAGCGCAACAAATCCGTAGGCCAACTGCACGCCACCAGATTGAGCAGCAAGAGCAGAAAAGCTATTGACCAGGCCATTGAGCCATTTTGGTCCCGCAGGAGTGGTGAGAGCCCAAGCGAGGACGAGACCGAGTACACCACCTACCACGGCGGTGAGAATGGACAGACCAAAAGTCAGTGCAAATGCTGATCGGTATCCGGTTCCCATTGCCTCTGTCATAGAAGCAGTCGATGGATTACCGGCCGGGTCCTGAAAAGCTTTTAAGACATTGGTCAGGATGGGAATAATGAGAAAAGCAGCAACGAATGCGAAGAAGGGGAGCGCACCAATGACACCAGAAAGAGAGTACGAGAATTTCTTCTGTTTAGGCGGAGCAGGTTGCTCCTGAACTTCAGGAGAAAGCGAAGGGGTCATTAGTACTTGACCTTTTGGGCCCATTCGGCGGCAATGACGCTATTAGCAGCATCGCCTTGCTCTGGGGTAGGAAGCTCAACCTTCTCCAAGATCTCTGGATCTGGGAGGTTGTCCAAGGCTTCATCGGAAAGCTTGCCTGCCTCAGCAAGTTCAGTAAAGCGCGCCGGGATTGCGCCGCCAAGAGCGTACTGCTCCGAACCTTCATCAGAGGTGAGCCAATCTACCCACAGGCGAGCAGCGTTTGGGTGTGGAGAAGAAATGGTAACTGGCTGCGCGTAGTAGTTACCGAAAACGCCATCTTCTAGAACGATGGTTTCAAAGTTGACCCCGTCTTTTTCCAACTGCTCAGCACGGCCAGCCCAGTTGTAATTCCAGTCAAAGACCACGGCTGCTTCACCGGTCGTTAATGCTGATGAAGCATCAGATACTGGTACCAAGTTGCCCATTTCTGCTAGTTCCGCGAAGTAGTCAATACCCGGCTGAATATCATCAAGGGATCCGCCGTTGGCTAACGAAGCCGCGAAGACTGTCGCGATTGAAGACGCTCCCTGGCGTGGATCACCAGGCAAAGCAACCTTTCCGCGGTATTGAGGATCCTTCAAATCCTCAAAGCTCGTGGGAACGTCAACTTCATCGGTGTTAACTGCAACGGAAAGCACGCCATAGTAAGCACCAACCCATTCACCCTCAGGGTCTTTCAGATTATCTGGGATGGAGTCCCAATTTGATGGACGATATTCCTCTACCAATTCCTGAGACTTAGCTGGGGTGGTGAAAGAGTACCCAATATCAAGAACATCTGGTTGGTTGTCTTGGCCGCGAAGGTTCTTTACGGCTTCGAGCTCTTCAGCGGAGGAGGCGTCCGGTGAATCCACGAGGATATCAACGCCATATTTTTCTTCAAATTCTTCAAAGTGGCCCTTGTAGTTCGCCCAAGTCTCTGGGTATGCGATGAGTCGCACTTCGCCTTCATCTTGAGCTAAAGAAACAATTTCATCCAGATCCGAACCGATAGCGCTTGCATCGGTGGTCTCACTGGATGCACTGCCACAAGCTACGAGAAGGGAGCTGGTGAGAAGAGTCGCGGTGCCGAGAGTAACCGTGCGCCGTGAGAAGAAGTGACGAATAGACATGGTTGAGCCTTTCAATTTTTAAAAGCAAAGTAGTGGCTGACCAAAAGTATTAGCGTACTTTCTGCTTTTCACAGCGTGCGTCAGCGTCATAAACGAGTATGGAGGATCGATATTGCGAAGAAGTACCGTTGAAGTAAACGTTAGAAGAAGCTTTTTATAGACCTTTAACTAACTCTTCCGGACCTTTAAAGAAATGGCTTAGGTTAAGAAGAGTCCACGATTAAAGGAGGAAAAGTGCGGGTAGAGGAACTAATAGGAGTATCTAGAGGAATC
Organism: Corynebacterium stationis; assembly: GCF_001941345.1. Taxonomy (NCBI): domain Bacteria; kingdom Bacillati; phylum Actinomycetota; class Actinomycetes; order Mycobacteriales; family Corynebacteriaceae; genus Corynebacterium; species Corynebacterium stationis. The sequence continues at coordinate 94,929 of NZ_CP009251.1, forward strand.
CTTTTTGATTTCAACGGAACCTTAAGTAACGACGAAGGTCTCTTGGAGCAGGCCTATGATTCGGCTCTATTGCAGTTGGGATTGACTCGGTTGGATCCGGGAGAATATGCGGCACTGTTGGGGCGCTCAGACCCTGATATCGCGCAGGCTGTACTTGAGCACCGTGGTGAAGGTGCTCGGATCAACGAGTTTTTGAGTGCCTTAGCTGATATCTATCCGGCGGCTAGCATTTCTGCTGGGTGCTTGACACCAGATTCCGTTGCTTTCGTGAAGTGGCTACTTAACAATGACAAGAAAGTCGGGATCGTAACTGGGACCTTAAGGTCCATGATTGAACCGGTGCTTGCGGAGTACGGGTTGGCGGAAGAGCTGAACTGCCTGGTGACCATTGAAGATGTCCAAGCAGGAAAACCCGATCCAGAGGGGTTTGCATTGGGTGCCCAGCTCCTAGCGGTTAAAGCACAAGAAATCTTGGTTTTTGAAGACTCAAACGCGGGCCTTACTGCTGCCGACAGCTTAGGAATGCGGGTGGTGGGCATTGGTGGCGCCATTGAAACCCCACGTTTGGCCGCTCATTATTCAACTATGGATGATCTAGCTGCGGAAGTTGTTGCGCTTGAAGGTTCGTAGTGACCATCACTTGAGCAGAGTCGCAGCGCAAAATATCTTCTGAGTACTCAACTGGGCTATTGGATTGGTCATAAGCTACACGGTGGATTTTCAGTAGTGGATGTTGTGCTGGCACTTTGAGTAATTGTTGTTCTCGGGTTTGAGCAGCAAACGGTAAGAAAGATTCCCATTTGGCTGTTGGTTTGTGCCGGTAGACATCGGTAAGAAGCTCATAAAGTGACCCTTCCAAATCTTGGTGAAGGAGGTCTGGCGCAACAGTAACTGGGAAATAAGAATCCTCGATGAGCATAGGAGAATTATTTACAGTTCGAAGGCGAACAACGTTGAAAAGTTGTTCGCCTTTAGATAGACCCAAGGCTGCCCGGTGCTTTTCAGTGGCGGTCACTAAATCGGTATGGATGAGAGTGGAGTCTACCTTCATGTCTCTTTCACGCAGCTGGGGCAAGAAGCCTTCCATGCGGTTGATTTCAACCAGTGGCGGAGCAGTAGCGATAAAGGTACCGCCGCCTCTGCCGCGTTTGCTATAAATTAGCCCTTCGCTTCTCAAAATTTTTAGCGCATGACGAATAGTCATGCGTGATACCTTGAACTGCTCCATAAGGGACCGTTCAGCAGGCAGTTTGTCGTCAGGGCCAAGCTCTTTGTTTTCAATTTGAGTGCGTAGGGTTTGTGCAATCTGAGCATAAGCCGGTAGCGAAGGCGTGAACCACTCCATGAATATAAGAATAGTGGAGCAGCCGGCTCATTTGTAACCCGTTTCTGGCGTCATCCCTGTTGTTTTACCGTCCCTATACTTGGTTCGTTCCGAACTGTCAGTTATCGGCAGATCTATGCTGCTGCCAGAAAGACGCAAAACGGCCCTTGGCGGCGAGCAGATCTGGGTAGGTGCGCGCTTTTGGCGTCTCCAATCACACTCCACGTCAGACTGGTCTGCTCAAGACTGCCGTGGAGCAGCCGATTCTGATCAACCAGGTGCAGCTGTCAATTACACATTCTGCTTTGGTTGCGCAGGGCATGACGTCGAATATGACAACGTCGGATGATGCTTTTACCCGCGATGGTGGTGGTCTAGTGGACTATGCGCGGGTTAATGACATCACGCTGCAGGCTTGGTCGCCTTTGCAAAAGGGAGTGAGCCGGGAATCTTCCTGGGCTCGCCAGACTATCCGGAACTCAATGCTGAGATTGAGCGTCTCGCTGAGAAATATAGCGTGGAACCCATCGCCGTTGCGTGTGCCTGGATCACGCGTCATCCTGCGAACATGCAGGTTGTGCTGGGCACGACGACGCCCTCTCGCATCGTCGATGCCGCAGCGGGTTCAGATATTCCGCTAGCCCGCGCTGAATGGTACAGCCTTATTCAGGCAGCGGGTCACAAGCTGCCTTAGGCTGATGGGTTACTGAGCGGGTTCGATTTCGCTTTCGGTAACCCACTTATGGTTTTTCATGGTCATCTCATCATTATTAATGTCAACCATGTACACCGTTTCCTGCGTGGAGTAATCAATCGTGGCCTCGGCGTCTTTCATCCCGGGCATGTGCTCAGCGGTCATCACTGCCTTGGCGCCATCAGCAAGCGGTGCTTCGCCGGGATCCACGAGTTCTTCGTGCACAACCCAACGGTGATCAGTAACTGGAGCATCGCCGTTAGTGGGGGTGTAGCTCACGGAATAGGTCGTAGTATCAAAGGCGCCGGAGATGGTTGCGGTTGCGCCATCCATGCCGGGCATGTGATCCGCGGTCAAGGTGACCTCAGCGCCGACGGGGTAGGTCGGGTTTTCTGCTTCCTCAATTCCGGCTGGGGGAGCGCCGCCGTCTTCAGGATGGTCGTGAGCCATGTCTTTGTGCCCTTCGTCCTCCGTTGCGTTTTCTGAAGTCGCAGCGTTGTCCGAGCTATCGGCCCTTTCGGAAGTAGCCGGCGCAGGCTCTGCGGAATCTGAGGCGTCGCTGCAGGCACTCAAGGTAAGAGCAGCGGCGAGCGTGAGAGCGATGAGAGAAGTGGAATGTTTCATGTGAAACCTTTCTGAGGTTGAGAAAATTATGGTTTAGAAAGCTTTATCATCAAGCGTTTATGGTTGAAGTTTTTCGCTTGAGGTAGCGGGTGCTACATGCGTTGGTTTTAGATCGATCCTTCTTAAAAGTTGGGCATTGAAGGCCACGATTATGGTCGACAATGACATCAAAATTGCGCCCACCGCTGGCGAGAGAACAAAGCCAATGGGAGCTAGTACACCAGCAGCGAGTGGGACCGCGAGGATGTTGTAGCCCGATGCCCAGACCAAGTTTTGAACCATCTTGGAGTAGCTGGCCTTGGACAACGTGATCATGGACAACACCGCGCGGGGATCATCGCTGGCGAGCACAACGCCAGCGGATTCCATGGCTACATCTGTGCCCGCGCCGATAGCGATGCCGATATCGGCCCGCGCCAGGGCAGGCGCGTCATTGACGCCATCGCCGACCATGGCCACGTCGAATCCGCGTTCCTGCAGTTCAGCGACTTTAGTGTCTTTGTCCTGCGGTAGAACTTCGGCAAAGACTTCGTCGATGCCCAATTCTTGGGCCACGCTTTCTGCAACTTGAGAAGCATCGCCGGTGATCAGCGCGACTTTCACACCCGCATCTTGCAGTGCTCGGACGGCATCGCGGGATTCGGGGCGGATGTGATCCTCGACGGCTATGGCCCCAATGACTTCCTTGTTGCGAAGCACGTGCAAGACTCCTGCGCCGCGGGAGGTCCACGTAGAAATCTTGTCGTGCAGTGAGTCAGGGGAGTCAACGCCAAGCTCGCGCAGCATATTGGGGCCTCCAACCATGATGTTTTCTCCATCGACGGTTGCTTGCACGCCACGACCCGCGGCGGTGCGGAAATCCGAGCCAACGCGCGGGCTTTGCGATGCCACTGGGTGCGCGGCTGCAGCAGTGACGATCGCTCGGGCTAGTGGATGCTCACTATTAATTTCAGCTGCAGAAGCTAGGGCCAGAACATCTCCCTCCGGCACTTCCGATGCTGCCGCGACACCGGTGACCGCGTGTGCACCTTCGGTTAAGGTGCCAGTTTTATCAAATAAAACAATATCGATGGAGCGCATGCGTTCAAGGGCAAGCCGGTCCTTGATGAGTAAGCCAGTTTTGGCGGCGCGTTCCGTAGAGATGGCAATGACCAGGGGGATGGCCAGGCCCAGGGCATGGGGGCAGGCAATGACCAGCACGGTGACGGTGCGGACAATGGCGTCATCAGGGCTGCCGATGATTGTCCAGACGATGGCCGTAATAATGCCAGCGGCTAAGGCAAACCAGAAGAGCAAAGCCGCGGCCCTATCGGCCAGGGCTTGCGCACGGGAAGAAGAATTTTGTGCTTCGGCAACCATGCGTTGAATACCAGCCAAGGTGGTATCAGCGCCGATCTTTTCCACTCGGACGCGCACGGTGTTATCCGTAGCCACGGTGCCGGCAATAACTGTTTCGCCACTGTTGCGATATACAGGCTGGGATTCGCCAGTGATCATCGATTCGTCGAATTCGGCGAAACCATCGATGATGGTGCCGTCAGCAGGTACTCGCGCGCCGGGGCGAACTAGTACGATGTCATCAGCAGTAAGTTCAGAGATGGCTACCGAGTGGATAGCATCGCCGTCAACCTTTTCTGCTTTCTCCGGAAGGAGGGCAGCTAAGGCATCGAGGGCAGAAGATGCAGAACCTAGGGCCCGCATTTCCATCCAATGGCCCAACAACATGATGACAACCAGCAGGGCAAGCTCCCACCAGAAGTCGAGTTCAAAACCACCGATGCCCAAAGTGGTAACCCATGAAGCGACAAATGCGACTGTGATCGCCATGGCAATCAGCAGCATCATGCCCGGTTGACGCGAGCGAATCTCTGACACGCCACCTTGGAGGAAAGGGCTGCCGCCGTAGAGGAAAATCACGGTTCCTAGAACCGGGGCGACCCAGGTTGAACCTGAGAATTCCGGCACGGTGTAGCCCAGGAAGGTGGCAAACATGGGGCTGAAGACAATCACCGGGACGGATAGTAGGAGGCTCAGCCAAAAGCGGTCTTTAAACATTGTGGCACTGTGACCCGCATGTTCATCATGGCTATGTACTTCATGACCATGATGGCTTGAGGACTTGTGATCGTGGTGTGGGGTACTCATGTCACTTCTTCTCTCAATTTTTAGGATTCTAGGAAACCGAGATATGGCGGAGATAGATATTTAAGCGCTATGAACAACGGTATACCCCGAGAGGGTATGTTTCAAGGAAAGCTAGCTCTTTGTCGGGATAGGAGAAATGGTGCTATTAATTAGCCTATGGAAAATATTCAGGATGGAGCTGGATCGCAACCAGTTAGCCCCCAGCGCGCTGCGAGAAAAAGCGCATCAATTGTTAGCGCAATCGTCGGTACTTCGCTCGCTTTAAGTGCTTGTTCATCCTCGGGCGCGGAGCAGGAAGAAGTACTAAACGCGTACGGCCTAGTAGGGATGGATGCTCGCGAGATTATTGACTATCTGGATCAGCAACCGATCGCTGAACGCCCTACTGATTTGATGGCTTCAGTAAGAAGCGAAGAATTGATCCTGAGCAATCAGGCGGGAGAAGTGACACTCGCTATGCCTGAGGACCGGAGTTATGTCTCGGTCGCCCCCTTCGTGTCGCAAACCCATGATTGCTACTATCACAGCCTTACCACCTGCGTGGGAGAGCTGGACAATGAGCCAGTAGAGGTATCAGTCTTTGATGAGGAAACCGGCACAACGCTTGTCGATGGCCCCGCCACGACCTTCGATAATGGCTTTGCCGGGTTTTGGGTTCCGCGCGGAAGCGCCGGTACCATCACGGTGAATTACCAGGGATTAGAGGGCACAACGGAATTTGCCACGGGAACAGAAGACGCAACGTGTATCACCGATTTGCGCCTTAGCTAGGGTGTCAAGCCCACACTTGTTTTATGGCTGCGGCAAAAGCGTCAATGTCGTTTTCAGTGGTGTCGAAGGAGCACATCCAGCGCACTTCATTGCGCGTGGCATCCCAGTCGTAGAAGTGGAAGTCTTGGCGCAGTTCATCGGCAATGCCGTCGGGCAGGGTGGCGAAGACTGCGTTGGATTCGGTGGCTTGGGTAAAGCTCAGTCCTGGTAGGTTGGCTTCTTCAAGTTTGCTGCGCAGGCGCTTGGCCATCGCGTTGGAATGACGAGCGTTGTTAAGCCACACGTCGCCTTCATATAGGGCGATGATTTGTGCGGAGATAAACCGCATTTTGGAAGCTAATTGCATCGATAGTTTGCGCACAAACGGCAACGCCTCCGCGCCACCGACTAGCGCATCGGGGTTTAAAACCACTACGGCTTCCGCACCCAGTGCGCCATTTTTGGTTCCACCCAGGCTTAAAGCATCCACGCCGGCCTCGGTGGTAAACGCTGATAGTGGTAGGCCCAAAGTTGCTGCTGCATTTGAAAGACGCGCGCCATCCATGTGCAGGGCCATGCCGCGAGCGTGCACATGATCCGCTAGCGCCCGAATTTCCTCTGGGGTATAGCAGGTACCCATCTCTGTGGTCTGGGTAATGGAAACCACCAGCGGTTGCGCGCGGTGCTCATTGCCAAAGCCCCACGCCTCGCGGTCGACTAATTCCGGGGTGAGCTTGCCGTCCTTGGTTGGCACGGGCAATAACTTGATGGAACCCATGCGTTCTGGTGCGCCGCCTTCATCGACATTGATGTGCGCAGTCGCAGCACAAATCACCGCACCCCACCGCGGCAACAACGCCTGCAAACCCACCACGTTTGCGCCAGTTCCGTTAAAAACCGGATACGCGGTGGCGGTGGAGCCAAAATGCTTCACGATGACATCGTCAAGCAATGCCGTGTACTCATCCGCCCCATATGCCGCTTGGTGCCCGCCGTTAGCTGTCGTCAACGCCGCCAGTACCTCCGGAGCAATGCCCGAATAATTATCGGAAGCGAAACTGTGCGCTTGTACGTTATGCAGGGATTTCACGCGGGACTCCTTCGAGATTCTTCGGCTCTGCAGAAAACCGTACATCGCTTATAACGAGAACTTGTGGGGGTCCATGCGTTCATCTGGGAATTGGTCGAGCGTAAAGGGGGTGAGCATAAATCTACCAATCCACGGAAGAGGAAACTCCCATACGTAATCCCAGTCATCTTCTCCTCGTTCTGCTTCCTCCCGCGTTAAGTAGGCCTTCATTGGGATAAAGTCACTGAACTCTGCAGCCAGCGGATCGTTTTGGTCCATGGAGATCTGGCCTGGAATGAATACGGATGTCGGTGGGGAATCAGGGTTTACGGTGAATGCGAGAGGTACCTCGGCCGAGATGAGAGGTGTTCCTTTTGCGCGGGCCTTGTCTGCCAGGCTACGGACCTCGTCTTCTGTCCATACTGATCCACAAACGACTGTCCACGTACGCGGATCGTTTGGCCTATTGTCCCAGGTCACAGTTCTGCCTCGGTAGATAATAAACATGCTGTTCATTGGTGCTCCTAAAGAAGGCGGGGAACAAGGGCCTTTGACAATCAAGGGTAGTAACAAAACTCGGGCCATGGGGGACTCGAGTTTTTGCGGAGGACAATAACACTAGACTTCCGAATACGTTCCGAATAGGATGTGGTTATGCCTATTACAGCTGATCGCCCCGACCAGACACGTCGCTCCTCGGATCTGAGCAAGCACTCGGCCGAGGTCTTCGCCGCAGCCGAAGACCATCCTGTCACGATCACGCGTCGCGACGGTGAGGCGCTGGTGTTGATGTCGCAGCGCGAGGCTGAGGGGCGCGCGCGTCTTCTCGAGTTTGCTGCACAGTTAATTACCGTAGCCATTGAGGAAGATGGAACGCTCACCGAACGCATGACGAAAATCTTTCCTTGGATGCTCGCCTTGTCTACAGCGGATCGTGAGTCCTGTGCGCAGGACCTCGTCGACGCTGCCCGCGCTTCGTTTGCCACCGAACAACCACACCTGGCAATCTCCGAGCTGACCTCTTGGAAAGAGACAGCCACCGCCGTTGCTGCTGGGCTGGGAAGCGCTGACCTCGAGTGGCTCGATGACGACGAGATCGTGGAGCGACCGTAATTGTGGCGCCCGCCAAGAGGGGAGAGCTGGTTCCTCGACCCCCGAAGAAGACTGAGTATGAAATCCGCTTCGCTACCAACGACGCTCGAAAAGGATGGCGGGATCTTGTTGCGACGATTCGCAACCCTATAACAGAGACGTGGGATTTTCTGACGAGAACACCGCTGACCACAACACCCACCAACTACCGGCTTAAGGGCGATCTCGCCACGGTCCAACGCGCCGGGAAAAGCTATGACCGCTGGCAGCACAAACCGACGGCGAAGGGCTCGGCGCGTATCTGGTTTTATGTGGATGGATACAGGGTGTTCCTCGAGCAGGTACACACGAGTCACCCAAACGAGACGAAGTAGCACGCTGGATGCTCGAAAAGGACATAAATTCTTCCCTCGGCATGCTCTGACTCAAAAGTTATTGCCGGGATACGCGGCCTGGGCTAGTGTAGTGCGTTAAGACACGGGGTGCCGTAAAGACCGGCTGAGATAACACCCGTCGAACCTGATCTAGTTAGTACTGGCGAAGGGATTGTCCGGATGAAACTGGCTGTGCGCGGATACCATTGGTGTCCTATTGAGCGCTGCGGTGATGCTGCACATTCTTCTTCGTCAGAGGAAGAAAGCGAAAGGCTATGACCTTATCTTTTGCCGCAGCATTGCTCGGTGAACTACGCGCGCACAATCCCTTGGTGCAGTGCATAACCAATTCGGTGGTTACCAACTTCACCGCCAATGTGGTGCTTGGTATAGGCGCAGCGCCGGCGATGACGGACATCGTCGGGGAAGCGGGCCCTTTCGCCCGGGTCGCGGGCGGGGTACTGGTGAATTTGGGAACCCCCACGCCGGAGCAACGCTTAGCGATGGAAGAAGCCGTCGCCGCCGCCAACGAATCCGCAACACCGTGGGTGTTGGACCCAGTAGCGATTGGCGCGTTGCCCATTCGCACAGCCTTGGCGCAGAAACTCGCGCCGCAAACACCGTTCGCGATTCGCGGTAATGCCTCAGAGATTCTTGCCCTGGCAGGGGAAGGAGCCGGCGGCAAGGGCGTGGACTCCACAGATTCCACAGAAGCAGCCGCGCCGGGCGCGATTGCTTTGGCGCAGCGTCTCAACACCGTGGTGGCGGTATCCGGGCCGGAGGATTTCATCACCGATGGCATCCGCGTTATCCGCGTGGCTAACGGCGATGAGCTTTTAACCAAAGTCACCGGCGGTGGTTGCGCGCTGGGCGCGTTGATAGCCACGTTTGCCGCAGTGCGCGGGTCCTATTCCCCGGTTGAAGCAGTCGCCGCGGCGCATGCGGTCTACGGCATTGCGGCCGAACAAGCTGCCGCGCAAGCAGCAGGTCCGGGGTCTTTCGCAGTTTCGCTTATCGATGCCCTCTCCACTCTCACCCCGTCCGCCATCTCCTCGGAGCAGCGCATCCGGGAGTACGCGGCATGAGCAGCAACCAGGATTATGGCATCTATTTAGTCACCGACCCGGTGCTGTGTGGAACCCGCGGCGTAGTGGAAACTGTACGTCTGGCCGTGGACGGTGGCGTGCACACGGTGCAGCTACGCGATAAAAATGCCAGCTTTGACCAGCAGCTATCCCAACTTGAGCAGCTCGCAGCTGTTATCGATGGCCGCGCGAAGTTAGTGATCAATGACCGTCTCGATGTCGCCGTCGAAGCCCAAAGGCGTGGCATTGCCATCGACGGCGTGCACTTAGGCCAAGGCGATGAAGCCGCATTTACCGCGCGCGAAGAACTCGGTACAGATGCCATTATCGGCTTAACCGCGAATACCGAAGATCACCTTGCTGCGGTTGCTGCGCTTCCTACCGGCACCGTGGATTATGTCGGCGTCGGTGTTATCCGGCCGACTTCCACCAAGCCCGACCATCCACCAGCACTGGGCATCGCGGGCTTTGCGCACCTGACCGCGTTGTCATCAGTGCCGACCGTGGCCATCGGTGGCGTCCTCCAAGAAGACATCGCTGATCTGCGATCCGCTGGAGCCGCTGGTGTCTGCTTTGTCTCCGCGCTGTGTGCTGCCGAGAATCCCGAGCATGTTGCCCGCAGCATGGCCGAATCCTGGAAGGAATAACAAAACCGTGAAAACTACATCAATTTCTCTTCGCACCATCGCCGCAGCCGGCGTCCTTGCTCTTGCTACCTTGCTGACTAGCTGTGCGGGAGGTGATGAGGCGGAGGGGGCATCGGCAAGCGATGCGAAAACCACCGTCCGCTTCGCGCTGGACTGGACACCGAATACCAACCACACTGGGCTCTACGTGGCATTGAATAAGGGCTACTTCGAGGAAGCCGGCATCGACGTGGAAATCCTGCCGTTTAACAACAGCAATCCCGAAGTACTTGTCGATGCCGGCCAAGCCGAGTTCGGCATCAGCTTCCAAGACACAGCATCGATGTCCATGGCCTCTGGCGCGGACCTGAAATCAGTACTCGCCGTGGAACAAACCTGGGCCACAGAAGTGGCGGTACTGGCAGACCGTGATGACATCCAAAGCCCTGCCGACTTGGACGGGTTGACCTTCGGTGGATTCGATAACCCGGCGGAGACCAAGACCATGCAGGGCGTGGTGCAATCCGCGGGTGGCGACGGCGAATTCGAAACCGTGACGCTGGGGACCTCTGCCTATGAGGCGTTGTACTCCGGCGATGTTGATTTCACCGTCCCTTATGTCGCCTGGGAAGGCATCGAAGCTGAACACCGCGGCGTGGACCTGAAGACTTTCGCGTACACCGATTATGGTTTCCCGGATGCGTACCAAGTCTTGGTGGTGGGCAATAACACCTGGTTGGAAGATAATCCGGATACCGCGCGTGGCTTTGTGCAGGCCCTTGCCCGCGGCTATGAAGATTCCGTGGAAGACCCCGAAGCCGCCGCAAAGATTTTGCAGGAAGAAAACGCTGGCCTACTCACTGACCTAGACATGCTGGTGGAAAGCCAAGAGATGCTCGCGGATAAGTACATGCTCGATGACAACGGTGACTTCGGCGTGCAAACCGAAGAGCACTGGAGCGAGCTCGGCCAGTTCCTCTTTGATTCCGATTTGCTGACTGATAACAACGGCAAACTGTTGGATAAGCAGCCTGCGTGGGAAGAATTTTTCACCAATGAATACTTGCAGGACTGATGAAGCAGTATTTATCTTTTAAGAATATCTGGGTGCCCGCAGGCTTTCTGGCCGTGCTGCTTATCGCGTGGGAGTTAATCGTGCGTTTGACCGCGGTGCGCCCGCAGGTGCTGCCGGCGCCAACGCTTGTGGCAAGCTCCGGTTGGGAGCATCGCAACGCACTTGGCGCGCATGCCCTGGCTACCTTAAATGTCACGCTACTGGGCTTTTCGGTGTCATTAGCGTGCGCGTGGCTGATTGCTATCGTTATTGATTTCTCGCCGCTGATGCGCCGTGGCCTAGTTCCGCTGCTGATTTCTTCCCAAACCATTCCGATTGTCGCTATCGCGCCGTTGATGATCATCTGGTTCGGCTTCGGGCTGCTGCCCAAGATCCTGGTGGTGGCTCTGGTGACCTTCTTCCCAGTAACCATCGGGCTAGTCGATGGTTTTGCGCGTGCGGACAGGGAAGCATCGGCGTTGCTGCGCAGCATGGGTGCCGGGCGCATCAAAGAGTTCCTCTTCCTGCGGCTACCGTCGGCGCTGCCACTCTTTTTCACTTCTTTGCGTATCGGTATTACTTATGCCGTGGTGGGCGCCATCTTCGCCGAGTATGTCGGCGCGAAGCAGGGCTTGGGCATTTATATGAGCGTGCAAAAGAATGCTTTTCGCACCGATTTGGTGCTCGCCGCAGTTACCGTCGCAGCTGTGATCAGCATTGTGCTCTACCTATCCACGTACCTGGTGGAACGGGCCGTTATTCCGTGGCACATCAAAGAAAGGACCGCTGCCAATGAGCGTTAAAACCTCACCGCAGTTGCACCTCGAGGGCATCTCACGCACCTTCCCGCTTGCCGATGCCCGCCAGCGCGCAGTGCTGGATGACATCTCTTTGACGGTGAATCCCGGGGAGTTTGTCTCCATCATCGGTCCATCTGGCTGCGGCAAGAGCACGCTGTTTAACATCATCGCCGGTTTGGATTCACCGACTAGTGGCACGGTGGGTATCGATGGGGAAGTGGCCTATATGCCGCAAAAAGATGCGTTGTTTCCGTGGCGCAGCATCGCCGCGAATGCCGCACTCGGCCTGGAAGTCCAAGGGGTTAAACGCCGCGCGGCGCGGGCACGGGTCAAGGAATGGTTTCCCCGCTTTGGGCTTGCGGGTTTTGAAGATTCCTTGCCGTTTGAGCTTTCCGGCGGCATGCGCCAGCGGGCAGCACTTCTGCGCACGGTGGTTCAAAACAAGAGCACTTTGCTTCTCGATGAACCCTTCGGCGCCCTCGACGCGCTTACCAAACAGGATTTACAAACCTGGCTGCAACAAGTGTGGGCCGAACATAATTGGACAGCACTGTTGATTACCCATGATGTCCGCGAAGCGATCTTGCTTTCAGACCGCGTGGTGGTGCTCAGCCCGCGCCCGGCGAAAGTCAGCCTCATTCTCGACGTTGACCTACCGAAGCCGCGGGGGATCGATGCGTTGACCAGCCCTAGATTCTTAGAGCTGGAACGCACGCTGCTTCAAACACTAGGCAGCTGAATCAGTCAGCTGAGTCCAGTGCTTGCTGCCAGAACGCTGCTTCCAAGCGGGTCGCGGCGCGGAAGATTTCCACTAAGGAATCAAAGCGCTCCGCGGTGACGCTACCTGCGGTTAGCGCGTCGAGGCGTTCGGTGGCAGCTTGTGCTGCGGTTTGGAATTCCGTGCCGGAGTATTCCGCAATCCACTCGCCGTAGGGGTGTTCTTCGCCGGCATCTAGAGCCCGTATTCGTTGCGGCTCTAGGGCTACACCAATTTCTGCATAACCAATGGAGCATGGTGAAAGCGCGACGTGCATATCCAGCAGGTCGCCGGACATCCCGGTGTCCAAAACGTAGCGGGTATAAGCCACGGTGGTTTGTTTTTCTGCCGCCGCATCAAGCTCTTCTTCCGTGATTCCCCAGCGTGTAGTCAGTCGGCGGTGTAGTTCGGTTTCGTGCAAGATAGCCTGCAGTGCGCCCGTCGCGTCTTTAATATCGGCGAGGTTGCGGCTTTTGTACGCAGCCAGTGCGTTCGCCCGCGCGAACTGCACGAGGAAGTGATAATCCTGCACTAGGTAGTCCTGGAAGACGGGTAGCGGCAAGGTGCCTTCGCCAAGTTTGCGCACGAATTCGTGCTCGGTGTAATCGGTCCACTCGGTACCGATGGCTTTTTTCAGATCATTAAACAGTGTCATTATTTTTCTCCTGTGATGGGGTGGGCGTAGGCAGCATCAAAAAATGCGAGCTCGATTTCTACTGCGCGGTGAAAGAAGTCTTCCGCAACAGCGCGCCGGGCTGGGCCGACGCGGTCGAGTTCTGCGCGTAAGAACGCGATGCGCTCGTGGAATTCAGGAAAATCATGCAGTCGAATCCATTCCGCGTGCACGAAGTTCTTCGGCAGCGGGCGCGCACCGCGGGTCGCCCAGTCGAGGTACAACCATTCCGCAACCAGCAACACCGCGACGATTGCTACGTAATCGCGGGTTTCCGCAGCCTCACGCATCAACGCGCAAAACGCGGTGGTCGGCTCGGTATTCGGGATTTCTTCGCGCTGCTTGTCGCTCACGCCCAATGCTTTAAAGGCGTCGAGGAAATAAGTATTTTCATCGCCGGCTATCTCGCCAATAAATTGCGCAAACCGCAGCCGTGGTTCAAGCGCATCCGCCGTGCTTACCGATGCCCCCAGCAACACCAAGAAACTATCCAAAAAGCGGTAGTCCTGCACCAAGTAGCTGGCCATGACAGAGTCGTCGATGGTGCCATCGAAAAGCTCCTGCACAAAGCGGTGAGAAACTGCCTTCTCCCACGTGGTGTGGTTTTGCTCGCGCAAAAGGTCCGTAAATCGTTGAGTGCTCATCGTTGTGTTCCTTGCAATTGCAAAGGCGCGTTATTCCATAGCGCGTGGAAGTGATGGACGGGGCCGTGGCCTGCACCGACGTCCAATTCATCCGCGTGGCGCAGCGCGTGCGTGAGATAGTCTTTGGCGCGGCGCACCGCTTCTTCGTATCCGTGTTGGGGTAAAAGCGCTGCTATCGCGGCCGATAATGTGCACCCAGTGCCGTGGTCATTGACAGTGTCCACGCGCGGTGCGGTCAGCTCCACGGTGTGCTCGCCGGCATCACCGCCGGTGAGGATATCGGTGCTTTCCGCACCGCTTAAATGCCCGCCTTTGAGCAGCACCCACTTTGCGCCCAAAGCGCGCAGATCGTTTAAGGACTCACGCATTTCTGCCAAGCTGCCCATCTCTACCTCGCGGCCCAGCAACACCGATGCCTCCGGCAGATTCGGCGTAATCAGCGTTGCCCGCGGCACGAGACGCTCCCGAATCGCGTCGACATCATCCTGGTTGAGCAGATGATCGCCACTTTTAGCGACCATCACCGGATCCAAGACCACCGGGCACTGCGCGTATTTATCCAGTGACTGCGTGATCGCTTCGGCGATTCCAGCATTGGCCACCATGCCGATTTTCACTGCATCGACGCGGACATCCTCAAAGACCGCGGCGATTTGTTCGGCCACGAATTCAGGTTCCATCGCGACGATGCTTCCCACCCCGCGCGTATTTTGCGCAACCACTGCGGTGACCACGCTCATCCCATATGCGCCGTTGGCAGAAAATGCTTTTAAGTCTGCTTGAATCCCCGCGCCACCGGTGGGATCTGTGCCAGCAATGGTTAATACGTTCGGTATCAACGCTTGTCTCCGTTTCATCACTCATATCGAGTTCGAAGAAGCGAAGCGTGCTGCAATAGATACAGGTATCCCTGCATATACTGCCTGCGTCGTTTACCGACATTCCTCCGCGAGTCCGAACTCGATCAGGTTCTCGGGTTTAATCTCAGCCCTTCCGGGCACCCCGTGTCTGGCGCCCACGCTAGCACAGAATGTCCTGGCAAGAAACGACTTTAAGAAAATACGCTGAGCGCGTAGAGGATGAAGACGAATAGGTGTGCTCCGCCGTGAATCGCGGTGACTTTCTGGGAGTTAAACGTTGCGATGCTCAAAGCCAGGCTGATTCCTAGTAGCAGCAGGTTGGTGGGGTTTTCGGCGAGGGTAACGGTTTGCCCAGTAAGCAGACCGATGATGAGCACGACCGGCAGAGTGAGGCCAACACAGGAGACGAGCGCGCCGTGGGCGAGGTTAACCACGCGTTGTCCTTCGCCACCCCAGGCAGCGCGGACGGTGGTGATTGCTTCGGGCAAAAAGACAATCATTGCGATGATGATGCCGGAAAGCGCGATGGGAGCGCCGAGGCGGTTAAGGCCGTCATCGAGAAGCGATGCCATATCGTGAGAGAGCATCACGATGGGGATTACCGTGATGAGCAAAACCAGCGCGCGGGTGAAGATCTCGCCTTTGTGCTCGCGGAAAATTGCGGCGATTCCGGGGTTGTTGGAAGCAACGACGTCCTTGTCTGTTTCCGTGAAGTCGGCATGCTGGGCGCCGGTTTGGCGGTAGAGAAAGAATCCGTAGAGGATGACTGTCAAGGTCACGATGGTGATGGCCTGCGCGGAATTGTATGCGCCATCGGTGCCGATGACAGCTGGAAAGGCGAAGGCGGTGGCGATGAGTACGACGAGCATGGATAAGTATGCGGAAATACCGGTGCGGTTGACCTGCAGGTTGCTATGACGCATGCCGCCGACGAGAAGTGCCAGGCCGATGACCAGGTTGAGGACAATCATGACCGTGGCCATGACGGAATCACGCGCGATGGTGTGGTGATCGCCTGGGCCGAGCATAACCGCGGAGATGAGAATGACTTCAATGCCGACAATTGAAAGGGTCAGCACCAGGGTGCCGTAGGGATCACCAAGCCGGTGCGCGAGATGTTCAGCTTGGGTGACAACCCCGCCGGAACACACGATGATCACGCCCACGATGAGCGCAAGAAGGGTGAAGACGAGGGGCATCGATAAGCTGCCCGCGAGAAAACCTGATGCCAGTGATAGTAGTGCGACCGCAACCCAGCCCAATACAATTCGGGCGATGACAGATCCGGTGAGAACGCCGCGCAGGGCAGTAGAGGCTGACATGGACGAAGACTCCTTTAAGTGCAGGGTCGTCCCAGCTCTAGCTTTGACTGTGCAGGCCGTCCTGCCAGCGTGTTCTAACCAGCAGCCTAGCACGCCCGGCCGATACGGCAAGCTGGAGCCAACTATGCGATGAAGGAATTGATTCGTAATCAGTTTGGATGCCAAGTCTGCCTATCTCTTGAAGGTTAAATTAGCCAAGATCACGTGCGGCGATAAGCTCGTTTTCTACTGCTTGGTGGCGCTGTGGCTGTGATAAAACCGATTTCTACAAGATGTCGAAGGGCGGCGCGTACGGTGCTTATTGGCCGATCGGTAAGGTCGCTAACTTGTTGAGCTGAGAGTTCTTCAGTATTAGATACTGCATCGAATACGTCTTGTTGGGCGGGGGTTAGGTGAGCTCCCGCACTTGAGAGGGTGTACACCCCTTGGCTCGATTCAATTAACGAACCTTGTTGAGCAAGCTTATCGAGCATGATCTGAAGCTCACCACTGTCGCCGCCTGTCTGCCGTTTGAGATCTTTAGCTGTGACGGCCCCCAAGTCTTTTGCCAAAACAAGTGCGGCACCTTCAGCGATTGAGAATTCATCTCCAAGTCGTTCCTTAACCCAGGATGCGACTTCTCCGTCTGCGAGGCCGAATCGCTGCAGAATGACTGTCACTCGAGCAATATCTACCTTAAAAGTCGGCCTGGGAAGACCGACAGATTTCATGGTGTTGATCATGGTCAAGATCCCTCCACCATTACTTTCGGCAAGTACCCCGTCGTATTCGTGGGACAGTGGGACATCTTGAAGTAGCCTGGCTAATGTCGAATTCCGCGGGATTTGTTGTCCATCATCGAGGTTCTCGGTAGTTTTGCCGCCAGGCAATCCTCCAGGGCTGCTGATTTCTACGCGGTCTAAAAAGATATCGACACTGATATTTTGGTCTCGGAATGGTGCGGAGTAGTCACGATGCATCACTGCATTAGCTAATGCCTCGCGTAATACGGTCTCAGGTATTTCTAAGACATCCTTTCCGAGGCTTCCTTCAATCACCCTTCTTGTTCGAAGGTTTCGACGAATTGCTGCGATTGCATCTAAAACTTGGGTGGCTACGTTGCTTTCACAAAGGACTCGGTCCACGAAACGAGTGTTTTCTCCTGCTGGTGCTTTTTCTTTTCCGGGGTGGACCGCCACATCAATAAATAATTGAGGAAAGAATTGTTGAGGATATTCTCCTAACGCCATTAGTCCTGCAAGGGTAAGTTCGCCGTCTTGAGTAACTATGGATTTCTGCTTGATCCACTTATTGGTTTCATCAAAATCCAGCCGAGAATGTTGGCGCTTCAGCCGAGACTCCATGGCTTTAGTGAGTGAGGTATCTAGGTCATTGATATCAGTACCTGGGACATGTTCTCTGTCGGAAGCGTGCTTGTCGAATCGGTGTTGGAGTTCGTAGACTTCAAGGGCGCTAAGTCGTTGATCCGCGTCGCCAACTCTTTTAAAGCTTCCGTTCGATACTCCCTTTGATTTTACGAAGCATGGGCCATTAACAGTTAACGGAGAAATGGTGACTACGACGCATAGTTGTGTGTCAACTTTTAACAGCTCGACGGAATAGTCTGGGACTGGTTCCACGCGAATTGCGTGCTGGTCGCTGGTATTTAGACCGCTGCGGATACGGTCCTCAACGTCCTTGGCATTGAATCCTGGAGCTGGAGTGAACGATGGTTCTTCTAAACCCAGTACGATGATTCCGCCATTACTGTTAGCGAAAGCGCTTACCGTTTCCCAGAAACTTTTTGATTCACTCTTATGCGCCCATGCCTTTACTTCTATCAAAGCGTCATCTCTGCCGAGGGTACGGAGGCGGGCAAGGTGGGAATCTAGTTCAGATTGTTTCATGGGGACCTCACTGTCGCTCAAAGACTATTAAGCCTCACTGTATACAGTGAGACCGTCATTTTCTATAGTGAGGGCGTCACTTTATATAGTGAGACCGTCGTTTTATATAGTGAGGGCCTCATTTTCTGCAGTGTGGGCGTAACTTTATATAGTGAGAGCCCATTTTTATGTAATGAAGCTCTTTTTGGACAGCGGAAGACGTATTAGTGTGGGGCACACTGAATGCTTGATTCCTATGCGTGCTCGTTGAGAGGAAATGATGACTGATACCGCCACGGTTAAGGAGCAACGCCGGCCCACGGCTTCGCTGAAGCGGTTAGCCACTGTAGAAGCTATTTTTGGCTACATCATGGTGCCGTTTTATGTGGTCTTGCAGTACGTTTTCCCAAAGCCGCGGGAGAAAAACGACCGTCAGCAAGGGGTAATTAAAGGTTTCATTGCCACGTGGGTGAAGTCGATTGGTATCGCGGTTAGTGCAGGAGCACTACTTGGCGCGGTGGAGTGGGTATTGGCCAAACTGCTTGGTCGCAGGCTTCTCGATGGCATCCCCGCCGTCCTGACCGGAATCGGCATTCCGGCACTGGTCGGGGGCTGGTTGATTGATAAGCGCAATCGCCTGCGCGGCGCGATGATTGCGGCGGTGGCAACGCTGCCGCGCATCGTGGTTTCTGAAAGTTGGGTCCGCGATAAATCGAGTGATGAGGAATTCGATAAGGAAATGAACACCGCGCGGGATCGCCTGTACGCAGTGCTTAACGATGCCTACTGATCCAAGCGCCAGTGGCCTTAGCGATGGCAATCAGTTCGTGAGCCAGCCTGGGCGGACGACGGTGTCCTGACCAGATTGCTGTGAGCGGGCGCGTGATCTTGTCGCCTTCTAAAGGCACTTGCAGGAGATTGCCATTGGCGAGCTGATCGCGCACGGCCAGTTCGCTCATTACTGCGGGGCCGGCACCGGAAGCTACTGCGACGCGCACGGCTGCAATGCTGTTGAGCACCTGGGCTGGTGTAGCAACATTCAAGCCAGCCAGATGGTCTTGCAGGGCTTCAAAGGTTCCGGAGCCTGGTTCTCTTACAACAAGTGGTGTTTCAGCCAGCTCTTGCAGGCTGATTCGCCCGGTTCGCAAAGCCCAGTGGTGGTGCGGGGCAATCACCACAAAAAGCTCGTCTTCCTGGACAATGTGAGCATTAAGCTGCACCGGTACATGTGGCGTTTCGATGAAACCTACATGGAAATGCCCATGCCGAACCTGTGAGATAACTTCTGCTGAATTCACCACGGAAATAGCAACCTGGACATCGGGGTATCGTTCGCGCAGCGCGGCAATCCACACTGGCAAGAGTGTCTCCGCGATGGTCAAGCTGGCGCCGACGCTGAGCGTCTTTTGCGATTCGTCGTGGTTCTCCGCGACCCAAGATTGAAAATCACGAGCAGCATCCAGGACTTCACGCGCATGCGCAGCGAGCGAAAGCCCGAAAGGCGTAGGCACTGAGCCGCTGGGACGACGATCCAGCAAATGAGTTTGCATCGTTGCCTCAAGCTCGGCAATCGCGCGGCTTGCATTGGGCTGCGCCATTCCGACGCTACGTGCTGCGGCGCCGAGGCTGCCGCTATCTACTACTGCCACGAATAATTCCAGGGTGCGGAGGTTGGGCCAGCAGTCCTGAGCAGGAGTCATATCAGTAGTATATGCCCGGATGTGGATTTGCCGTCTACCGCAAATCACGTTGCGCGGTGAGACTTTAAAGCATGTCTACCGGAATTTTGGCACTTGCTTCAAATGAAGTTCAACCGCGCGCACGTGCAATCAAAGCTTATGCGCCCGGACTGCTGCTGTGTCTAGGCGGCGCTGCGGTCGCGATGATTTTCAGTTCTTTTATACCGGGGCTTCGCGCGATGATCGTGGCGATTATCGCCGGGATCGCACTAACGAACATGACAAAACTTCCCAGCACGTTTTCGCCAGGAATCCAAGTAGCAGCTAAGACTTTGCTGCGGTGGGGAATCGTGTTCTTAGGGCTCAAACTGGTTATCGCAGATGTTCGCAGCCTCGGGCTGCCGATGCTTCTGGTTATCGTCTGCATTGTTTCCGGCGGAATCATCGGCACGCTGCTTATCGGCCGCCTGCTAAAGATGAAGCCTGCGCAGGTATTACTGATCGCCTGCGGATTTTCCATCTGCGGCGCGGCGGCCGTCGCGGGTGTCAGAGGCGCAAGCGATGCGGAAGAAGAAGACGTAGTAATCGCCGTCGCGTTGGTGGTGATATTTGGAACCATCATGATTCCGACCATCCCGTTTCTCGGTGCCCTTGCCGGTCTAGCCCCGGAGACGATGGGAATGTGGGCCGGTGGATCCATTCACGAGGTTGCGCAAGTCGTTGCCGCCGGAGGCGCAATAGGCGGAAGTGCTCTAGAAATAGCCGTCGTGGTTAAACTTGCACGCGTTCTAATGCTGGCTCCAGTCGTATTCATTCTGAGCCTCGTAAAACGTCGTCGAAGTAGCGGCGTGCAGATTACGGGCCATGAGAAGCGCCCACCAATAGTCCCGCTGTTTATCATCGGTTTCTTATCGATGGTTCTTCTTCGCTCCACCGTTGACCTTCCCGAGCCCGTCCTCGCCACCGGCGACTTTTTACAAACAATTCTGCTTGCAACCGCGATGTTTGCTCTCGGGTGCGGGGTGAAAATCCAAAGTTTGTTGCACGTTGGCGTGCGACCTTTCGTCCTTGCCTTTGCGTCAACAGTGCTCGTCGCAACCATCGCATTTGTAGGCATTGAGCTCGTCTAATCGGCGTCCCTGTGGATAACTTCGCCGTTTGGGTGACGTGTCATGTGAATTACTCGCAGGTTTTTGAACTTGCCCTAGTCAGGGGTTGCACTGTCGTTTTAGTGTCGAAGTTATGAACGGATATGAATTATTTGAAGCTTTCGACAGAGGTGGCGTGGGTATTCTTCGCGACTTTTACGAGCTATCCCCCTACGACGTAGCTACTGAGGGACACAGACTTTCTACAGTGCAGAAATATGCTCGGCTGGCCAGAGTTTACTTCGGGTCCTGCGACTCGCCGCGTGTGCAGCAAGAGACTGTCGCACTTGCCGAAGAGCGCAGGTTGAGCATCGAGTTCTTAGAGATGGTTAATAAACACGCGAAGAAGTTGAAAGCGCGTGGTGCCGCGTGGAAGTTACGTGCAGAACTCATCGCGTATGAGGGAAGCTACGAAGAAGTCGATGAGTATGGCAAAAAGCGCGTGACCGAAGAAGGCGGCGACAAAGCCAAACAATCTGGCGTACGCGTAGGCCGCGCAATAGACGGGATGCGCACCATTAGCATTACCGATACGCAACGCCGGATTACTGATTTGGAAAAGACCCTCGACGCGGCCATCAAAGGCGATGACCAACCGCGCTCCGAGGCACTGCTCGAGCCTTTCTGGGGCCTAGTCGAGGGTAACGGCACCGAGCTTATCAAGCCTGAATACCGCACCGTGATTGCCCTTGGCCTTGACCAGTCCGCGGAAGTATTCAGCGGTACCGGCAGCGAATCCGTCATCGGTCTTTCCGACGGCACCACCATGACCGGCGCCGAGATTGTCAACGCCGCGATGGAAGGTGCTTTAGGCGAAAAGCTTTACGTCGGTTTGTTCCATCCCACCACCGGCCCGGTCAATCTTTATGAAGCCCGCTTCGCTTCCGACAAGCTGCGAACCCTGGCTATGACCGAGAATCTCGTCTGCCCCTGGCCTGACTGCAACGTGCCGGCCGACAGGTGCCAAGTCCACCACATCGACGCCCACAAACACGGTGGGCATACCAAGCCGTCGAATCTGACGATGTTGTGTAAGTATCACAACGGCGTCAATGATGACGGCCCGGCTACGCCGGGCGGGAAGAAAAGAGGACCAGGCAAACCAAAACGCGGCAAGCCGAAGCGGGGAAGAATGCACCGACACCGCGGCAAAGTCCGCCTGCGCACCCCAGGCGGCAAACTACTAGGCAATACTCACGACCTCAGCAGCATGGGAGCGATGAACCTGATCTAATAGGGCATAACCACGCTGAAACTGTGGACCGAAAGGTGGAAGAGAAAATAAACCCAATCGACTAAGGTTGTTGACATGAACGCAACCGCAGTTGAGATCATTTCTTCCCGCGCTGTGCCGCTTGGTGGTCCGCGTGCGATGACGGTTCATCGCACGCTTCCACAGCGCCAACGATCGCTCATTGGCGCGTGGTGCTTTGTCGATCATTTTGGTCCCGAGGATGTGTCAAAGACCGGTGGCATGGACGTTGCGCCGCACCCGCACACTGGTCTGCAGACCGCGACGTGGCTCTTTACCGGCGAGATCAGCCACATCGATGCCGGCGGCGGACGCGGCCTCGTCCATCCCGGCGAGTTCTATTTGATGACTGCCGGCGACGGCATTTCGCATACGGAGACCACCACGGAAAAGACCACGATCTTGCATGGTGTGCAGCTGTGGATTGCGCTGCCGGATGCCACACGCAGTACTGCCGAGCGCGACTTGGCCTATTTCAAACCGCCAGCTACCGAGCTCGATGGCGGTCAGCTCAAGGTATTTATGGGTGAGCTCATGGGTGCAGCCAGCCCGGTGCATTCGCACACACCGATGGTCGGCGCGGAAATCACCATCGATCCGCGCTCAGAAATCGTGCTTGACCTCAACCCCGAGTTTGAACACGGCGTGATCGCAGACTCCGGAACCATCGTGGTCGCAGATACCGAGCTGGAAAAGACGCAGATTGGATACACCGGCATCGGTGAAACGCGTCTGCGCATCCGCAACGATTCCGATGACATGGGTCGCGCACTATTTATCGGCGGCGAACCACTGCGGGAAGAAATCCTCATGTGGTGGAATTTCATCGGTCGCGACCACGATGAAATCGTGCGCTTTCGCGACACTTGGCAAGCTAGCCAAGGCGAAGACGTCGACGGCCAATTCGGTTTCGTCGATGGCTACATCGGCCACGGCGGCGTCGGCGAAGATGGCCTTGGCCGCAACGCCGATGGCATGACGTGGCTTCCCGCACCGAATCTCCCCAATGCCCGAATGCGCCCGCGCACTCTTACCGAACCCGTCGCGCGGCCAAACATGAAAATCTAAACCTTTTGCTTAACTCCGCGCGAGCTAAGAAACAGCACGACGGCGACTACCGCGAAAATCGCGATGCCAGGAACGCCCATGGGCGCAGCAAGGACGCGGTCCCAGGTATCACCGGTTGCAACAAGCATCGCGGGGAAACCTGCGAGTGCGTTGAAGAATGCGTGCCCAATCGCAGCTGGCAGCACGCTCTTGGAGCGCAAACTCAGCCAGCTCAATACCGCGCCGAAAGCAATGCAGAAAGCCGTGAACAGCAGCACCGCCACGGCGCCGGGAATCTGATCGCTGAAGTTATAGCCCGCTGCGATTAACGGTGCGTGCCATAGTCCCCAGATAACGCCGATGAGCAGCACCTGACTCAGGCGCCCCAGCGGCTCCAAAGTGTTTTGCAGCCAACCGCGCCAGCCGGCTTCCTCACCGAAAGCCATGAGAGCGTTGATAGTAATGCCCGCGATAAACGCCTGGATAACCGTCATGACGATCAACACCGTTGGCGAAATATCCGCACCCGCTTCAATCAAAGGCGCACGGGTCTGCGTCATCTCCCAATCGGGATTCAGCCACCCAGCGGCAGTCGCCAGCGCGATCGACGCCGCAATCACGCTCACAACCAGGACGAACCCGATGAGCACCGAAGAAACAATCTTCTTCCACTGACCATTCGCAAAAGACTCCCGTCCCAAACCAACAGCACCGGTCCACTTTTCAAAGGTAATAAACCGGCAAACAATGACCGTTGCAATCAGTGGCGTGA
This sequence comes from Corynebacterium stationis, assembly GCF_001941345.1. NCBI lineage: Bacteria > Bacillati > Actinomycetota > Actinomycetes > Mycobacteriales > Corynebacteriaceae > Corynebacterium > Corynebacterium stationis. The sequence continues at coordinate 118,585 of NZ_CP009251.1, forward strand.
ACATGCGCAGTGAAATCGGCACAATCGCTAACGGATGCGCCAAACCCAGAGTGCTTAAAAGAACGGCATCGAGCGCATAAGCAAGCCCGAAAGAAATCAGCACGAAGAAGCCGACGGCTCTCCAATTGACTGCTCGCGTTACGGTATTCATTAATCTGGCCTTTCCGTTAGCGCCTGGTCAGCGGGCACGAACCACAGTCCAGCCATGCTGCCATCGGTGTTGTAGCTAATGCGTGCAACTAGGTCGGCGGCTTCGAAGGCGAGGGGTTGTTCGACAACAGTGATGCCATCGGCAAGCCCGATAGCTTCAGCAGGAAGTCGCGTTTCTAATGCGCCGCTTATCGATGCCACCTGCGCCCACGTCGTCGCCAAACCCTCCGCATCCAAATGTGCGCCGATCACCGGGCCCAATTGACCTGCTGCTTCTTCCCAGCGGGACGCGGTCAGGTCGTCTAAGAATTGTTCCGCCTTGGTTATGGCTTCGCGCTTGGCTTCTTCAGTGGGTTTATTCATCGCTTTTCCTGTCCGAGGGTCAATCGCGGTGCCAAACCGCTGGAAGGCAGCCTGCCGCGAAATGCCCAGGGCATCGCCGATGGTCTGCCACGTGATCCCGCGGTTGCGGGCATCGGTGACTAGGTGCGCCAATGCTTCATCGGCAAGTGCCTGCAAAGACCGCGCCGTGGACAGCGCATGAGTGACATCGCTGCGCGAACTCTCCTTCGCTGCGTCTGAGGTGGAAAGTTCATCGGCAAGCAATGCGACTATGCGCGTGATGTGATCTGCCAGCTCGTGGCCTCGTTGATTGCCCACGTGTCAAGTCTGCCTTTACAGCAAATGCTTTGTCAAGGAAAACTTGACAAGCCCATCACCACAGACCGATGAGGTCCATCCAACCCATGCCGACGAAGATCCAGATAGCCAAAGAAATCACGCCCGCGACAAGGCCCACACCCCACCATTGCGCCACGGAGTTGTACTTCATTCCGAACAAGGTTGGCGACGCGCCACCTGCGTAATGGGTCAACGATTGGAAGATATTTGAGCAGTAAGCAAAGATTAATGCGGACAATAGCGGCGGTGCGCCGAGCGCGAGTGCCGCGCCGAGGAAGGCGATGTACATCGCGGAAATATGCGCGGTAGCCGAGGCAAAGAAGTAGTGCGCGAAGAAGTAAATAACGACCAAGAGTATCAATGCCGTCAACCAGCTAAGTGCGCCCAGGGAGCCGGCGATTACATCGGACACCCAATCGATAAAACCATAAGCTGATAGGGCAGTGGCCATCATGTACAACACCGCAAACCAGGTCATGGTGTCCCAGGCCGCTTTCTCCCGGATGATGTCTTCCCAGGTCAGAACCTGGAAGATCATCAGGATGATGACTCCGACAAACGCCGTGGTCGTAGCGGAGATACCTAGAACCAAGTCGCCGACTGTCCACAGCAGCAGTAAGACAATGAAGGTGGCGCCCAGAACCTTTTCGCCGTAGCTCATGCCGCCTAGTTGTTTAAGCTCATCGCGGGCCATCGCTTGTACTTCTGGAGTCTTTTTCAACTCTGGGGGATAGACCACATAAATCACGAGCGGCACCACGACCAGCGCGAGAAGCCCGGGAACAATGGCGCCCATGGCCCAAGTCGTCCAGGAGATATCGACGCCAAGTTCACCCGCCAGGGAAGCAATCAACGGGTTGCCCGCCATTGCGGTCAGAAACATAGCACAGGTAATAGAGTTGGAATTAGAAACCACCAGCGACAGATAAGCACCTGCCCGACGGGATGTCGGCCCCGGCTCCGAGTCATAAGTGAGCGCCACCGACTTCATGATTGGCGCCATGATTCCACCGCCGCGGGCTGTCGCCGACGGAATTGCTGGCGACAGCACTAAGTCCGCAAGACCCAAACCATAACCGACACCCAGCATGTGTCCGCCGACTTTGGAGACGAAAAACAGCGCCACGCGCCGGCCAAAACCAGTCTTAATAAACCCGCGCGAGAGCAAGAAGGCCATGACGATCAACCAAATCGTGGAATTACCGAAGCCGACCAGCGCATAAGGTGCGCCGGGGTTATCACTATTCGGCGACAGCGGAACAATCCCGGTGAGCACGGTGGCGATCATGCCGATGATTGTCACCGCACCCATTGGCATCGGCGCCATAATGATGCACACGATGGTGGCCACGAAAATGCCAAACATGCGCCACGCTTGGTCGGTGAGCGCTTCAGGGTGCGGACTGAACCAAAAGATCAGCGCAATAATAATGGGAACGCCGAAGCCGAGCCCCATTTTGCGCCAGTGTTGAGCGGGCGGGGCATCGACACGCTGCTGCGGCGGCGAAGTATGCGACTGCGTCTGGCTAGGTGTGCTTATGGGATTGGCAGGCATAACATGGCTCCCGTCGTGAAAATATTCCTGCTTGTGCAAGATCTCGATGCGGATATCTCTCTCCCCGCGGTCGTGGGAAGAAAACCTTCCGCTAAGTCCCACCTTAGTAACTGGCTATGACGGGAGGAAAGCCATTGACCTGCTAAAAAGGTGAGATTCGCTACACGGTGGTCCAGCTTTAGTCACTATCGGAATTAAAACGTTCCCGATGTTTTCGGATGTGCTGCGGCGATGTGAACGCGAAGGATTCTGATTTTCCAATTCTTTCTGTGCTTGTTGGCCATATACTGGTGCCTATGATCGAGTTTGAACACGTCACCAAGTCCTATCCGGACCAAACCGTGGCGGTAGCAGATTTCTCGCTTGCCATAGACTCGCATCGCACCATCGCGCTCGTGGGGTCTTCAGGCTCGGGTAAGACAACGCTGCTGCGCATGGTAAACCGCATGGTGGAACCTACCGCAGGCCGCGTGCTTATCGATGGCACCGATGTCGGAAGCGTTGATCCCGTCAAGCTGCGCCGCTCCATTGGATACGTCTTGCAGCAAGGTGGCCTGATGCCGCACCGCACGGTGGTGGATAATGTTGCTGCCGTGTTGCGCTTAAACGGTATGGCGAAATCTCCAGCGCGCGAGCGCGCGCTGGAAATGATGGACCGCGTTGGGCTTGACCGCGCGATGGCCAAGCGCTACCCAGGGCAGCTTTCCGGTGGCCAGCAACAGCGCGTCGGCGTGGCGCGGGCGCTGGCGCCGGAGCCGAATATTTTGCTCATGGATGAACCTTTCGGCGCAGTCGATCCGATTGTTCGCCGCGAACTCCAAGATGAGCTGCTGCGACTGCAGGCAGAGCTGGGCAAGACGATTGTTTTTGTCACCCACGACATTGATGAAGCATTCCGCTTGGGCGATGAAGTGGTGATTTTAAAGCCCGGCGGGGTCATCGCTCAGCAGGGCACTCCGACGGAAATTATGGCGCATCCGGCAGATGATTTCGTGCGCGGTTTCATAGGCAGTGACCGCGGGGAGCGACAACTGCGCATTGAAAAGCTTAATGGGCGAACGGTTGCCGTGGACGCCAACGGCCGCCCCGTCGGAGTGATAAGCCGATGATGTGGCTGCAGCTGAATTGGCCGCAGGCACTGGAGCTGTTGTGGGCGCACCTCACTCTAGCTATTCCGGCAATTGTGCTGAGCGCCTTAATCGCCATCCCCGTCGGCCGTTTTGCCTTTCGCAGCCCGCGTATCGGCGGCCCGCTGCTGAGCACCGCGACGTTGCTCTATGCCATCCCGGCGCTGCCGATGTTGATTATCGTGCCGGTGATTTTCGGTGTGGGGCTGCGCTCGCCGGCGACGATGATCATCGCGCTGACCGCCTACGGCGTGGCCCTTTACGTGCGCACCAGCGCTGATGCTTTCGGGTCCGTGGACCATACAGTGCGTGATTCCGCCATCGCCATGGGGCATGCCCCACAGAAGCTATTTTGGCAGGTAGACCTGCCCCTTGCCACACCGGTGCTCATCGCCGGATTACGCGTGGTGTCAGTATCGACCATTGGTCTGGTCACGATCGGCGCGCTGATCGGCGTGCAAAACCTGGGCACGCTGATGACTGACGGTTTCCAGCGCGGCATCGCCGGCGAAGTTGCCGTCGGAGTCATCGCCACAGTGCTTTTGGCGTTGGTGATTGACGCGGTGTTATTAATCATCGGCAAGCTGCTTACTCCCTGGACGCGCCGGGTGAAATCCACCAAGGCGGTGAGCGTATGAACCTTGTAGCTCAAGCCTGGCACTGGCTGACAGACCCTGCGCACTGGACAGGCATTTCCGGGATCCCGAATCGCCTGGCAGAACACATCACCGTAACCTTCGCGGCGCTGGTGGTAGCGGCAGTTATTGCCATCCCCGCAGGCCTTATCATCGGCCATACCCGCCGCGGTGCAGCGGTAGTCGGCGCGATTACCGGTGGTGTGCGCGCTATCCCGACCTTGGGCCTATTGACGCTTTTGGGATTGTGGCTCGGCATTGGCATCGAGGCACCATTTATCGCGCTGGTGGTCTTGGCCATTCCCTCGCTGTTGGTCGGTGCGTATTCCGGGGTGGAGGCCATCGACAGCCACACTCCGCAGGCCGCCCAAGCCATCGGCATGCGACCTGCCCAAGTGCTGCTCACCGTGGAATTGCCACTGGCACTGCCCGTGATCGTCGGCGGCATCCGCGCCGCGACCTTGCAATTGGTAGCCACCACAACCCTTGCCGCCTACACCGCCGATACTGGACTCGGCCGCTATATTTTCTCCGGGCTGAAAACCCGCGACTACGCGGAGATGCTCGGCGGCGCCGTGCTAGTCATTGCTGTTGCTATTATCCTCGAACTTATCCTCGCCACCTGTCAACGCCTCGCGCACCGCGTCGCTATTCCTGCTTCCCACAACCTCTAAGGACTAACCCCATGTTCTCTAAAAACCGTTTGACCGCACTTGCTGCACTCGCCGTTACCAGCGCCTTCGCTCTGACCGCGTGCGGTACCGACAGCAGCCCGTTAGAAGATGACGGAGCAACCAACGATGCCAGCGGTGATGACACCATTGTTATCGGCTCGCAGGATTATTACTCCAATGAGATCATCGCCGAAACCTACGCCCAGGCCCTAGAAAATGCTGGTTATGGTGTGGATCGTCAGTTCCGCATCGGACAGCGCGAGGCTTACCTGCCGGAAATCGAAGCCGGGGAGATTGACCTTTTCCCTGAGTATTCCGGGCCGGTCCTGCAGTACTGGGAGCCAGACACTGAAGCACGCTTGCCTGATGATGTCTTTGCTGCGCTGGAAGAAGCAGCGCCTGAAGGCTTGAATGTTTTGGACCAATCACCGGCCACGGATCAGGATTCTTATGTCATCACGCAAGAATTTGCCGACGAGTGGGGGATCGAAAACGTTGAAGACCTAGATAAAGTCACTGAACCCATGACCTTGGGTGCAAACTCTGAGGCGGAATCACGTCCCAATGGCCCGAAGGGACTTGAGGAGACCTACAGCGTTGAAGTGGGATTTGCACCGATCGAAGACGGCGGTGGACCACTGACTGTAAAAGCACTGCGGGATGGTGATATTCAATTGGCAATCATCTACACCGCTGATCCGTCCATTGAATCCAACAACTTGGTGTCGCTGGAAGACACCAAGGGCTTATTCTTGTCCTCTAACGTGGTGCCGCTGGCCAGCGACAAAGTAGATGACAAGGCGGCTGAAGTTATCAATGAAGTCTCCGCCGCGATGAGTCCCGAAGACCTGGTTTCTTTGAATAATCGTAGCGTCACCGAGCAGTTGCCCGCCGCGGAGATTGCCAAAGACTGGCTGGAAGAAAAGGGCCTGGTGTAGTCATGCCGGAGAAAGCCGCACACGTCATCCTTGTCCCGGGTGCCTGGATGGGCGGCTGGATCTGGGAGCCGACGTGCAGTGGCTAAGTGCCCGCGACATTGATGCGGAAACGATGACCCTTCGCGGCCTTGAACCCGGGTGCTCTGATGCCGATATTGCGCGCGTGAGTCTCGAGGACCACGTGCAGCAGCTTGTCGATGTCATTGAGCAGACCCGCGCCGACAAAGTCATTTTGGTGGCGCATTCCTATTCTGGGGTGGTGGTGGCAGCGGCAGCCGACCGGCTGGGTTCCCAGGTCTCCGGCATCATTCACATCGGCGCTTTCTTGCCTGTCGATGCCCACGCGCTCCTCGATAACTGGGATGATACCGATGATGAACGCGCGCAAGAAAAAGCAGATATCGAGGCCGCCGGTAACCTGTGGCTTGTGCCCACGCGTGAGATGCTCGACTACGTTGACGACCTCACCGATGCCGACCGCGACTACCTAGCTTCGAAATTCACGACGCACCCTGGCCGAACGGTCCTTGATGCAGCGCACCTATCGTCGCCAGTGGAAGAACAGCTCACGACTTATGTCGCGCTGTCTTTGAAGGATGATTTCGATACCGCCTGGGAGGATGCTCCCGCCGTTGCCAGATCAGCTGCCACCTGGCAGCGCCGCAGCTTAGTGAGCGGCCACTGGCCGATGGTCTCCGACTTCGACGAGACCGTCACGCTCATTGAAGAAGAAATCCGCCATTATGGGAGTTCCGCTTAGAAACGTTTCACCAAAACGTAGTGGCCTTCGCGCTCACCGACTTGTTCAAACCCTAAGTGGAAATACAGGCGGTGAGCGCGTTCATTTGCCGCGGCTACTGACAGGGAAATACCGGGAGCGCCCATCTGGCGGGCGAGTTCCGTCGCGGCCTCCAACAACGCGGTTCCGATTCCCTCACCCTTGTAGCGGTTTTCCACCGCCAAGGCGAGCTCGGGGATACCTTCTTCGACGTGGCCGAAACCGTGGAATTCACCGCTACCCCAGTTCAACCACACGCCACCAGCGGGGATGTGCCCGCGCCAAGCGATGAATCCGCCTTTCTCTTCCGTCCAGTTCTGCAGATAATAAATCCAGTCGCGGTCAAAATCTGCGGTGACCTCACCAAGTTCGTCACCGAAGGTATCGGTCAGGAAATTTAATCGCGACAGGTACGTGCGGTCTGATTCGGTGGCGACGATCAGGACCAAGTCATCTTCTGAACTGCTGTCTGGACTGCTCTCGGGAGTGGAATTCATGCGCACCATTTTATCGTGCACGTACCTACTTGCCGTGCTCCCATTGGGCATACGCGCGAGCGTAGTGCCCGTCGAGGGCAATGAGTGATTCGTGGTCGCCGTCTTCGATGATTTCGCCGGCTTCCATAACTAGGATGCGGTCGGCGACGCGGGCTTGATCGAGTCGGTGCGCCACGACCAAGGTGGTGCGGCCGCGGGCGACAGCGCGCGCGGCGGACTCCAAGGCCTCGGCGTGCTCGCTACCTGCTTCGGAGGTTGCCTCATCCATGATCAGCACCGGGGGCTGGCGCAAAAACATGCGTGCCAAGGAGATCTGTTGGGCTACCTCGGCGCCGACCTCGGGGTTTCCGGCACCGATTTCGGTATTCAGCCCCTTCGGCAGCCAGCGATCCCAGGCCGGAGTGCCGTGGCGCAGGCCGACGGTGGAAAGTGCGGTGAGCAGTTCATTATCGCTGGCATCGGGTTTGGCCAGCAGCAAATCATTGCGCAAGGTGCCTGAAAATAGGTGCACGTCTTGGGTAATCAACGCGACGTGCTGACTGATCCAGACATTGGGAACCGTGGCGGTATCTGTGCCATCGACAATCATCTTGCCGGCAGTGGGATATTGCAAGCCCGCGACCAAAGCAGCCAAAGTCGACTTACCAGCACCCGATGTACCGACCAGCGCGGTGGTGGTGCCGGCCTTGAGGGTGACGGAGACATCGGAAAGCACGTGCGCGCCGCCGGGGTAGGCATAGTCCAAGCTTTTAATCTCTACCGTGGGCTGGGGTTTTACGGTGGGAAGCTCGGTATCGGCGACGATGTCATCGTCAGCAATCTTGCCCAGCGCAACAGCGCGGCCCAAAGCAGTTAACGCGTGCTGGATATCGCCAGCGGAAAAGAGCAGGGTAAATACGTGCATCTCCAAGCGCATGACCAATAACACCGCGGTAGCGGCCTCACCCACGCTCAACCAGTTGGCGGATACCATCGGCATGGACATCACCAAAGAACCCAAGAGCAAAAAGCCAAAAGCGATGCTGCCTTGACCCATGATGCGGTTAAACAGCGGCAACCTATCGCCCCAGGCCTGCACCGTTTCCCAGGAAACATAATCCATGCGGCGATGTGCCCAGCGCATCAGGCGGAATTGTCGCAGGGTCTCAAGCGCGCGGATGCTATCGAGCAACACATTATTGCGCTTAGCTTCTACCGCGGAGACCACGTTGGTTACCGCAGGCACATCGCGGATGACCTGCTTAATCCACGGCCACATGATGATTGCAGTAACAATCATCAACACTAAATACGCCGGGTGAATCAAGACCAACGTCACCGCGGTAACGGGGATAAAAACCAAGGTGACAATCAACCGGTCACCAGTATGGCTAATGGTAGAAACCGTCGTATCAATATCTTTGGACAACCGCGTAATCACATTGCCGGTACCCAGCTCCAAAATACGTGGCACGGGCGCGCGCATCACGGCATCGAGAGCCGTTTTGCGCAGGTCGATGCTCAACCGACGCGTTGCCGTATTGATCAAAAAGAGGTTGAGCGCGCGCCCGATGGTTTCGATGACTAAAGCAATGGCGAAGATGATCATCGCTAAGCTCACGGCGTCTTTCCCGGAACCTAAAATAGTGCTGCTGCCACCGGAGATGAGATCGACAATCGAGCCAATCACCGTTGCGCCGATATTCATCGCAGCGGCCGCGGTGATAATCGAAGCCAGAGTGAAAATGACTTGGTAGCGCTTCGGTGCCGAAGGCAAAGCCTTAATGAAATTCCAGATTTCTTTGCCACCGGCAGGAGCCAGCGCATCAGCTTGGCGCACCACGGGTTTAGATTGTGCAGGTTTTGTCATCGTGTCACCACCTCATCAGCGACCGCTGCCCAGGACGGTGAGGAAGAAATCACGATGGTCATGCGCCCTGCACGCAAACTAGCCACGCGCCGGGCCACGGTTGCCAGCGTGATGGAATCTAATCCCGTGGTCGGTTCATCCAGCACCAGTACCTGTGGGTCATAGGCGAGTGCGCGCGCTAAAGCCACGCGTTGGCGCTGGCCGCCAGACAAGTTCAGCCCGGCCTCACCAATGCCCGTGGTAGGTAATTCACCATCCTCGCCAAAGCCGCCAAGTCGAGTGACAATATCGTGGCAGGCCGCGGCATCGAGTGCCTCATGGACCTGTTCTAGCGAGAAGCTTCCTTCGGGGTTGATATTATCCGCCAAGGTTCCTTCCAAAACCGATACTTGGTGCGGTGGGCACAGCGCGCCCATGGAGCCGAGCAGTTTAATATCCTCCGCAATGCGGTGCCGGCCGTCAACCGTCGTCGGCTGCCATACCGTTAGCCCCTTATCCAGGTTGAATGCCGTAGCAATAGAATCCGTGTTGCTACCTGTGGAATTGGCGGGGATGGGTTGCGGCTGGAGGTCATCGACAAGCGATGCGATACGCTGCGTCGATGCCAAAGCCCGGGCATAGAACTGGGTGAGAAAGCCCAGCGCATAGCCTGTCGATGTCAACGCCGGCGGCACCAACATCACGATAGTCATCAGCGCACCGGTGGAAATTTCCCCGGCATAAGTCTGCGTGATGGCATATAACACCAGCGCAATCGCCCACATGGTGGGAACCAGCTGGCGCACAAGCGTCGTCCACGACAGCGTGCGGACCTCTTTGAGCATCGAATCCAGCGCTGCCTGCGACACCTTGGCGAAACGCTGCGACACGATATCGCCGGCACCTAAGCCTTTGACCACGCGGTTGCCCTGGGCGGCATCGGTGGCCAAGCTAAGCGCGATATTGTCATTCGCACGGCGCGAAGCTGTGACTTTGGTCAGCGACTTGGCCGTGAAATAGGAAACCAGCATGGTCAACGCGACGCCGACAGGCAAGGCCGTGGCGACAACCGGCGAGGACGGCGCGATGACGATGACGGCACCAACGACATAGCCCAACATCATGACGGGGAAGTTGAGGATTTCTTTCAACTGCCCAATGTTGTTGCTGTCCTCATCCATGGTGTTAAGCAGCCGGCCGGGGTTAAGCCCCTGGGTGCGGCTGCGCAGCAGTCGTTGCAATAGTCCTAGGCGCAAATCATGCGTGGTGCGCGCGGTGCCCACTTCTGTAAAGGCATCCGCGGTGGACTCGGCGACCCACTGAAACCACAACAACAAGATGGTCAGCAAGACTGGCACGAGAAGCGATGCCCAGGTTAGTTCCCGAAAGACATTTTCAGTGGCGTAGCCAATCACCGCTGACACCGCCGCGCCGACGGGGGCAGAAAGCCCCATGCTTAGCAGCGTCATCCACACGCTGGTGGGATGCATCCCTAGAAGGGAAAGGCTTGCGCGCACGGGGCTGTCCCACCGCGTGGCGTTGATGTCGTAGGAGCTCGGCGGTGAATCCTCCGGCACATACCACGCCCACGTTCGCATCCGTGGGTACTTCGGTGCACTCATGGTGCTTTAGTCTAGGCCTTTGGCCGACGATACACAGCAAAATTTCTGCTGCGAAATGCACTAATTAGTGCATGGTGTAGCGCTCTACATCGGCGCCATTAAAGACCTGCTCATAGCCATCAGAGTCGACGGAACGGAAATCGCTAGAGTTCTCAATAGCTTCCCGGAGCAAATCAAGACGAGCAGAGCTGTCTCCAATTACCGCGCCGGCTGGGAAGTAGTGAGTTTTTCCATTCTTGAGGTTGACGGTAAGTGTTTCGTAGCTCATTGAAATCGCAGCCTCCAACTGGGCAAGGAACGTGGCGTAAAAAAGAAAACCGATTAACCCCACGGAAAGCAACCATGACGCTAATGCAGTTATAGGGTTCTATCACGACTTTTAGAAGTGTTTGGCATAATTGAACCAGCGGCCGACACCAACTGCAATCAAGTGGGATCTACATTACGTTTGGCCCACCCCCAAAATGGCGATCAACCAGCGCATCTCAAGCAGCTGAGATGCGCGAAAGGTGGGATCCGGGTGGGGAGGGTGTGCGGTGTAGTTAAAAAGAAGAACGCCCCAGGAAAACCTGGGGCGTAAATCTTCGCGCGGAAGGCTAGGTGCTACTTCTCGTCGCCTTCGAGGCGGTGCTTGCCTTCGTCCTCGGAGTCATCGGTAACGCGCGTGGTGTCGATGTCTGAAGCTTCGGCGCTCTCGGCCCCTTCGGTGCCATTCGCTTCGGTTTCGGATTCGGCCTGTTCGCGGTGCGCGGCAAGCTGCTCTTCTAAAGAGTTGAGCAATTCCTCATCGCGATCTTCGGCACCTTCTTCGGCCAGGTTGCCGGCTACCTTGGTAGCGCCGGAGACAGGAGCGCCTTCCTTGACGTCATCTTCGGTGGTGGAGGTGTAGACCAAAGTGGAGCCGGTTGCGTCTGGCTCGGACTTATCGGCGAAGTCTTCCACGCGCGGTGGAACCTCACCCGGGGTGTCGTTGCGGCGCAGGAGGTAGTAGACACCGCCGAGAACCGCAGCGATCAAAGCGAGGATGCCGGCGATGGAGAAGAAAGACTTGGTTTTCGACTTCTTCTCTTTGCCCAGCTTCTTATTCAATTTCTTCGTGTTCTTATTCGCGGTCTTTTCCAGCTGCTTGCGTTTGGCTTGCGCCGCCTTGGTGGCCTGGTTGCGTGCCTTCTTACGCGTTGAGCGGGTGGCCTTTTCTGCGCGGTCGCCGAAGTCGGAAGCGGCGGAGACCAAGCGTTCGCTGGCCTCTTCGCCACGGGAGCTAAATTCCGCCAAAGCGCGCTCGATGCGGTCGTGCGCTGCCTTGGTTACGGCACCGGCCTGCTTGCGGGCTTCGGAAAAGTTGGATTCCGCGTCATCGCTGAAGTTATCCGCGTTTTCTTTAACGTTGGAGGCTGCCTCTTCTAAAGCAGAGTAGGCCTGCGCCGCCTTTTCTTTGCGGTATTTGTTGAACTGGCCCCACAACGAGGATGCGACCTTCAACGCTTGTTGCGCTGCGATGGGATTCATATCCTTCTAACTCCTTTACTTCCAGCGAATTCTTTAATCGTGGTCTCTTCCACTACTTAGATACCCACAGTAGTTGTCTTTGTCATGGCTGTGGGGTCAAAACACAATAAATTCTTTACCCCCAAGCCCCAAAATAGACAGCTTGGTATATTTTGCGCAGATTTTATTCATGCTGGTTTGGGGCATTTTGCAAGGCAGCGCAATTTCAAAGGTAACACCATTAAAAACACCTAGTGCAAAAAGTGAACAGCTTGGTACATTTTGGGTACTTGCACATCAACTACCAGCACAGGAGGAATCATGGTGCCACGCATGTCAGCATCTGCGCCGCTCGATTATCTTGAGCTGGACCCTGCCGGACACCCACGTGTGGAAAACAAAGAGCAGGCTTTTTCCCGTACCGCTTTGTCTTTTGAAGTCATCCCCCGGCGGCATGACGCAGACCAAGCAAAAATCGCGAACCTACTTCAGGTACTGGGAAGCTATAACCCGGACTACATCGCGGTAACTAGTTCCAAGCGTTCGGGATGGTTAGAAGGAACCGCGAAGTTCATTGAGCAGATTTCTTCCACCACCACCATGCGGCCTTTGGCGCACTTGGCCTGCACGGCAGGGGACAAGCGCGAGCTCATTAGCTGGATCAACGTGCTTGTCGATGCCGGGGTGCGCGGTTTCCTAGCCCTTCGCGGCGACTTGGAGCCCGGGCAAACCAGTCTTCCAGAAGGCTACTTGCAGCACGGGGATGAACTCGTGCGGCTTATCCGCCAACTAGAAGGGGAGCAGGCAGCACGCTTTGCCGCAGGTCGACTCGCCGTCGCGGTGGCGTGTTACCCCAATGGCCACGCAGAATCAGCAAATGACGATGAAGATTTCGATGTCTTATTGTCCAAACAGCGATCGGGTGCAGATTTGGCTATCACCCAGCTGTTTTTCGATGCCGAAGACTACCTAAAATTCGCGCAACGCGCCCAGCTGGCGGGCGCCAAGATGCCGCTGATTCCGGGAATCATGCCGATCACTTCGCTCAAACGAGCCCAGCGAATGGGCGAGTTGTCGGGGCTTAAGGTGCCGCCAAAGCTCATCGACAAGCTCTCGCGTGCCCGCAGCCCGGATGAGGAATATGCCATCGGCATGGCACACACCGTGGAACTTGCCCAGGCAGTTATCGCGGCGGGCGCCGGCTGTTTGCACATCTACACCCACAACAATGCAGATATCACCCAAGAATTACTGACTGCGATTGGCATTACGGCCAATAGCACCATCAAAAGCTAAGGAAAGCATATGACCAACCAACCCACTTCATTTCCAAAGGCCACGATTGAGGGCTACCCACGCGTTGGGCCACAGCGCGAGCTGAAGAAGGCACTTGAGGCATTCTGGGCAGGCAAGATTGACCAGGAAACCTTCGAATCCGCGGCACATTCCCTGCGCGTGGACACCTACGCCCGCCTGAAGGACTTGGGCCTCAATGAGGACTACGCCATCCCAGCGGACGTTGCTTATTATGACCAGGTGCTGGAGACTTCTTTGACCGTGGGTGCAGTAGGCGGCGACGCGGCTGAGGTTTCTTTGGAAGAGGAATTTGCTTTGGCTCGCGGTAACTCCGAGCGTGCACCTTTGGAGATGACCAAGTGGTTTGATACCAACTACCACTACATCGTTCCAGAAATCGCTGATGGCCAGAAGTTCGTCGCGCGCCCGCAGCGCATCGTTAAGCTGGTGGAAGAAGCTCGCGCCCAAGGTCACGCTGTGCGTCCCTACCTGGTTGGTCCAGTGACCGTTCTTGCGCTGTCCAAGCAGGCAGAAGGCTCCAACGGCCAGCCACTCGAGCGCCTAGATGAGCTGGTGGAGTCCTACATTCAGGTTCTTGCAGCGCTTGCCGATGCCGGCGTCGCCTGGGTCCAGCTCGCCGAACCAGCTACCGTTGCTGACTTGGCCGTTGCTGATGACGCGCAGATCGCCGCGCACCTGGAAGCTGCCTACACCAAGATTTTGGCGGCCGAGAACCGCCCACAGGTATACCTGACCACGCCTTATGGCTCCGCACGCGCCGGGCTGGATGCACTGACCAAGGTTGCGCCAGAAGCACTGCACGTGGACTTGTCCGTGGGCACCCAGGCACTGGATTCCGACTATGTTAACCGCGTGAAGAACACTGTCGATACTGCCAAGACCCAGCTGGTTGCTGGTCTGGTCGATGGCCGCAATGTGTGGGCAGGCAATCTGCGCGCACTGCGTGAGACCTTCGAGCAGTTCGACGGCGCATCCGTATCCACCTCAGTATCGCTGCAGCATGTTCCACACACCGTGGAAGCAGAGCCTAACTTGCCTGTTGATGTCGCCGCATGGTTCTCGTTCGCCAATGAAAAGATCGGCGAAGTTGTAGCTTTGGCTGCAGGTCCTTTGGGTGCGGCAGAAGCTTATGCTCGTGCCGACCGTGCAGTGCGTACCCGTGCGGAATCTACTCGTACCCACAACCAGCAGGTTGCTGACCGCACCGCGGCGCTGCCAAAGGGCCAGGTGCAGCGTGAGCCTGCATTTGCGGAGCGCCAAGAAGCACAAAAGGCGCTTGGTTTGCCGGCACTGCCAACCACCACCATTGGTTCTTTCCCACAGACCTCCGATATTCGTAAGGCCCGCGCTGACCACCGCGCCGGCAACTTGACCGATGAGCAGTACGTTGAGGAACTGCGCAAGGAAGTTGCCAGCGTCATTGAGCTGCAGGAGTGCCTCGGCCTGGACGTTCTGGTTCACGGCGAGCCAGAGCGCAACGACATGGTGCAGTACTTCGCGGAGCTTCTCGATGGCTTCGTGGTCACCGAAAACGGCTGGGTCCAGTCTTATGGCTCCCGTTGCACCCGTCCACCAATCGTGGTTGGTGATGTCTCCCGTCCAAAGGCTATGACCGTGGAGTGGGCTAAGTACGCACAGTCACTGTCCCAGAAGCACGTCAAGGGCATGCTCACTGGTCCAGTCACCATCTTGGCGTGGTCCTTTGTGCGTGACGATGTCCACCAGTCTGTCTCCGCTGACCAAATCGGCGTGGCGTTGGCTGATGAGGTCAAGGACTTGGAAGAAGCCGGCATCGAAATCATTCAGATTGATGAGCCAGCACTGCGTGAGCTGCTGCCACTGCGTGAAGAAGACCGTCCAAGCTACCTGGACTGGGCCGTGCGCTCCTTCCGCCTGGTGTCTTTGGATGCTGCGCCAACCACACAGATCCACACCCACCTGTGCTACTCCGAGTTCGGTCAGATCATCGACGCTGTTGCTGGTCTCGACGCCGATGTCACCTCGATTGAGGCTGCACGCTCCCGCATGGAGCTGCTGCAGGATATCGATGAGAAGTTCCACTCCGAAATCGGTCCTGGCATCTACGACATCCACTCTCCACGTATTCCATCCGTGGCTGAGATGGCCGAGCTTATCCGTGCAGCACTCAAGCACGTTCCGCTCGAGCGCCTGTGGGTCAACCCAGACTGTGGACTTAAGACCCGCGGCTACGAAGAAACCGAGCAGTCCCTGCGCAACATGGTGCTAGCTCGCGACGAAGTCGCCGCAAACCTCAAGGTTTCGGTTAACGCTTAAGCGGAAGGCGAAAGCCTGAGAATTAAGCCCTAAACACCAGCTGGCTGAGTGAGGAAATTACCTCCCGGTCAGCTGGTTGTGGTTCTGGCTGGTGCGAAAGCCCCTGGTAGAAGTACACGCCGGTCAAGCCTGCTTGGCGGGCACCTTCGACATCGTTAAGCCAATTGTCCCCAATTAATGCGGTGCGCTCCGGACTGGTGCCAATCTTTTCGCAGCCTAGCGAATACGCACGTGGTCGTGGTTTTGGTGCATCGTAATCTACTAGTGGAATTAGTTCCACACCCTCAATAACTAAGTCGCCGGCGCGGACTTTACCCTCCTGCATCTCGCGGCCACCGTTGGTCAAAATACCCACCTTCTTGCCTGCCTTCAAGGCGCTGTGGATAGTCGGAATGGCGTCCTTGAATGCAGCCCAATGTGCTTGGTATCCGCGGATGAACCCGGCGTAGAGCTCGGTCGCTTCCTCATCGCTTAAATGCAGCTGGCCAGTAAATTCCTTTGCGCGTTCGCGGCGCTGTTGCGGATGAGAGAGGTCTCCGCGCTCATAGCGTCTTCCCCATTTGTGCTCTAATTCGGACCAGCGTTTGTATTGCCCAGTTGGCAAACCCAGTTCTACACACCAAGCATCGAGGCCTTTATTCGATGCACCGGTGTGATCCATGAGCGTGTCATCCAAGTCGAATAAAATTCCGTCGTAAGCAGCTAGATTCATACTTTTAGTGTACAAAAGTTAAAGCCTGAAAGTAGGGATACTGATCGCTGTGCGCGAGCAATCCCCGGTACACATGCCACGGCTTTAGAACTTTGTTTACAATGGCTGTCATGACTCAGAAGACTGCAACTGCAACGCTGCACACCAACCTCGGTGACATCGTCATCGACCTGTTCGGTAACCACGCACCAGTAACTGTTGAAAACTTTATCGGCCTCGCAACCGGTGAGAAGGAATACTCTGCTCAAAACGCTAAGGGCGAGCAGACCGGCCCGTTCTACGACGGCGCTATCTTCCACCGCATTATTGATAACTTCATGATCCAGGGCGGCGACCCAACCGGCACCGGCCGTGGTGGCCCTGGCTACCAATTCCAGGATGAGTTCCACCCAGAGCTCACCTTCGACCGTCCATACCTGCTGGCTATGGCAAACGCTGGTCCTGGCACCAATGGTTCCCAGTTCTTCATCACCGTGGCGCCAACCCCACACCTCAACAACCACCACACCATCTTCGGTGAGGTCACCGACCCAGCTTCCCAGGAAGTTGTGGCTAAGTTGGCAAAGGTTCAGACCGACCGTATGGACCGCCCAGCTGAAGACGTTGTCATTGAGTCTGTGGAGATTGCACAGGCTTAATACCCTGATGAGCTAACTTCTCATCGTTATTTTCCCGCGTGAGCGCGCTCTATAGTTGAAACTGTAGAGGAAGCCCACGTGGGTTTTCTAGTTTTATCTCGAGGAACTCAAATTCATGCAGACGTGGCTGAAATCCTTTTATCGCACTGCTCCCGCAACGCTGATCATCACTAGTGCGTGCATTATCTTGTGGCTCGTCGCGGCTTTTCAGGCGCGCTCTCTGACGAACGTCTTCAGCAATTCTGAGCTCGTGCACGCCATGATGGTCTGGGGGCCTGCATTCGAGATTGCAGACCACTGGTGGACTCCGCTGAGCTACGCGTTTATGCACCTGGATATTGGCCACCTGACGGTGAATATGTTCATGCTGATGCTCATCGGCCGTGAGGTTGAACGTCACTTCGGCACTGTGTTGTTTGTGGCGTTGTATCTTTCGGCTTCGATTAGTTCGGGACTGTTGATTCTGACCCTGGACTTCATGTCATCCACAGCCGGTGCCTCTGGCGCGCTGTTCGCCCTCATGGTGCTGCTGATATCCGTTTACCGCAGCCGCGGTGCCGACCTGCGCGCGCCCATCGTCTTAGTTGTGGTCAACGTGGCCTATACCTTCCTCACGACTGGAGTATCGCTCTGGGGGCATCTTGGTGGGCTTTTCGCCGGTATCATCTTGGCACTGTGCGTTAACCGCAAATCACCAGTTATCCACTGGGTCGGCATCATCGGCCTGCCCGTCGCTGCGTTCTTTTTATACACAGGGGTTGGAGCTTAAACCCAACAATCATTAAGGCGTCTTCCACACAACGTGGAGGGCGCCTAATTTGCTCGCATTGGCACAGGGTTGTGAATTGTGCCGCCCAGTGAGACGCGGGTTGTGTGCATTTGTGTAATTTATGCCCTGAGCAGGGCAGTGGGGATAACTACGGCATGTTATCCACGGGGACGTGTGTGCGAAAGTAATTCACAATAGTTATCCACATTGTGGATAACTACACGTGTGTAATTGTCGAAAGAAAACGCGAATCGAACATATAAAACGCCAGGTATTCCGATCTTTTGCATATTTTTCGAAACTTCAGAGCCCTGTTAAGACAGTGAGAAAAGTTATCCACAGGCTGTGTGTAAACCTGTGGAGAGTCGAATTCCACAGACTTGTCCCCAGCCTGTGGATAACTTTGTGCACGGGCGGTGTAAAACCGTGGATTACTCCGGGTTTTCACGCCGAAATGGCATGGTGTCCACAAAGGGGAAAATTTTTAACGCTTCTGAACAGCAGAAACCGTGATTTTCTCAACCCTGTTTTTGTTTTCTACCTTGTGTACAACTCGGTTCTATGCTTATCATGTCATTAAACGATATATCAGTTAGCGATATAGCGTTGAGCGATATAAGGAGATGAATGATGGCGAGAAAGCCCGGCTTGGATGAAGGAAACCTTCCAGAAGCGGCGTTCTTTATTTTGCTGGCTGTGAGGAACACCCGTCACGGGTACTCAATCATGCAGCACTTGGAAGAACGCTCAGGCGGATTAGTCACCATCGGTCCCGCGTCGTTGTACACAACGTTGAAAAAGCTCGCCGATGCTGAACTGATTGAGGAAGTTGATTCCTCCAACAACCGCCGTAGCTACCGCATGACCGCTAAAGGAATGGAAGTTGCAACCAAAAATGTCGAGCGCCGCCGGCAACTAGTCGCAGCGGCGGAGAAACTGCTTAACGAAGAGATAGGAGAAGATAATGGCTAAGCGTTGGAGCGGGGGTCTCGCTTTTAGTCCGGAGCGCGAACTGCAAGTATTTCGCGAGATGGCGCTGAAAGGTGAACATCTAACAGGTACAGCGATGGCTGGGCATGGCTGGGAGTTTACGCCAGGTGAGAAAGAAGATGTCATCTTTGACATGACTACCGAGCCGGACGCAGATGATGATTTTTTCGCTATGTGCAAGCAAGCTGGTTGGACCCACGTTCTGTCTGTGGCAGATACGCACATCTTCAAAGCTGCCCCCAGCACCGTTGCATTGCACACCGATGAGCAATTGGAGGTGGAAATTCTGAAGAATCAGCGCAATAGGTTTGCCAAGGCCTCAGCGGTATCCGCAGTTCTATTCATTGCGGTCTTCTTACTTATTGCAAACGTTGAGTTTGATATGGTCCTTGAAATCGCAATCATCGTCGCATCACTATTGCCGGTAGTTTACACATGGATGCCTCTGCTCGGCTTTCAAACCAAGCTCATGAAGGCTCGCAAGCAACTAGATGAATAGCAAAGCAATTCCCATCCGAAGGTCATTCTAACGAGGATGTTCGGCATGGCTCTTATACGCAGGGATGAAAAACGACAATGAGCACGGTAGGTAATCCACCATGCTCATCGTCGTTATGTTTATAACGTTAACGCCAACTGCAGCTAACGCCAGCCCATGGTCATGAGTAGACCAATGATGGCAAGGCCGAAGCCGATGCCGTAATTCCAAGGGCCGAGGGCGTCCATAAACGCGATCTGTTCGCCGGCGAGGTAGTTGACAACAATCCAGGCCAGGCCAATGAGCATCAGACCCAGCATGACAACGATGTACCACTTTGGGGTGCCCTCAGCATTAACTTTTACCGGGGTGCGGTTTGCTGCGGAACCGGCGGTAGACGGTGCAGGGGTCGAAGATGGGTTGTACTTTGACTTTGGCATGGGCCTTTATCAACCTTTTCGCGAATGATATTACGACTAGTATCTCTATTGTGGAATCAAACTCTACCAGAGCAACTTAGGGGATAAGTTCCCGGAGATTAAACTCCCACAGACGGACTGCGATATCGGCATCGCGGCGGACAGAGTCGCCTTCGCTTACCGATGCCCACGCGATCAAATCACTATCAACCGCCGAACCAGTATTAACTGGGCGACCAATATTGAAAGTGCCGGACCAGCCAGCATCGCGCAACGCTTCCTCGGCCTCCTCAGGGGTCTGGCGGACCAAATCCGGAGCAACAATGAGCTGGCCATTCGAAACGCGTACTGTCACGGTGCTATCGGCAGGAATCTCATTGCCTTCATCGGAGACTGAAAGGACTTGTCCATCTGTTTCGGTGGAGTCCACGTTTTCTACCTGAACATCGAGGCCCATGGCATCCAAGGTGGAGCGGACATCTTCAATGTCTTGACCCACCAGATTCGATGGCACACGGATCATGCGTGGACCAGTACCAACGGTCACCGTTACCCGGGAACCACGGGAGAGTTGCGAACCAGCAGGCGGATTCTGCTGGGTAACCCGTCCGGTGTTATCCGCGCTGGATTCTTCTTCTTCGACGCTGTCAGACATGCTCAGGCCGGCATCGGAAAGCGCACGCGAGGCGTCTTCCAAGCTTAAGCCGACGACAGATGGTACCTCAGTGATCTCGCGTCCCGATGACACCGTGAGAATAACCGTGGAATTGCGCTGCAACTGCGAGCCCGGTGCCGGATTAATGCGAATCGCATTGTCACGGGCAATATCGGGATTAGCTTCCTCATTAACCGTGACCAGTAGATCAAGATCTTCTAATTCCGCAATGACTTCACTGCGCGGACGATCTTCCACATCCGGAACGGTGACCATGTTAGCTTGCGCCTGCTGGTCTTGTTCCTGCTCCGCTTGCTGTTGCTGCTGGGGAGTATTCCAATAATCAAAGGCAAAACCGATGAGCAATCCGGCTAGCGCGATCGCCAAAATAATGGCGATCCACTTTATCCATGGCCGTGATTTACGGGCACCGTCGCGCTCGTTGATATCAGCAGAGGCCACACCAGGCGCGGCAACGGGTACGCCAGCTGCTGCTGGCTGCGGATCCATCGTGGTGGTTGCAGGATGAACCGCTGCAACACGAGTGGAATCCTCCGGCTGGCTGTGCGCCGACGGTTCATCGTCAGCAATGTGCATTTGTGCCGCGCGGGTGACATTGCCAGAGCTCATGCGCTCTAAATCGGCACTAAATTCCTGCGCGGACTGATAGCGATCCATCGGATCTTTGGCCATCGACGTCAAGACCACGGCGTCCAAATTGACGCGTTCGGTCGGTGTTAAAGAATCTGGATCCAAAGATTCCGACGGCGCATTGGGCTCTTCCTGGACGTGTTGGTAAGCCACGGCGAAAGGAGTTTCGCCCTCGAAAGGCGCATGACCGGTGACGGCTTCGTATAAAACGCAGCCCAAAGCGTAGACATCGGAACGCGCATCGGCGGGTTTTCCCTGCGCTTGTTCTGGCGAGAGATACTGCGCCGTGCCAATAACCGCTGAGGTTTGCGTCATCGCCGAGGTGGAATCATCCAACGCGCGGGCAATGCCAAAGTCCATGACTTTGACCTGTCCCGTGTTGGTGATCATGATATTGGCAGGTTTTACATCGCGGTGAATAATGCCCGCATCATGTGAGGCCTGCAGCGCATGCGCCACCGGAATGAGCACTTGTGCGGCTTCGCGCGGTGACAACGGTCCATCTTCGCGCACGAGATCGCGCAAGGTACGCCCGTGGACTAATTCCATGACGATATAAGGAATCGCCATCCCATCTTCATCGGCCTCACCGGTGTCATAGACCGCGACAATATTGGGATGGTTCAAACGCCCAGAATTTTGAGCCTCTTTGCGGAAGCGTTCCCGGAAATTAACATCGCGGGCCATTTCTGGACGCAACATTTTGATGGCTACGTCACGGCCGAGCAAGGAGTCGGTAGCACGGTAGACCTCCGACATTCCGCCAGTGCCAATGACGTCGCCTAAACGGTAGCGATCATTAACCATTGGCACCTCCTTCAAGGTTGTTTAAGATATCGTCAATAATATCCTCACCAGGATTTCCTTCCTGGTTACCTCCGGCGTTTCCACCATTGGTGTCGGTGGGTTGCTCCGATCCTCCATCATTGCCGCTGTCGCCGCCAGGGTTGGAGCCGTTATCTCCGTCCTCGCCGCCACCGCCAGGCGTTGGCGAACCGCCGCCACCCGGCGTGGAGTTGGAAGGAGGAGTATTAGTTGGCGAAGGTGAACTGCCAGTTGGCCGTGACGTACGCGTTGGCGAAGGGCTTGAAGAGTCGGTCTCGGTTTGAGTATTGGTCTCTTCGGTTTCTTCTGGTTCTACTTCATCTTGAGTGGGCTCATTTTCCGGGGTGACATATTCCGTCACGATGGAGGGTGCCGTAGAAGTAGTCGGCTGGACGTCGCTGTCATCGCCGCTAAACATCGTGGCTGCATAAAAGCCGCCGCCGACTAGAGCAACAGCGAGCGCTGCAATGCCAACGCCGATCCCGAAATTCTTTCCCGCGCCAGACTTCGTTGCCGTCTTCGCGGGCGCCTGCGTGCTGCTTGTTCCGGAAAGCGCTGCTGCCTCTGGGTCGGTAGCAGGATCTGCGGAAACCGCCGGGTGAATAGTGGTCGGGTTAGTGGTCTTGCCCAGCATGGCCGTAGCTGCCGTTGGTGAAGGCTCCGGCGCGATGAGGTTATTGGGCATTGCCTTCGGCTGCGGTGGGCGCTTGCCCAAACGCACAGCCGAAACCGCCAACGCCAGTTCATTGCCACCGGCATAGCGAGTGTTCGGATCCTTGCGCAAGGTAATCCCGATGAGCTCGCGTACCGGTGCAGAGATATTTGTCGACAGTGGTTCGGGCGCCTGGCTGATGTGCGCCAACGCTACAGAGACAGATGAATCTCCGGAAAAAGGACGCTCGCCGGCGAGCATTTCATAGCCGACGACACCGAGGGAATACACATCCGATGCTTCGGTGACATCCTTGCCTTGGGCTTGTTCCGGGGAGACGTATTGGGCGGTGCCCACGACCATGCCGGTACGGGTCAGCGGAACCGCAGCGGCAGCTTTTGCAATGCCGAAGTCGGTGATTTTTACCTGACCATTTTGAGTAATCAGCAGGTTGCCCGGCTTGATATCACGGTGGACCAGATCCATCCGGTGGATGATCGATAGCCCATGCGCGGTTTGCTCGAGCACGTCCAAAGCCAAAGACTCCGGCAGCATCTTCTCGCGCGCTAAGAGATCCGCGAGGGATTCACCGCGCACGTATTCCATGACGATGAAACAAAAGCGGTAGCCCGAAGGGTCTTCTACTTCGCGGTAGTCATAGGTTTTAACGACGTTGTCGGAATCAATATTTTCCGCAGCATCTGCTTCATTACGAAAACGGGAGAGAAATTCTTCGTTATTGGAGAACTCTGGGCGCAAAACCTTAAGTGCGACTTCGCGCTCATTGCGGACATCATCAGCTAGCCACACAGTAGACATGCCGCCGTGGCCGATGATCCATTGCAGCACATAGTCAGAACCGATCAGTGATTGAAGTAGTTCCTGGTTATCAGCAGTATTCACTACTGGCCACCTCCGTAGCTATCCAGGATCGCACGCCCAATCGGCGCCGAGACCTGGCCACCGGTGGCAGATTCGCCCAAGTTGCCACCATTTTTCACTACAACGCCGACAGCAATGTCGCGGTCTGGGTCAAAGGCGACGTACCACACGTGCGGTGGCAGGCCATCGCCGTGTTCGGCGGTACCGGTCTTAGATGCATAACTATTGCCGTTATAGCCGCTGGTGTTGCGCTCGGAGGCGTACATCAAGTCGGTCAAAGCATTGGCCACGTCTTCATCGACAGCTGTCGATGCTTCCTTTGGCGAGGTAGTCCGAATCTCATTCATCGTGGAATCGGTAATGCGGTTGACCAAATAAGGTTCCATGCGCACGCCGCCATTAGCGACGGTGGCAGCCATGCCCGCTGCCTGCAGTGCAGACATAGACACATCGCGCTGGCCGATGGAGGACTGGCCCACGGAGGCATCGTCAGGCATCTCGCCGATATTGCCCGCTGCGGTTTCAACTCCGATATTGGATTCCTGGCCAATGCCAAAGCCTTCGGCGTAGCTGCGCAATTCATCAGCGCCGACATCCATGCCCATTTCCACAAAAGCGGTGTTACAGGACAAGGAGAAAGCAGTGGTCAAAGTAACCTGCTGGGAGCCGCCACAGACTTGTCCGGCGTAGTTGGTCAGTTGGGTATTGGTGCCCGGCAAGGTGATTTCAGAAGCACCGGTCAGGGTGGAATCTGGGCTGTAGCCATTGTTAAGACCTGCCGCGGTGGTGATGATCTTAAAGATCGATCCCGGTGGCAGGGTTTCCTGCGTGGCGTGGTTTAACAGCGGGTTACCTTCTTGTTCTTGCAGCTGAGCCCACTGGTCATCGATGTTGTTGGGGTTATAGGACGGGCTAGACGCCATCGCTAAAATCTTGCCTGTCGATGGCTGCAATGCCACCGCAGCGCCCTCATATCCAGGCTGGGTGAGCTGGTCATAAGCAACCTGCTGCAGCTGTGGATCGATGGTGACTTCCACGTTGGCACCGTCTGGCTGCTCACCGGTGATGAGATCCATGAAGTTGCTCGTGATCAGCGAATCATCGGTGCCATTGAGGATGTTATTTTGCGAAGCCTCAAGCTGTGAAGCGCCGTATTGCGTGGACAAGTAGCCCGTGACCGGACCCCAGGCAGGCGAATCGACGGGATAAGAACGCGAATAAATGCCGTCCTCATTGGCGGTGGATTGTGCCAAGACGGTGCCGCCGGCGAAAATTTGTCCGCGCGCGACGGTTTGCATGTCATAAAAACCGCGTTGGTTCTTCGGATTATCGGCGTACTTATCCACGCTGAATGCCTGCACCACCGTCAAGTTAATGAGCAAGATGATGGTCAGGATGATGGAGAAAAGCGCGGTGACGCGAATTGATTTGTTCATGAGCGAACCTCCGCCACTTCGGCGTTGTCTTCGGGCGCAGCAATCTCGGCCTGAGGCCTGCGGGCGGTATTAGAAATACGCAGCAAGATAGCCAATAGGATGTAGTTCGCCATCAAGGCAGAACCACCGGCGGAAATAAATGGAGTGGTCAAACCGGTCATCGGCAGCAGCGCAGAAATACCGCCGGTGACGACGAAGACCTGAATAGCAACAGTCAAGGACAAACCGCCGGCAACCAACTTGCCGTAAGAATCGCGTACACGCATCGCGGTATTAAAGCCGCGAGAGACGAGTAGCGCGAACAAGATCAAGACTGCAGACAGGCCGATAAGTCCGAATTCTTCACCGATGGCGGCGAGGATGAAGTCGGAGTGCGCAACCGGCACTAATTCTGGGTAGCCGTTGCCAAGGCCCGAGCCGGTAATACCGCCGGTGGACATGCCAAAGAGTGCTTGGGAGAGCTGGTAGCCGGTGTTGTCGTAGTTTGCCAAAGGATCGAGGAAGTTGGAGAAACGATCCTGGATCTTGTCAGAAATCATGTAGATGCCGGTGGCGCCGACGGCGACCAAAATGATGCCGATGAGCAACCAGGACACACGCCCGGTGGCCATAAATAACATGCCCAGCACGGTGGAAAATAGCAGCAGTGCAGGGCCGAAGTCATTGGAGACACCCATGATGACAATCGCGATTGCCCAGACAATCAGAATCGGAGCTAAGTCGCGCAGACGCGGCAGGGAAATGCCTAAGAAGCGATAGCCAGCGACGGTAAATAGCGAGCGCTTTTGTACCAAGAGCATGGCGAAGAACAAAAGCAGCAAAATCTTCGAGAACTCACCCGGCTGAATGGAAAATGGTCCCAGCCAAATCCAGATGCGGGCCTCTGCGTCTGGTGGCTGCGGCCACACCAAAGGCAGTGCGAGCAGTACGATGCCCACGACGCCCAAGAGGTAGGAAAAGCGGGTAAAGACTTTGTGGTCACGGACAATAATCAAGACCGCGGCAAAAAGCACAAGACCGACGATGGTCCACATGACCTGGCGCGATGCCAAGGTAGTCTCTTGCGCAATATCGATGCGCGCAAGCATTAATAACCCGATGCCGTTAAGTACTGCAACGATCGGCAACATGAGCTGATCCGAATGCGGCGCGAGGAAACACAGCACGATGTGCGCGCCAATGAGTACGCCCAAAAAGCCGCCAATGATCCACAGGATCTCTGTGGTGAGTTCATTGCCTTGGGATAATTCCAGGCTCACCAAAGTGATGGTGAATACGGCGGCTGCCATAATCAGCAGGGTGAGTTCAGTCCAACGACTGTGAAACTCTTTGAGCATTTAGTTCACCTCCCGGCAGTCAATCCCCGGGGTTGACCGGAACTTGTCCTTGTCAGTGGTAGATTCGCGGCACTTAGGCAGTGCGCGCTCGGATAGTTGGGTCAGCTGTGATTGCACCTCGTCATAAGAACCTGAATCTAGGTTGCCTACGGCGCTGCGTTCTGACGGCGGTAGATCGGTTAAGGAAAACGCTTGCGTGCCAGTTGGGCATGAGTTTCCGGCAAGCTGCAATGCACCGTCTTCGCGCAAGCAGGCCACTTGGTAGTCCTTGTTGAGCGGGCGCCCGAACAGTTCCATATCAATGCCCTGCATGATGCGGATTTCCTCGTTGCTGGCATCCGTGTCTTCGGACGTAGTGGAAGCTTCCACAACCGCAACGTAGTAGTTGTTGTTGAGGTAATTCTTGCTAACCCACCACACGCCCGCTACGAGCGCAATGATGACCAAGATAGAGACAATCAACGGCCAGCCGAAGAATCTACGGCGTCTGCCAGGCTCCTCATCTGCTGGTTCAGCATCCGCGGTGCCCTCGGCATCATCGGCATCGACAGGGTTGGTGGGATTGCCACCGGTGGGAGAAACAGTCGAGCGAGGAGCACCAGCAGCCGTGGCTGGGCCCGAATAAGGCTCAATGACCTGCGGGCGACGGTTTAAGGCCGCTGCCCGTGACGCTGCCGAATCAGGGTGCGTGGGCTCCGGAACTTCACCGGCGATCGCACCGACCATAATGGCCTGCGGATTAATTACTGGGGACTCCTCAGAGGCCGCAAATTCGGTGGTATCAGCATTAGTTGATTGCGCAGCTAGAGCATCTAGCTCTGCTACTTCTTCCTCGCTAGCTTCCACAACATCGGCCAAGACAATGGTGACATTATCTGGGCCACCAGAGCGCAAAGCTAGTTCAACCAGCCGGTTCGCAACCTCTTCCAAAGAACCTGCTACTAGCGCGCTTTCAATGGTGGACGCGGTCACCGGATCCGATAAACCGTCGGAGCACAATAAGATGCGGTCGCCTGGCTGGGCATCAAGTAAAAACAGCGTTGGTTCAACATCGCGGCCGTTATAAGCCTTTAAAATCAAAGACTTCTGCGGGTGCGAGGTGACGTCTTCGGGGTCTAACTTGCCTTCATCGACAAGCGACTGCACATACGTGTCATCCTTGGTGACCTGCTGCAACTTCTTATCACGCAGCAAATAAGCGCGGGAGTCCCCGGCATGGCACACAGCGAACTGGGAGCCGTTAAACATCATCGATGTCAACGTCGTACCCATGCCATCCGTTTCCGGATGCTTCCGGATGTGCTCTGCGATAGACCAGTTGGCCTCAGCCGATACCGTGCCCAACAGCGCTAACATGTCATTGTCACGCGGGTTTTTATCCAACCCCATCAAGTGCGTGATCATCAGCTGCGAGGCAACTTCACCAGCAGCGTGGCCACCCATACCGTCGGCTAAAGCCAACAAGTATGGTCCCGCATAGGCAGAGTCTTCATTATTACCGCGAACCAAACCGCGGTCAGAAGCAGCAGCAAAATTAAGCTTTAGCATTACTTATGCCACCAGCCTTACAGTAGAGCGCCCCATCTTGATATCGGTATTGACACCTACCTGCTCAGGCTGATCGATACGATTACCGGCCACAAAAGTGCCGTTACGGGATTCCAAATCTTCCACAAACCACTGGCTGCCGCGCCGGAATAACCGCGCATGGCGTGACGACGCGTAATCATCACCTAAGACGAAATCACAGTCCTGGGCGCGGCCCAAAGTAAAATCTTCCAGACCGGACAAAGCCATGTGAGAGCCAGCTAGAGGCCCATCAATGATCTTTATTTCGCGCGGAGCGATGGCACGTCCTTTAACACGTGGCGCTGCAACTGGGCCGGCCTTGACTGCTTGGTAGGACCCGGCTGCTTTGTTGGCGTCACGACGCATTGCGTTTAGGGCCACCAGAATAAACAGCCACAGGAGAATCAGCAGTCCGATTCTCAGTCCGGACATAATGACTGAATCCATGGGGACCTCCTCATTAAAACGTATGAAACCAGCTTAGTCAGGCACGCCCTGTAATTCAGTAGTGCTGGCACTAGTTCTGTAGCGCAAAAGCATAACCGGTTTCAATTTACGGGAAAAATATAAAAGCTCGCTGTGACGAAGATTTTCACCAGTATGCGAGCTATGAAAAATCACTAGCTTTCTAAGCCGGTGATACGAACCTCAATTTGGGAATGGCCCATCGTGATGATGTCGCCGTCTGCAAGCAGCCAATTTTCAATAGGCGTTTCATTAACGGTGGTGCCGTTGGTGGACTGCAGGTCTGTGAGTACCGCATCCTGGCCGTCCCAGGTAATTTCCGCGTGCTGGCGAGAGACTCCCGTATCTGGCAGGCGCAGGTGCGCATCATTGCTGCGTCCGATGATATTGGAGCCTTCTTGGACGTGGTAGGTCCGCGATGACCCATCTTGCAAAAGCAGGTTAACCGCAGGGCCGTGGGGGATATTCTGTTCTTCAGAGGCTTCCTGGCGTACGAATGAGGTAGTTGCTGCTTCCTCAGCCGGATAATTGGAATCTGGGGTAGTCATGGAATTCTCCTGAGATTGGGAGGCTGAAGATTGTTCATCTTCGTCCTCGTGGGCATCGTGGAAAATCGCGTCAAAGCCCGTGTCCACTCCTGGTTCCTGATTGATAAAGGAAGACACGCGAAGCTGGCCGGTGCGAAGTGATGATTCCTCACCAATGCGCACGACAATAGGGCCAGCGAGTTGCCAGCCATTGTTGCGGATAAATCGCGAGATTTGATCTGCCAAGCCAGCCGGGGTTGAGCGATTGCGTGACAGGTTTTCTACATCCTTGGAGCTCACGCCGACTGAGTAGACGTTCGGGCAGTACAGCAGCTCGTCATCTCCGTGCTGAACATTATCCAGCGCTTCTTGTTTGAGTAGTTCTTCAATTTCTTCGGGAACAACTTTGCCACCAAAGACGAACGCCATGCCGTTATCGAGGCCCCGCTGCATGGCCGAATCTAAACGAGCTAGTTTTTCTAATAGTTCCATGGGTGCGGCGCCTCCTTTCTGACTGCGATTTGAATGAAACCTTCTTTATTATAGGCAACCATAGACCGAAACTAGTAGCTCGCGCGCACTAACAGGCAAGTTTTCTAGGCAAAACCCCAGTTAGTTTTTCTATATTGAACTGCCGTTTTGGCATCAGTGCGATCTCTCATGCTATTGTTGTCTAGTCGGTGTGAGACCTAAGGTTTCATGTTTACCACCCAGCCCGGGTGGCGGAATTGGCAGACGCGCTGGCTTCAGGTGCCAGTGTCCTTATAGGACGTGTGGGTTCAAGTCCCACTCCGGGCACAAAATTTTTCCTCCGAAACATTTTCTCTGATTATGTTTCGGAGCTTTTGTGTTCGGTGCGTACGGGATGCGGATGCGCTTATATGGATGAACTTACCTGCTCGGCCCCATCGCCAAGCTGGAAGATTTCAACGTGGGCATAGCCACGTACTTCTTCGATGAAGTTCTCATCATGACAGGCCAGCACAATGCTTCCTCCGCGGTGCAGATGGGACGCGAAACCTTCGTGCAACATGGTCCGGCCAGCGATATCTAGTCCCACATCCGGCTCATCAGCGCATAAAACATCCACGTGCTCTCCATTGCCAGCACCGATAACTGAGGCAAACTGCGCTAACCGCAGTTCACGTTGTGACAGATCTTCAGGATGTTCTTCGCTGCCCAGATTAAATTGCGCACGTAATTGCGTATCCGGAACCATGTGATTCACGCGTGAATCAATAACCTGATCAATCGGATCCTGCAACATCAAACCGATTCTTTTGTCCCGTTCGACCAGTGCTTTCATCAACGTGGACTTGCCTGCGCCATTTGCTCCGCGCAACCACAACACACCGCCGCGCGGAATAGACAGCGATATGGGGCCAATGACGAAACGGTTCGCCTGAAATTTCCGAAACTGCCACCAGCGCCGTTTTCCTGCGCCCTGGCTGCCCACGAGATCTGGAAAATGCAGATAAGAATCATCGCCGTGATGGGACGAGGGCACCTTTTTCGGCAGCTGCAGGAGTGCTTCTTCTCCTAGTAATTCCGCATCCACATCGGGGTCCATGTCGGACAACCAGGCGTGATGCCCAGCGACCACCACGTCAGCATCGAGGTTGTGCAGAACGTGTGCCAGCTGTTGGCGGGAGGCCGGGTCGAGGCCGGCGAAGGGGTCATCGAGAAGCACCAGCGGCGCATCCAGGATTAACACCGTGCCTATTGCCACCCGCCGAGTTTGCCCACCGGAGAGCTGATTTGGGGCGCGATCCAAAAGTTCCTGCAGATCGAGAGCCCCCGCAATCCTCTCGATGCGCTGACGCATCTCATCTAGTGCAACCCCGCGCTGTTCAAGGCCAAAAGCTAATTCTTCTTCCACCGTGGTGCGTAAATACGTAATGTGCGCCCGCGGGTTAGAAGTCAGCATGACCGCGACGGGAGTGTTTTCATACAAGTCGGTGAGATACTTAGTCAGCCCGGAACCAGAGGGGCCAACCAGCTGCTTTATAGCCACACAACCACCACCAATGCAGCAATCGGCATCAACCAGCGCAGGACTTTTTGTGTGGTTGTATCGGCTACCGGGTTTAATACCGTGCGCTGACCGGTGCGCTCCAATCCGGATACTTCTAGTGGGATGGCGCGCGAGGCTCCTTGCGATAGCAGACGCGTAATCAGCGGTAAGACCACAAACTTAACGGTCTTTGAAAGGCCACGGGTGCTGTGCTGGCGTGGGCTGTGTGCGCGCAAATGATTGGCATATCGCACCGAGCCTAAGGTGTCACGACCTTGCGGAAGCAACTGCACGGCGGAGCCTACGATATAGGCCACCCGCGGCATATGACTGAGTGATTTCACCAAATCTGCAATGGTTACGGCGCTAGCCGCTGTCAAAAATGCTGACATCAAAGCGATGAAGCGAACACTTAAATCCAGGGCCGTCGACCAGTCATTTCTGCCGAAGGGAATGTGGATAATCAGCAAGGATAGGCTAACCGGATGCTTAAGGCGACGGTAGTTGCCAGGACGGAGAAATTACGCAGGCGCACAAGCGCAATAAGCTGCGCAATCACGGCAACGCTTGCGCTTAAAGCAAGTTCATTAAAACCCAGCACCACAATCCATGAGCTAGCCGCCGCAACAATCCAGGTCAGCGGATTCATTAGTGGCTATGTTCTGCTGTACGTGGGGCCAAAGCGCGCCGGGTCTTTTTCGGCAATGCGGCAACGACCGCAAACACAATCACCATGATAAGCCCCTTATCCAACGGATCGGAGATAAAGGACTGCAGGGTAACAGAGCCTAGAAGCGAGTTGCCCATTTCGCGGAAGAGGCTGACTAAAGCGCCAGTGCCGACACCAGCGGTGCCGCCATAGACGAAGGCCGCCACAGGTGCGGCGATGGCACCGGTGATAAGACCGAGCACCGCGCCAGAAACAAATGCCAAGAAAATATTGCGGAAAGCGCCCTTGTTAATGGCCACACCAGCCAACCAGCCGGTTAACGCAGAACCAGCTGCGAAAGGTAGCGCTAGGGGATTAAATAGTGCCCACACCACGGAGCTTAAAGCACCGGTTGCTAAACCAGCACGTGGGCCGGCAAGGGCGGCAACCAGGACGGTACCCACGGCGTCCAAGTAAAGCGGGATACCAATGGAGCCGACGATTTGTCCGATAAGAATGTTCAGGATCAATGCCACTGGAATGATCGCCACGGTGCGTGCCGGCAGCGTGGGCAAAACACCGGCGAGCAGCGCTAAAGTACCGCCGACATAGCCGATGAGAGTAATCAGGGCTTCGGTTGACCCGCCGACTGATTCCCAATCAGTGGGGCGAACTAAGACGAGATAGAGCCAGGTCGCGGCGATAAGCGCGCCACCCACGGCGACTAAAACCTTGTGCGTTGATTTTTGTGACATGCGGAAAATCCCCTAGAGATCATAAAACAGCTGAATTATCCGCATCCTATGTCACCTCGGATGCGAACCGATTCAAAAGTATAGCGGCCCGCAAGAGTTCTGCGTGAGCGGCGTCGACATCAACATCATCCACCAACAAAGCGTTCGCCTTGCGGCCCCAGTGCCCGCGTAAATCTGCAACCGTGGTCCCGCGCATTAATTCAGAATCAGCTTCCACATCCACGGTTACTTTCCGTGTGCTAAAATGTATCTTGCCCAGCGCGATCATCACGGTAAGTAAATCATGAATCTGCGCTAAGTAGCTTTCGCCTTGACTGTCGTGAAATTCGAAATAAAATCGCAGCATCTCCGGTAGGTAGGCGGCGATGGGGGTAGTACCGAGGGCATCGATAAGCGTATTCAGCGTTTGCGGATTAATGGTAAACCGCTCTGTCACGCCTAAAGAACACACCGTGATTGGGTCCTTAGCCTGCGCGAAGGCTTGTTTTGCACCGTGCGGATCCACCCAGGTATTCCATTCAGCAGTCGGTGTGGTGTTGCCCGGGTATAAGTAGGATCCACCCATCAGCGTGGTGTTTCGAACTGCTCCAAAAGTAGCCAGGTTGGTGGCTGGGCCTGTCACAATCAACCGAAGATCGGCATACTGGGCAATCGCATTGCGCCATACATCCTGCCAACTATCCTGGCTTATGTCCTGGGCGCCGGGGTTGATATAACCCAGACCGAACTCCCCGTGAGTTTCCGGGGTGGTGGTCAACGGCACCTGCAAAGGTCCTGGCTGACCAGCTGAAACGGGGATGTGCCCAAGCCCGCATTTATCAAGTACCCAGCGGGTATTGATGGCGGTTTGTGTGATATCCACATTTCCTGCGGTGGTGGTTGCCCCGACAAGCTCAACCTCGCCTTCGTGATGCAAAGCTGCCAGGTACATCAGTGCTAATGCATCGTCAATGCCGGTGTCACAATCAATAAGAACAGGAATCATAGAGATCAAGT
Source organism: Corynebacterium stationis (assembly GCF_001941345.1). Taxonomy (NCBI): domain Bacteria; kingdom Bacillati; phylum Actinomycetota; class Actinomycetes; order Mycobacteriales; family Corynebacteriaceae; genus Corynebacterium; species Corynebacterium stationis. The sequence continues at coordinate 151,589 of NZ_CP009251.1, forward strand.
CTAAGGAAAGGGCTGCAGTAGTGGTTTTCTTGGTGCTTTTCAGCTTGGAGCACAGCATCCGATGTCCGCGTGGAATGTGTGATGCGCAGAAACAAAGCGATAATGGGCAATTTGCCAGCAGTGACAAACCACCTGCTGACATGAAAGGCGTGGTCAGACCTTCCATCGGTGGTAACAAAGACTTGTATGCCAAGACGGTGCCAAAGCTTTTCCATATCCCCTGAATTTCGGCGACGTTATTTCCACGGCTAAATCCAGCCTATGAATCGCAACCAGCCACTCCCACTAAGAAAAGCTACAGGTGCGAAGCGTCCCAGGTTTTGTTCCTTCTGAGTAGATCGGAAAATCTGAAGTATGCCAAAGAAATTTGGCCGGAATGCTAAGGGCCGTGTGGCCTGCCTGGTAGAGGATCGTTTTTTGCCCGAAAACCTGTCGATGAGGAAGCATGTCAGGCAATTGATGCAGCAGGTTCGGCGCGACGGTTACACTCGCGAACACTTAGTTGCTGAAGTTGCCAAGCTGAGCCGTGTAAATCAAGAGTTGCGCGATACCAACGAATTGCCCAGGGCGACACCGGCTTTTTCGCATCGGAACTCGCCCCGAAGCGTCGAAAATGATCTGGTTCATCGATGAACACCGGGATCGTTTCTCAATCGAGTTCGCATGTGAGACGTTAAACACCCACCGTACTGGCGGTTTTGTAACCCCGTGGCTATCGCCAGTCCAAGCCTCGTGGACTTAGCTCGCGTCGTTTGCACGACGGTTGCTTTGGCAGAACGCATCCGCAAGGTCCACACTAAAAATTGCAGTGTTTATGGAGTGCGAAAGAAGTGGCACGCTCTTGCTCGTCAGGGGATTGATATCGGCTGGGAGCAAAGCGCTCGTTTGATGAGAATCGCTAAAGTCGCTGTTAAGCCCAAAGGCGGATCGCCGATAACAACCGATAAACCCACAGGTCCGGATAATCGTGCGAACCTGAAAAGGATTTGTGTACACCGCTTTTATCGCCGATGTGTTCTCCCGCCGCAATGTCGGCTGTGCCTTGTCGGATTCGATGCCGCCCGAGGCGTTGCCGTTGCAAGTACTGAACCAAGCGTCTTGCTGAGCATAAAATCGCTGCTTCCACTGAAGCGGTGGATGATTCCCATGGCAATGTACTGGCGGAAAACGTCAACAGCTCGTACAAAAATGAGCTCATCCATACCAGGAGGTGGGATGATGCTGTTGACGTGGAAATTGCGACACAGCTGAGGGTGAATCAGTATTCTGCAAGAGCAGACCCGTTAAAGAAATAATAGAAATCAAGGCAACCGCCTAGGAAGAAAGCCCGGGGCACTTCAGTAGGCTCTTTTCAATGTCATCTGCCTTAACAATGGAAGTTTTAAATGCACGCCGAATAGTGATTCAAGGCGTGACCGGGGCCGGTAAATCTACGGCTGCGCGCACGTGGGCAGAGCTGAAAAATTTGCACGTCATCGACTATGACAACGACGTGTTGTGGATGCCCGCTTCAGAGTTACCGTGGACGACGTATTCGACTGAAAAGCAACGTGAACGGGTTTGCCGACATGTGGAAACTGGGGCGTGGGTCATGGCGTCGTGCGGCTCGAAAGTTGCCGATATTGTGTACCCCGAAACCGATGTCATTGTGTATCTGGATTACTCACCGCTGGTGACTTTCGCACAACTATTCAAGCGCACGATGTCACGGTCGTTACGCGGGGAGACCTGCTGCAATGGCAACAAGGAATCATTCCGGATGTCCTTACTGAGCAAAGACTCGATCTTTTTGTGGTGGTTGCAGACCTGGCGCGAGCGTCGGGAGCAAGCACGCATTATGGAAACTGATCCCAACATGCCGCCGGTTTATCGACTAACGCATCCGCGGTAATTCCACGCTCTCGTGCGCTACGCCGCAGACCTCAGCGCGGACTAAACTTGCGCCCATGCCCACAATTTACGGAGATACTCTCGACGATGCGGGTCGCTGCACGCATTACCACTCTGAGAAAGACGTGATTGCCAATAAGTGCGCGACCTGCAATAAGTACTGGGCATGCTACGAATGCCATGCTGCAGCAACTGACCATAGCTTCGGGGCGATGGATCTGAAATCCCGCGCAGTGCTGTGCGGTGCATGCGGCCATGAGATGACCTTTGCTGACTACATCGGAAATACCAATACCTGCCCGCAGTGCGAACAGGTATTTAATCCGGGGTGCTCACTACACCGCCATATCTACTTTCAAGTCCCAGATTAGAACGACGAGCCAGGGATATTGGCAGAGACTTCCTTGAAGGTGTTGGATGCGATCTTCGCTGCATCTGGAATGCGGAAGGTAGCGATATTGGCTACAGGGACATCCACGGTGGGCATACCTGGCTGAACGAGGACAGGAATTACCTGTGCACCAGTGTTTTTAGTGCCAGAGTTCTTGGTTCCAGAGTTAGTTTTGCCGGAGTTGTTGTTCTGGTTCCCAGAATTGTTGTTGCCACCGGTGTTTCCGCCAGTATTACCGCCGCCGTTGAGGTTGCAACGCGCAATTGCTTCATCCATGCGGCCGATCGCTTCGCGGACCTCGCCGCCGCGTGGGTGGACCGTGGCGACGGCAAGAGCCTGACGCTTCTTGGAGTTGTAGTCAGAAGCGTTGGTGTACTGGGACTTTGCTTGGGAACAAGAGATTTGGCCAGAGGGCATCTTTGCCAACATGTCATCGACAACATCGGCAGATGCGATGGCTGGGCTGGCAAGGGTGGCGGTTAGGGCAGTGGCGGCTGCAATCAGCCCGGTCTTCGCGGAAGTCAGTTTCGGCATAAGCGCATTATGTCACACCTGCAACATTCGTGAAACCCCTAGCGAAGCCCCAAGAATTTGTGAACCAGTGAGTCATAGGCGCGCACGGTCAATTCTAGGTCCTCTAGGTAGAGGTGCTCATCGTGGCTGTGCAACTGGGAGTTGGCGCTGGCCATGTCGCGGTCGCGGGCATGCATCGCAAAGCCATAAGCGCGGCCACCGTTATCGCCCTCTAGGCGGCGTGCAAAACGTAAGTCCGAACCGCCCGTTGCGTGTACTGGAACTACGGCCGCATCGGGGAAGAACTCCTGGGTGGTGCTGACAATCGCGTCCCACAGGGGGCCATCGGCAGGCGAATGCGTTGCGGGTTCGGTAATAAGGTGCTCGATTTCTACCTCGTCAGCCAAATCACCTAAAGCAGTGCGCAGGAAATCATCTAGGTCTTCCTGGGTTTGGCCGGGGAATGGACGAATGTCCATTTCCAGCCAAGCATGCGATGGCAGCACATTAATTGCGCCACCGGCGCGCAGGACCGTCTGCGCGATGGTGGTGTGGGAAAACGCATGCGCATAAGCAGACAGCGCGCCGAACTTTTCATAATCGGCGTCGGTGGCGGTGCCATCGATAAGCACTTGCTGCGTTGCCTCATCAAATTTGAAAGCCCGAACGAAACCTTCCCACGTCTCATTCGACACCGCCGGTGGCTGCGCGGCGGCAATCCGGCGTGCAACCTCTGCTATCTTGACCACCGCGAAGTCCTTGCCAAACGGCGTGGAACCATGCCCGGCATCGCCGTGAATGTGAATGCGGCGCTGGCCAGCACCCTTTTCACCGGCATTAAAACCAATCGCATCACTGCCATCTAATACCGGCAAGTGCGAACCGCCGGTCTCCGATAAGCAATTGCGCCAGGAAAATGCCTCGGGCTGATTCTCCGAAATCCACTTCGCGCCCAACCCGCCGCGGGCTTCTTCATCCGCGAGACCCACAAAGGTCAACGTGCCTTTCGGGTGTGGGCCCTGCGCAATCTTGCGGGTTACCGCTGCCTGGCTGGCGGTAATAAACAACATGTCTACTGCGCCGCGGCCGTATAACTTGCCATCTTCAATCAATGCATCAAATGGCGGCTTAGTCCACTTCGGCTCATCCACCGGCACCACATCAATATGGCCTAAAAGCGTTAACGGCTCAGCCTGCGGATCGGAACCATCCACCGTAAACGCCACCGATACTCGGCCTGGATGCGGCTCAAACTTTTGCACCTTGACGTCAGTGCCCTCAAAGAACTTCTCTAACGTTGCCGCATTTCGGTATTCCTCACCCGAATCCGCGGTTAAATCATTCACGCACGCATTGCGGATAAGTTCCTGCAGCAAATCCAAAGTGTCATCATAAAGGCTCATAACCTGCCATTGTAGTGCGGTGATGCCGTGTAGGCAGAGGCCGTGGCTCTTTCTAGTCTGCCACTGGGCGGTTAATGGTCCTCCTGGAACAGAAATTACCCTACAATGAGGGAATTAAACAGCGTTTAAACCCGTTTATTGAACAGCGTTTAATTGATGGTTTATGCTGCTGTGTCATGACTATCATTGACGTCGCACGCGACAAGGCACTCGAATTAGGCCAGGGACTAAACAAAGAAGAGCTCGTCGAGGTTCTCAACAGCGATGACTCGCAGCTGGAAGAACTGGCGGATATTGCGCACCAAACGCGTCTGAAGTGGTGTGGGCCGGCAGTGGAGGTCGAAGGAATCATCTCCATCAAGACCGGTGGCTGCCCAGAAGACTGCCACTTTTGCTCGCAGTCGGGGCTGTTCCAGTCGCCGGTGCGCTCGATTCGCTTGGATATCGCGGAGCTGGTGGAAGCGGCCAAGAAGACGCAAAAATCCGGTGCGACAGAGTTCTGCATCGTCGCCGCGGTGAAATCCCCAGACCAGCGGCTGTTGGACCAGGTCGCGGTGGCGATCCAGGCCATTGAGCGTGAGGTCGACATTGATATTTCCTGTTCTTTGGGTACGTTGACCGCCGATCAGGCGCAGCAGCTGCGCGAGATGGGTGTGAAGCGCTACAACCACAACCTGGAAACTGCGCGCAGCTTCTTCCCGCAGGTAGTGACCACTCACACCTGGGAGGAGCGCAAGAACACGCTGGATCTGGTGCGTGGCGTGGGCATGGAAGTGTGCTCCGGCGGCATCATCGGCATGGGCGAATCCCTGGAACAGCGCGCGGAATTCGCAGTGCAGCTGGCAGAGATTTCCCCGTGCGAGGTGCCGATGAACTTCCTGGACCCGCGTCCGGGTACGCCTTTCGCCAACCGTCCATTGGTTCCAATGGGTGATGCTTTGCGCGCGGTCGCAGCATTTCGCTTGGCGATGCCTTCAACCACCCTGCGCTTTGCCGGCGGCCGCGAACTTTCCCTGGGCGATGACGGTACAGAAAAGGGCCTGCTGTCTGGTATCAACGCGATCATCGCAGGTAACTACCTGACCACACTCGGCCAGGAGATTGAAAAGGACATTGACATGCTTGGGCGCATCGATCTGCCTATTAAGGCGCTGTGATGCCGCCACGAGAAGCCACGTGGCCGCCGCAGCTGGGTGAATTGGCCGCGGCGGTTGCAGCCGGTGAAGCGCCGCTCTTTCATCCTAATACTGGCCAAGAACTAGCTACAGAGGCCGAGATTTCCCTACACGCTGCCGCGGCCGCCGGACTGGATGTTCCGCGGTATTGCCAACTGTGCGGGCGACGCATGGTGGTACAAGTTCGCCCCGACGGCTGGCTGGCGCACTGCTCCCGTCATGGAGATTTGGACTCCGAGCATTAAGCTGACTCCATGGCTTTCCATGATGAAGCAGTAGAACTCGCTCACCGCTCCGCATTGCGCTCCATTGCGCGGGTGGTCAGCGATACTGCCGTGCCGACGCCGCCGGAGAAGGCGCTGGGGGACATCGTCAAGCAACTGCGTAACGGACCCGCCGCCGTGCTGACGGGAGCTGGTGTCTCCACCGATTCTGGTATCCCGGATTACCGCGGTCCGCAAGGCTCTTTGTCGCGGCATCGGCCGATGACCTACCAAGAATTCCGCTATGACCCTGCGGCCTCACACCGCTACTGGGCGCGCAGTTTCGTCGGTTGGCGGGTAATGAATCGGGCGCGTCCCAACCGCACGCACTTTGCGCTGGTGGAACTAGAGCGCGCCGGGCTGATTAATGGCGTTATTACGCAAAATGTTGACGGACTGCATAAGGCCGCGGGCACGCACACGCTGGTGCCGCTGCACGGCGATATGGAAACGGTGCTGTGCCTGGAATGCGGCAATATCGAAGACCGCACGGAATTTGATGTCCGCCTGGGCGCGCTGAATCCGGGCTACGTGGAATCGCTGATTGTCAGCGCCGATATGGTCAACCCGGATGGCGATGTCACCCTCGATATGGAAGCGATTGCGCGTTTTCAGATGGTCGGATGCACGCGCTGTGGTTCCAAGCTGTTGAAACCCGATGTGGTCTACTTCGGCGAATCGGTGCCGAGTAAACGCAAGGAGGCCGCATATTCGCTTATCGATGCCTCCTCGTCCCTCCTTGTCGCCGGCTCCTCCCTGGCGGTGATGAGCGGGATGAGATTCGTTTTAGAAGCCCGGAAACAAAATAAACCTGTTGCCATTATCAACGGCGGGCCAGGCCGTGCAGATACCCGCGCGACGACCTTGTGGCGCACCCAAGTTGGCCCTGCCTTTGACGAACTCTTAGACGCTTTGGATCTGTCTTAATGTGATGCCTACATGGGGCCAATCTGGCGCAGAATAGTCCGGGCGATGACGCGTACGCGTTTATCCACCGGCAAATCGTGGTGTAGGACGACTGCGCGGCGGTCGAAGTCTTGGACGTAGATATTGCGCACCGTGCCGTCTTTAACCTTGTCTGGTGCCAGGAAACATGATTCTGGTGGCACCACCACGGCATCCGAGCGGGTGACGATGTTGGTGTAGGTAACACCCTCTTCTAAGTCACCATCCCGGTTGACTTTATCAAGGATGTCGCTGCCGACGATTTGTTGCGCGCCAGCTGGACCAAAGTAGGCATCGATGACCGATTGCATGACGCCATCGGCCCGGCGGCTTGTCACCAGCGGGGAAAGGATTCCACCTTGGGTGGTGCCGTGATTCGGCGTGCCGATGCACACCAGGTGCTTGACGTACTTCGCCCCACCCAACAGGCGCATCCAATAGCGCGCGACCAGCCCGCCTTGGGAATGGCCCATGATGATGACTTTTTCAGCCCCGGTGGTATGCATAACCGCTTGAATATAGGCGCCAACCTGCGCCGCTGAATTCGGAATCAGGCCTGTGGCGCGTGTGCCATAATCGGGTGCGAATACGGCCCAGCCGTCCTCGCGGAGGTCAGCTCCTAAAAGCTGCCAGATACCCTTGGAATCACAGGTGCCGTGCAGCAAGATTACGGGCCAGGGACGCTGCGTGGATAAAGTTGCTGTCCAATCATCTTCGAAGATGCCGCGGGGTTTTAGCCGTGCGCCCAGTGGTAGCGACGATACCGTGCTGCCAGAGCCAGCCTGCTCCATTCCTTCATTACTGGTGGTAACTTCCGCACGAGTGGTGGTTGTGTTGTGCTCCTCGCCGGTGGTGTCAAAGCTTGCCTGCTGTGAGGGATTAGAGTGCAGCCGCGCGGCAATCTCCGTGGCGACTTCGTCGCGTAAAGACACCGCGGGTGCGGTATCCGATACGCCGACCCGCCGCGGGTCATTGCGCCATTCACGAAGCCCCGATATGGCATTTTCAATGGGCGCTAATGGTCTTGGTGCACTTTCTTCCTCACTGCTAATAGGCGTGAGGAAACTTTTCAGGTGCTCGGAAATGACAGCGCGTAATTCGGCTAATGAATCTTGAGCGGGCAAAAGGCAGCCTCCCATTCATGGTGCTGCACTTCATTCTAACTATCTTCGTCGGAGTGCATTGTTTAGTGATTGATTGTGATAGTTTTATCGTCCAGAATGTGTTTAGGCAAGCCTTTCCACATTAAATTCAGAAGTATTTTCAAACCTCCGACCTGCATAAATGAGAATAAACTCCCCATATCAATAAAAAGTTTGAGAAAAGGGGTTGACGATACCTCACGATGATGTAAAGTTAGCCTTGCCTAATCACGGGCGGCACGATGTAGGAGATGCGCTCCACACCCTGCATTGTGTCGGAGATTAGTCATGGGGAGAAGGGCCCGTCAGTGCGCAGCTGGCGGGCCCTTCATTTAATTTCTGCTCTTCAAGAATCCCAGCAGGATATGGCGCAGCATGGCGATGAAAACAACTCCCCACACGGCAACCGCAATCCATAGTGCAACTTCTCCGAAGGCTTCGACCACCGGCAGGTTATCCACGCGGCCTAAGGTAATCGAAGCGACGGAGAACATGCCGATGGGAAAGACCATAGACCACAGGGTCGGGGTGTACTTGAGAGGAATCTTGTGCACGAAATGCCGCCACACGCCGGCGCCGATGAGCACGGGAATCAGCCACAGACAGAAGCTCCAGAACACGGCGATGGTGCTTTCGATGAGCGCGCGCGTGGCATCGACCATCGGGCTGGATTCAATATTGACCACATTGGTTCCCGCGACTACCGCGATGGCCAGCGCACCCATGGCTACCCAATAGGGTGGTTCAAATTCTTTGGCGCTAATTCCGTAGTGAATAATCCGCAGCAGCACCAAAATCGCCATGCAACCATACAGTGCTACTCCCACCGACCAGGATAGGACGGTCAGAAGGCCCAGCCATCTTTCATCGCCAGGCAAAAAGGGCTGTGCATTCGCGAGCCCGAGTGCCACAGATTGACTCGCCACGGCCCAAATAAACCAGGTGCCGTTGGTACGCGACAGAATCGGTTTGCCGTCGCGGGTCATAAAGACCTGCCAAGGCAAAAGGTACCCAAAAATAAACCACAAGATAGCAGCAAAAATTACCAGCGGAACGGCCAGCCGATAATGACCAGAATGCAAATGGCGCACGGCTAAAACGCCGGAGCCAGCCACAACGGTGAAATAAGCAAAAGCCAGTTCCGGGCCGCGCAGGTCGTGCAGCATTGCTTGTCGATGCGAAATTGCCCGCCACACATATAACACCCACAACACCACATAAGACACCGCGGCGATCCACAGCAGCGCGGTCGAAAGCGCCTCAAAACCTACTAAATACAGGCCGACGGAAACTATTCCTGTTGCCATGACTAGCGCGAAATAACCAGGTGATAACCGCTCTAAAGAATCAGAAAACACGCCCCTAAATCCTGTTAAAGATTCTTTTGGGGCGTGTTCCTGCAACTGCTCATTCATGTTGCTTACATTAGCGGTTTCTAGCCAATACCCACCAAGGTTGCAACGGTTGGAAGGAAGAAGATGATCAGCGCGCCGCCGATGATGTCGAAGCTGATGCCGGTGCGAATCATGCGCGCGATGGAAACACAGCCGGAGCCATAAACAATGGCATTTTGTGGCGTGGAAATCGGAAGCATGAAACCAAAGGATGCGCCGAAGGTAGCGGCCATCGCCGGGATGACGGGGTCTACTCCTGCGGCCATGGCGAGTGGAACCACAATCGGCACGGTCACAGCCGCTGCAGCAGTATTACTGGTGGTCTCCGAGATGAGGATGGCCAGCAGCACCGCCATCGCGGTAATGACAAGTGCGCTAGATACGCCCAACATGTTGTTGAGGCCAGAACCGATGGTTTCCGCCAGACCGGAGCTGCCCAGCATGGCACCGAAGATCATGCCGCAGCCGAACAAGATGATGGTGCCCCAGTCAATCTTGGCAGCATCTGACCAATCCAAGGTGTACTGCAACTTCTTGGATTCAACAGGCAGGATAAACAGCAGTACTGCGCCCATGACGGCAACGATTCCTTCGTTCAGGCGTTCATCGACAAGCTCATAAATAGCGGAATCGGTACCAATGAACATGCCCAAAATCGCGGGAAAAATCCACAAGAACACGGTGATGGAGAAAGCAATGACCGTGTTGATTTCCGCACGGGACATCTTGCCCTGCCGCTCTTTATGCTTAGCGACGAATTCGGCCACGCCTTCAATGCGGCGGGTCTCTGGGCGGTTGACCAGGAACAAAATGACGCTTAAGGCCAGCATCATGCAAATGCAGATAGGAAGCGCGGTCATGACCCACTGGCCAAAGGAAATGCGTACGCCGGTGGCCTCTTCAATCAGCCCCCGGCCAATCAGGTTGGGTGGCGCGCCCACGGGGGTGAGCAAGCCGCCAATCGATGCGCCATAGGCGAGCATCAACATCAACGCGGCACCCACGCGCAGACGCAACGGATCGAAGTCTTCTTTAACAATGCCCTTATCCTGCATGAGCTGCGCAATGACAGTCAGAATGCCCAGTGCGGTAGGCAGCAACATGGCAACTGTGGCGGTGTTGGAGACAAATGCCGACAGCACACAGGTAATACCGCCAAAGGCCAAGATGATGCGCACGGTGGAATTGCCCACGCCAGGCAGGCCCAGCACGAAGTAGGCGAGTCTTTGCGCAACACCGTGCTTGAGCATCGCCTGAGCCAGGATGAATGCACCGATGAAGGTGAAAATCGTGGTGGAGCCGAACGGTGCGAGCACCTCTGCTGCCGGGGCAGTGCCGATAAGCACCATCGACCCAACGCCTAACAAAGCCGTCACTGGAATGGGCAGGGACTCACACAACCACAACAAAATGACGCCGATCAAAACCGCAGCGACTTTCTGCTGGGTGGGTTCCATGTCATTGGGAACCCACAGCATGAACAGAAAACCCAGTGGGGCGAGAATAAATCCTGAGACCCGTCGAATAGTTTCAAACTTTTCTTCCGCAGGCGATAATCGTTGCTGCTCTAGGCTGCGGTAAGTTCCTCCGCTGAGCAGAACTTCCGTCACATTCGTGCGGATTGACCGCGTGCTGGCGGTCATTGTGTTGTTGGGCATTTTCATGCCTCCCTCCTGATAGTTGCTAGTATCAGCATGGGATGTGATGCGTATTACGTCCAAGACAAATTTTCACTACCACACATAGGGCATGCCTATGTTAGGAGGATGCGTGGACATTCGGCAATTGACGTACTTTCTCGGAATTATTGATTATGGGGGATTTGGCAAAGCGGCAGAAGCTTTGCACGTTGCTCAGCCGTCGCTATCGCAATCCATTCGCGTCCTCGAGCGCCGCTTGGGAGTAGAGCTGTTTCATCGCACCGGCCGCGGTGCTGAATTAACCAGCGCGGGCGAAAGGTTAGTTCTGCCCGCACGCCAGGTGCTGCGCGACTTAGATGCCGCACGTCGCGCAGTATCTTCGGTGCGTGATCTGGAATCCGGCACGGTCAATGTCATTGCTATGCCCAGTCCCGGCGTCGAGCCTCTGACCGGGCTGATAAAGGCATTCCACGCGCGCTATCCCGGCATGATGGTCAACGTCGAAGGTTCTTTTACTCCCGCAGAGACCGTCGAAGCCATCCGTTCCGGCACTGCAGAAATTGGCCTGCTTGGCTCCTCGGGCCAGCCGCATACTGCGGATTTAGATGTGTGCCAGTTGGAATCGCAGCCTTTAGTGTTGATTTCTCCACCAGGTACGGAAGCTGATTCGGACACCATTGAGCGCCAGCACCTTGATGGATTGCGGTTTGTTATTTCCCAGCGCGGATCACTGATGCGGCAATTGATTGATAGTGCGTTGGTGCATGATTCATCGACAAGCGTCATTGCGGAAATGGCACACCGAACCTCCCTGCTGCCCTTGGTGTGTGCAGGCGTCGGGCACACAGTCATGCCGGATTCGTGGCGCGATATTGCTGCCAGCAGTGGGTGCGTGGTGCGCCGAATCGTTCCCGAAGTGCACCTGGATATCTTCGTAGTCAGCCGTAAAGGCGAGCTCAGTCCCGGCGCTGAGGCATTGATGTCTTTGATTCACAGCCGAGCGTTGGGGCTTGATTTCAGCACATAGTAAAAACCTATGTGGGGCAATGAAAATAGGTCTTGGACTTCCCTTGTTTACGAACTTTAAATGGAATGTGTCAGCAGTCACTTTAAGAGCAAGGAAAAGCACATGAGTTCGCAAACATTTGAAATCGCATCCATCCCCGCCGATGGCGTCGGCCACGAAGTTGTCGAAGCAGGACGCGACGTCCTTGATGCCCTGGCAAAGAATTCCGGTGGCGCCTTCTCATTCGACTGGAAGGATTTCGACTGGGGCAGCGAATACTACGCCCGCACCGGCCGCATGATGCCGGAAGATGGCCTGGACCAGCTCAAAGACCTCGATGCCATCTTCTTCGGCGCTGTGGGCTGGCCAACCGTGCCTGACCACGTGAGCTTGTGGGGCCTGCGCATTGCTATCTGCCAAGGCTTTGACCAGTGGGCCAATATCCGCCCAGTCAACTTCCTGCCAAATGTGGAATCACCAATTGTCGATGCGCATGAGCGCAACCTCGACTGGATCGTCGTTCGTGAAAATTCTGAAGGCGAATACTCTGGTTTCGGCGGACGTAATTTCTCCGGCCGCGACGGCCTGGGCGAAGTAGCCACCCAGGCAGCAGTGTTTACCGAGGTCGGCTGTGAGCGAATCTTCCGCTACTCCTTTGAACTCGCGCGTACTCGCGACCGCAAGAAGTTGTCGAAGGTTACCAAGTCCAATGCGCAGCAGTACGGCATGGTGCTGTGGGATGACGTCTTTGATCGGGTGGCCCAGGACTACCCAGATGTAGAAACCGAATCAGTGCTTGTCGATGCCATGGCCGCCAAGTTCGTCCTCAATCCCGAAGACCTTGACGTGGTGGTTGCATCGAACCTGCATGCCGATATTCTTTCCGACCTGGGCTCCGCCATGGCAGGTTCTTTGGGTCTGGCCGCAAGTGCGAACCTCAACCCAGAGCGCCGTTTCCCATCGATGTTCGAGCCAGTCCATGGCTCCGCGCCAGATATCGCTGGCCAGGGCATCGCGAACCCAGTTGGTCAGATTGGTTCCGCAGCGTTGATGCTCGATCACTTTGGCCTGGATGTGGAAGCTAAGCGAGTGCGCTCAGCGATTGAAAAGACATGCGCTGACGGTATCCGCAGCCGTGAGGTAGGAGGTAATTCTTCGACCAAGGATATTACGGCCGCCATCATCGACAACCTGGCCTAATGTCTCAGGTCCTCATCTGCTGCGATAAGTTCAAGGGCTCCGCCACATCGGCAGCAGTATCCCAAGCTTTGGCTACAGGCTTGGAGCAGGCGGGGCACAAGGTTTCTATCGCACCGCTTGCCGATGGCGGCGACGGCACCTTAGAAGCCTTCGACTCCTTGGGCTACCAACGGGTCTCTGCACAAGTGCGTGACTCCAGCGGCGACATCATCATCGCAGAATATGCACTCAAAGATTCCACCGCAGTCATCGAAATTGCTCGCGCTTGTGGCTTGCATGATAGACAGCCAACCTCGGAAGCTGCCGTGCAGGCAAGCTCCTGGGGAGTAGGTGATCTGATTGCTTCAGCTGTCGATGCCGGCGCTCGCCGCATCATCATCGGACTCGGCGGAAGTGCGACAACCGATGCTGGTTTCGGCATGGCTCAAGCTTTAGGCGTGCAGTTCTTCAATTCCGCGGGCGCGGAAATAACACAGGTCAGAGACTTAAACCTCGTGCACAGCTTCAGTCTGGAAAAGCTCGACCCGCGCCTTGCTGAGGTAGACTTCATTATCGCATCTGATGTGCGCAATCCCTTGTATGGAACCAATGGCGCTGCCGCTATCTATGGTCCGCAGAAGGGACTAAGCGACACCGACGTTATCCGCGTTGATGCAGCGATCAGGCACTTCGCCACCGTGGTTGAAAAGAGTGGCGAAGCGCAGAGCCCCGGAGCCGGTGCAGCAGGCGGGCTAGGTTTTATGGCGATGGCGCTTCTCGATGCCGAGATGCGCTCCGGCGTCGACATGATCCTCGATGAAACAGGTGGTGAAAAACTCCTCGACGAAGCTGATTTAGTCATCACCGGCGAAGGCCGCATCGATACGCAAACCTTAAGCGGCAAAGCACCAACTGGCATCTCCGAGCGCGCACATGCCCGCGGCATTTCAGTCGTTGCTGTGTGCGGACAGAATTCATTGCCGGAGGCATCGTCAAGCACTCTTTTTGAAGCGATCTACGCTCTCACCGACTTTGAGCAAGATATATCTGAGTGCATCCACAACCCGTTGCCCATCCTCGAGCGCATAGCTTCCGACATAGCTTGTAACCACCTTGCCGACGATCGTGACAAGTCACCCTAGAGCTGATATTCTTTATATCAACATGGCGCCCCGCTCTCTTTGAGAGTTAGGGGCGTTTTCTAATTCGGGTTCAAAGAAGTTGTCTGAATGAACATATAACCTTTTCAGCATGAGTAACTATCGTAAAAAGTACTTAACTATCGATGAACAAATCGAGCTTCTTAAGAGTCGGGGAATGGTTATCAATGACCATGATTATGCTTCGCGTCTGCTCTCAAGGGTTGCCTACTACCGGTTGAGCGGATACTGGTACCCACAAAGAATAATCACAGGTGGAGTTAGGAAAGATCAATTTCTTCCAGGCACTACGCTTGAGTCAATTGAAGCAATATATCTATTTGATAAGGATCTAAGGATCCATGTTTTTAAAGGTATCGAAAATAGTCGAGGTTGCCTTAAGGGCCGCTTTAGGAAATGTGATCGGTAAGCACGGAAGCATGGCTCATACAGATCCAACGATATTTCGCACTAAATTTTCCGGTTATGATAGGTCACGGGGATTCTACGACCCGAAGTCCAACAAAAATAATGACTCACATCAAACCACTATTGATAGCTTGGCGCGAAAAACTCGCCGCGCTAGACACGATTTCGTTCAGCATATTAAAGATAAATATGGACTTCCATTGCCGGTATGGGTAGTTACTGAAGTGATAGATTTCAGTGATCTTTCTAAATTATACGAAGGGCTTTTGGAAGAAGATCAGTGGAATGTTGTGAAGAAATTTAACTTCGAGGACGTACTCGATAAAAATCCTGGAGGAGCCTCCAGAAAATTTGTAATCACGCTAGCGAATTGGCTTGAGGTGTTAACCTTCACGCGCAATTCTTGTGCTCACCACTCGAGAATGTGGAACGCAAACTTTACGCGTCAGATTTCTGCGACAAAGTTGCTTCCAGCAGAAGTGGAACACTTATCTTTAACTACTGATGCTCAAAGAGCACGAATTTATCCGGCATTAGTTGTGATTGCATGCATCATTAAAAGAATTGAACCTAATACTTCGTGGCATAGGGAACTAGTCACGTTGATGAACAAATTTGCAGAGACAGGACGTAACGAAGGCGAGATGGGTTTTGTGGACAATTGGCGGACCGAGTCCGTTTGGGCGTAGGCGTCTCAACTCCAGAATCAAAGTGCAATCACGAGGTGTGAGGAACGTAGCTAGGATTGCCCTATGAGCGATTTGCAGCATGCCCACACGGTAGAAGAGGCCATTGAGCGACTAGTTCAGCTGTACGATTCTTCGTGCGAGTTGGCAAGAAAATCCCTGGAGACAGGCGATTATGATGCTTACCGGCACGTGGTCTATCCGAAGATTGTGGTCGATGTCCGCGAGTGGAGCCCCATCGACCGTTCACAGCCTTTTGGTTACGTCGATGAGGCAGGTCGATACAGTGCGACGATTTCTAAGCCCTATGTCATTCGTGACTATCTGCATGAGCAACTGACGCGACTGACGGAGAATTACCCCTGCGATATCTTCGTGGGTCAATCAGATGTGCGAATTCCGCCGGAGTACATCCGCAATATTGGGGATACTTCAGAAGCGCGCCGGGCGGGTGATGTTGCGGATGCAATTCCGCGTCCCACCTTGGATGAAGTCCACGACGCCATTATTGATGGTGAGTGGGACGCTTTCCACGGCGAAGAAAAGCCGCTATTTCATTTCGGGCCGCAGCGCTTCGATATCGCGTGCGCGCGCATTGAGCATTACACCGGCATTGAAATTGATACGGTGCAAAAGTTCATCCTCTTTACTAACTACGCCATCCACACCACCGAATTCGTGCGCTTTGGTTTAAGCCAGTTAGCTCAGGAAGACTCGCGCTACACGTCGATGGTGCTGCCTACCGGGGAAACGCTGCATTCTGATGATGCGGTCAATGTGGACTGTGAGCAGCTCACGCTGACCTCACGTTTTCAGATGCCACGCTTTGACCTGGTTACCGCCGCGGGTGATGGCATCACCATGATCAATATTGGTGTCGGGCCTTCGAATGCGAAGACCATTACGGACTGCTTGGCTGTCTTGCGTCCAGAAGCCTGGATCATGATTGGCCACTGCGCCGGCTTGGATGGACGCATGCGCATCGGGGACTTAATCCTAGGCAATGCCTATCAGCGTCAAGACAACCTCTTGGATGGATACGTGGGCTCTCATAACCCGATTCCCGCCATCCCTGAGGTGCAGCGCATGCTGGAGGCGTCCGTCGATGAAATTTACGGCACCAATAAAACTCTGATGCGTACTGGCACTGTGCTTTCCACCGATGACCGCAATTGGGAGTGGCGCACGAGCCGGCAGCTATGGGAATGGTTAAAGGCATCCACTGCGGTGGCCGTGGATATGGAATCCTGCACGATTGCTGCCAATGGCTACCGTTACCGCGTTCCCTACGGCACGTTGTTGTCCGTATCGGACTTGCCGCTGCATGCGGTTCCAAAACTTCCGGCACAAGCGCAGGCATTTTATTCGAACTCTAAAGAGGCTCACGTGATGTGTGCAGTGCGCACGGTCGAGCAGCTGGCGGATAACCCGCAGCGGCTGCATACGCGTAAGTTACGCCGGACTATCGGTGAGGTGCCCTTCCGCTAAACGCGGGGTGCAACTTTCGGAGGAACTTTAGCCCGGGCATTGCGCTTTAGGTAATCCTAACCTTATAGTTGGGTTCAATTGCATCACCGATTGTCCCAGAAGAAGGGATATCTCTTAAAGGAGAACAACCATGACTGTTACAACCTCGCAGCCATTGTCCGCAGTGCTGAAGGAAGCTACCGCCACCGCGCATGAGGATGCAGAAGGCTCCCGCTTTATGGAGGAGCTGTTGGGCGGAAAGCTCAACACTGAAGCGGTTGCTGAATTTACCGGTCAGTTGTGGTTTATTTACGAAGCTTTGGAACGCGCCGTTCGCGCAATTGAGGACCATCCGCTGGCGGACTCGATTGTTGACCGTCGTCTCGAGCGTCAGGTGTCCCTGGAGGCTGACCTCGCAGGCCTGTACGGTGCGAACTGGCGCGATGCTATCCGTATCCTGCCGGCGACCATGAGGTACGTCTCTCGTTTGGAAGAGCTTACCGGCACCGGCGATCCGGTACCGGTGATCGCTCACCACTATGTGCGCTACCTTGGTGATGTTTCTGGCGGTCAGGTAATCGCTGCTCGGTTGGGTGCCTACTACGACATCGATCCAGAGTCATTGAACTTCTATGACTTCTCCGCTATTGGCAAGATTCCTCCATACCGTTCGAGCTACCGTACGGCCCTGGATGAGCTGGATCTAAATGAGGAACAGCGCGAGAATCTGCTGGAAGAGGCTCGCATGGCTTTCGGCTTCAACTCTGGCGTATTTGCTGATTTGGCTAAGCGGCACTGCGCTCAGTAAGGCGGACGTGCTGTGTCGGGCGCGGGTATCGAGTGAGAAAATCAACTCGGCACCCGCGCTTTTTCTATCTTGGGCACCCTTGCCGCTCCCCTGAAATTGGGTAGACGGAAGTTTCATAAAATCGTTATGAAGTAAATGCTATCAAATCTGCATGATTAAAAACGTGTTATTACCTGAGTTTTTGGGTGAATTATCTTAGGGTTTCCCAATTTTGGCTGGCCTAACCTACGTGGCGCATAATCTCCAAACGCTTTAAAGTTGGTACCTGAACGCAGCGCACGAAAGAAAATACGAGGAAAGAGGAAGAATATGAACGAGAAGCTCATCACCGCAATCAACAACCAGGTCACCAACGAGCACCAGGCTGCAATGATCTACACCCAGCTCGGCTACGAGATGGACGATCTGTCCTTCCCAGGCATGCGTGATTGGTTCATGGCTCAGGCAGAAGAAGAGCGTGAGCACGCTCAGAAGTTCGCTGACCATTTGCTGGCTCGCGGCTACCGCGTTGAGCTCGGTGACATCACCATGCCTTCCCTGAAGGCAGCAACCCCACTCGATGCTTTCGAGGCATCTTACGCTCACGAGCAGAAGGTCTCCGAGGATATTCGCGAGATCGTCCGCATCGCTGACGAAGTTCAGGACTTGGACTCCCGCTCCATCTTGAACTGGTTCATGAATGAGCAGATTGAGGAAGAGGACACTGTTTCTGAAATTATCGACCAGATCAAGCTGGTTGGCAACGACGGCGCTGGCCTGCTACGTATCGACCGGGGCCTATCTTCCCGTCAGCCTGCAATCGACGCATAAATCCGCTGCCGATAAATAGATAGTCCCGCCCATTACTTACTCTTGAGTATGTAGTGGGCGGGTTTATTTGTGAAGTAGTTCATTGAATCAATAACATCTCGGTATATTTATGCAGATTCTCTTTCATTTACCCGATAAGGAATGGAAGAATACTTGCTATGTCACCAAAGCAAAAGATCGCGTTGTGTGCGTTCCTCATTAGTTTGGGGTTTGCCATGTTATGCGGAGCAACCCTCATGGTTACCCAAGTGGCCTTGGGGACCTTTCTTTTCGCGTTTTCCCTCATGCTCTCCCCGTTAGCCGCCATTTTCATGCTGCTGGTTAGCTGGTACATGAATGTCGGTTCTATTTCGAAGGCCCTCTTTGGCTTGAGTGGAACATTGGTGTTGGCGTCTTTGGCTTTTGCCGTTTTCACCCCCTTTGGCACGCTGCCGAGAATCAGCATTCCTGTGTTTATGGCCGGTACTGCAATTGGCGTCGGGGCGGTCTTACTGGTCAGCCCCTATGCCAAGCTAGGCGGACCTTTTAAGGTGTTCCATCCGCAATCTGGCACCGCAGTTACGACCACTGCACCTTCTACAACTTCCAGATCTTCGCAAAACCATCAGATGATCGGAAGCTGATAAACGCGCTCATGTTTCATTAAACTGGACCAGCACACGCCAATTGGCAAGGAACTGGTTAGAATCTAAACATGAGTACGAGAGTGTTATTTGACCTCTACGGGGTCTTCCTTACCCGCGGGGTAGAGGACTCTCTACTGCACATCACTGATGCGGTCAATGCAGAGGTGGCTCAACAATTTCGAAAAACATACTTGGAATTGCGCCCCGAATTAGAAGCCGGGCACATTAGTGATGAGCGGTGGTGGCAGCAACTCGCGTTGCGGTCCGGGGTCGACAATGGCGAAATCTCCGAAATTGCTCGTGCTTTAGAATCCACCTTTGAGCTCAGTGCCGAAGGCCTGGAGATGGCTTCTAAGGTCATGGATGCCGGCTTTGTCACAGGACTTTTCGCCAATATTTCACCCGGCCTGGCACAACTGGCCCGCGAAAGATTTGCTTGGATAGAAGACTTCGCTGCCGTTATTTTCAGCTGCGATATAGGAGTATGTAAACCCGACGCGGCAGCCTTCGACGTAGCGGTGGAATCTCTCGGCGCAACGGCCAAAGACACCGTGTATTTCAGCCCCACGCAAGAATTCGTCGATGCCGCACGGCAGATGGGCATCGACGGCTTTGTGTATCAATCGCCGCAGCAGGTCTTTGAGGTGCTGGACGCTCTCTAGCCTCGCAGCGAAGCGCGACGACGCGGGGTCGGAGCCTCTGCCGGTGGCGAGCTAGGCTGTAGGGACAAAGGCACGCGCAGAAGTGGGTCTAGCGCTACAGCGCGCGCAATCGCGCGGACAATCTCCTGGTGAGTTGGGATCAAGCGCAACTGCAGGGCATGAATATCGGCGCCATCGCGACGCTCGGCGATGAATTCACGGATATGAGAAGCAAAGAGCTTTGCGGCACGAGGGTCATCAATAAACGCCGATCCTGCCAAGACCACGGTCACAGGATTGTGCTCAACTACAAGGTCAGCGGCGATGGACGCCAAAAGACGTGCGCGTTCATCCAGGATGCTGCGTGCTGTCTCATTGTCTTCTGCGACCTCAGCGGCTTCAGACAAGGTGTTGACGTGAATATCGTCGACAGCCAAGGCGTCCAAGACAGCTTGGGTGGACACGTTGTCTTCTGATGCGGCATCTTTTAAGTTGAGTAACTCTGAAGAAATCGTTGGTAGTGGCACCAGCTGGGAGACGCCCTCTTTGGTGGATAGGGCAGCGCCAGTGGAGTCATCAGCGAAGAGAACCAATACGTTTTCTTGCTTATCTAATTCCGCGCTTTGGGTTTCCGAGCCCAAAATCGCCGGAATGGCAGAAGAGACAACCACCGGAACATTGAACTGGTAGCGCAGTCGCTCAGCGATGTCTACGCCTTCCCAGCCCAGGTTCGAGGCCCATACGAGGCCGTCCTCATCGACGTTGCCCGAGGTAGTCACGCCGACGGAGACTAAGGTGCGCGAGATGCCAGTGGTGAGACGGTTTACGCCAGCCATGATGTGCTCGATGAAATCGGATTCGCTCAAGCGTGCAACCGGGGTCGCGATATCGTCTTCGCGCAGAGTGCGGCCCATGGTGTCGAATAATGCAATGTGGGTGCGCGAGGTGCCAATCGCGATACCGGCCAGGATCCACTTGCTATCAGCTACCTCTAAAGGAACGGTAGGACGTCCACGGCCCCGGGTGCGGGTGAGGTCGGTGCGTTCCTGCACCAGGCCAGCCTCTAATAACACTGCAGTAGCGCGGGTAATGGTGGGCTGAGATAGTCCAGTAGCCTCTACTAATTCGCTGCGCGTGATGATCGGATTGAGTCGCACCAAATGCAGGCAGCGCGCAGCAGGAGTTTGCGGAGGGGTAAAGACTGGACCTGGCTTAATCATGAAGTCATACTAACCTGCCTAGACCGCATTGTCTAACAACGTCGACCGAGCTGTCTACAGAAATTCAATATTTTAGATTCAACCTGCGTAAACCTGCGGGTTGTGAGCGATAGACCAAGTGGTACAGGTTTATAGATCCAAGATCTTTGGCAACGCTTGTGCTGCTGTGTCTTCCATCCACACCGTGGCAAGGTCCGTAAGCTCACTGCGCTGCGGGGATATCTCAATGATCGGCGTGCCCCGGCGGTGTGCAAGGGTCGGAAGTCCCGCCGCCGGCCATACGGAACCAGAGGTTCCCACGATGACTACAGCATCGGCCGACCGAATATTCTCTTCTGCCTTTTGCCAATGGTCCTGCGGCAGGGGCTCCCCAAACCACACCACGCCAGGGCGGATGGAACCGCCGCAGTTTCCACAAAGTGGTGGAGAAAGTCTTTCAACCGGGGTGTTCGGAAGCTCTATATCCTGCGGGTAGGGAAGGCGGCAGGAGGAACATCGGAAAGCGAAAAGCGATCCGTGAAGGTGTGCAACATCGCTGGATCCGGCACGTTCATGCAGGTTATCAATGTTTTGGGTCGTAACAGACACTGTGCGGGATAAGTTAGCAATCGCCTGGTGACCGGCATGTGGCTTAGCCTTTTGCGCCAGATGTGCGCGCCACAAATACCACGCCCACATGGGCTCCGGATCCCGTTGCCATGCCTCAAGCGAAGCCATATCCTGCGGGTTTACCCTTTCCCACAGCCCGGTACGCGCATCACGGAATGTGTCCAGGCCGGAATCAGCCGACATTCCGGCGCCAGTGAAAAAGTGCACGTGGGAGGCCGCATGAATGATCTCACGTGCTTGAGCCACGGTAGTCATGCTTGTCAGCTTATATGCTTTAAGGCATGAAATCAGTCGCTATTTATTGTGGATCTTCTATGGGAAGCTCCCCGCGGTATGCGGAGGTAGCCAAAGAAATGGGCGAGGAGCTGGCGCGTCGCAACCTGCGGGTCGTTTACGGCGGCGGCAATGTGGGGCTTATGGGCACGGTGGCTGATGCTGCGTTGGCTGCTGGAGGGGAAGTCGTCGGCGTTATTCCACGCCAGCTGATTAATCGGGAAATGGCGCACGCGGGGCTGACTGATTTAGAGGTGGTCGACACCATGGCGCAACGTAAAACTCGCATGGAAGAGCTTGCCGATGCCTTCGTCTGCCTGCCCGGCGGTGTGGGCACCTTGGAAGAAGTGGTGGAGGTGCTCACCATGCAGCAGCTTGGACACGTCCAAGGGCCGGTGGGATTGGTTAACGTCGATGGGTTTTGGGAACCTTTCGTGCGCACCTTGGAGTCGATGGTGGCTTGTGGTTTTGTGCAATCCCGCTACATTGATGCCATAGCGTTATCTTCGGACCCAGCGGAGATTCTGGACGAATTTGCTGGTTGGAGTCCAATTGGCGCCAAATGGAGCTGATGTGGACACGCCACGCCGTGGTTAAGGTGTGCACGCTGCATTATTGAAAGATAGACTTTGGCGATATGAGTTCTGAGCACCAACCTGCTCGCGAGCCATCCTTATTGGATGCCTCCTGCGATAATTTTCTTGCAGACCTAGCGAAGCTAAGCCCAACGGACGCAACCGAATGGGGCATCGAAGGCTACGAAGGCGACCTGCAGGACTTTTCTCCTGACTACTTCACCGCGGTTGCAGACCGTACCCGTGAGATGGTCGCGGATCTAGACGCGCTAGATGACAGCACCGATGAGTCCGACGATGATGACGATTTTGATGACGTAGATTATGTCACCGCAGCAGTCCTGCGTGACCGTTTGTGCCTGGAGCTGGACCTGCACCACCACGGTGAGGATATTCGTAATCTCAATAACATTGCCTCCCCGGTACAAACGATCCGCGACACCTTGCTGCTGATGCCGCACGATACCGCTGAGCAAAAAGACGCAATTCGCTCTCGGCTGTCCAAGGTCGAGGCAGCGCTTCAGGGCTATCGCGAATCTTTGGTAGAAGCTGCTAACCAGGGGATGGTTCCACCAACTCGGCAGATCAATGAAGTTATCGGCCAGTGCAATGCGCTTGCCGATGCCTCCTCGATGCTCGACGAACTCGGCTTAGAAGAGGGCAACGCAGAGGTCGAATCCGCGAAGACAGCTTTCGATGACTTCTCGGGCTGGCTTTCGGCAGAACTACAGCCTTCTTCTTCTAACGAAGATGCTGTGGGTCGTGAACGTTATGCCCGTTTCTCGAAGCTTTTCGTCGGCGATTCTGTTGACCTCGATGAGGCTTATGAGTGGGGACTGCATCGTCTGCAGGAAATTCACGCTGAGCAGCTAAAGCTTGCTGAGGAGCTCTACGGTCCTGGCACCGCGCTGCGCACGGCGGTACGCAAGCTCAACGCCGATGAGCGCTACCAATTGCACGGCACTGATGCGCTCGTGGAGTGGATGCAAGGCGTTGCCGACAAGGTCATCTCCAACCTCAATGGCACTTACTTTGATATCCCCGAGCAAATCCAAACCATTGAGTGCAAGATTGATCCAGCCGGCACTGGCGGCATCTTCTACACTCAGCCGACTGAGGACTTCTCCCGTCCTGGTCGTATGTGGTGGTCGGTTCCTGCAGGCCAGGAAATCTTCCACACTTGGCAAGAACTGACGACTGTCCACCATGAGGGTGCGCCGGGTCACCACCTGCAGATTGGTACCGCGCTTTTGGAGTCCGACCTGAACTCCTGGCGTCGTAACGCCTGCTGGAATTCCGGACACGGCGAAGGCTGGGCCCTGTATGCCGAACAACTCATGGCGGAGCTAGGCTACCTCGAAGATCCTGGCTACCGCATGGGACTTTTGGATTCCCAGCGCCTGCGCGCTGCACGTGTTGTCGTAGATATCGGACTGCACTTGGGCAAGAAGACCCCGGACGGATCTGGCATCTGGGATAAGGCACACATGAAGTCGTTTATGCGCGAGAACACCGCCATGGACGACGCGAACCTTGCTTTTGAGGTTAATCGTTATCTGGGCTGGCCAGGTCAGGCACCAAGCTATGCCATCGGTGAGCGCCTGTGGCACAAGACCCGCGATGATGCTGTCGCCCAAGGCATGACTACGCGAGAGTTCCACTCTGAAGCACTAGCGTTGGGTTCTATCCCGATGTCAATTTTGCGTGAGACCATCCTGGATTAATTCGTCAATTTTGCGAAATCCTTTAAAAGGGTGGTTCTTCGGCCGTGGCATTTTCTTTCTTCTTTCGCCACGGCCGTTTCCAATTGTGCGGTAAGCGGCATGCGACCTTAGCTTTGTATTTGAACTCTTCTAACAGGTTTTCCGGTACAAGGCTTGCGAGTCTGTCGACTTGTTCCTGAACCCTGCGCTCGATTTCTTCCTTTTCAGCCGCGACTAGCTTCTTATGCACTCGCACCCACCCAGCGATGTCATTCGGTGGGGTGAAGTTGAGCCCCATTATGTTAGCGGCTTCGATGAGCATAAAGACGTTCGGACTTATCGATGGTGGGAACGGTTTGGTGAAGTCACCTTCGCGAAGCCAAGCTTGGGCAAGTTTGACATCATCGACCCACGTTTCATCCAGTAGGTCTTGGAATTCTTGCTCGCGCTTATCTGCGGCGGCGCGCTCGTGATACCAGTCATCGATTTCTTGGGCCTGCTCATGTGCACGTTCTTGCGCATTTTTGCGCCGTGCGACAATCTTTTGAGCGAAAGACTGCAGCCAATTCTTCGCCCCGCGCCCAATCGGACCATCTTGCGCGGAATCCGAGACCCAAGTTCCATCTTCGAAAATCCAGTAAATGACGTCCGAGATAGGGTCGACGATGTAATGCGCACGAGTATCGGTCTTGACGTTGTGGTGGTGTTGGCACAGTGCGAACAAGTTTGACGGCGAGGTCGGTCCACCCTCATCAAAGTTGTGGCGATGGTCGAGCTGGCAGTGCTGGGCTGGTACTGAGCATCCAGGCCAGCGGCAGGTGCCGTCACGGCCTTCGACGAATGTCCGTATCGCATCCGTTGGGCGGTAGCTAGCGGTTTCTGCAGTGGCAGCGGCGTCCATGTCGATGAAGGTGGCGTCTTCCCGAAGCCGCTCGACGGTTTCTGGTCCGACCCAACCCACGCCTTGCAGGTACGCCGGTACCCCCTCCAGATCTTTTGCGGTAAATAGCACTAGCTTGGTCTGAACCTGCTTGGCGTCAAGCTCTCCGGATAAGATTTTGAGAATTGCTTCAGCACGGCTGATACCTAATTCTCGCGCTGTGGCTTTTACGCTCTCGTGAGCGGTCTCGATTTCTTCGTGCGGAGCTTCAATAGTTAGCGATGAGGCGTTTGCGCTCACCTGGGTTTTGGTGAATCGCCGTTGTGGGCGTGGATCTTTAACGGGAATGCGGTCATCGAATTCGGCGACCATTTGGCGCACGCGTTGCCCAATATTTCTTGGGCTGGGTAGGTGTTGATTGGCTGTTCGTGGGGTGAGGTAGCTGGTGATTTTGGCATCCAGCTCGGTAATCACTTCGGGCTCAGGAGTGGCGCCAAGCTTTGATAAGGCGGTATCAATTGCGATAATGCGTGGAAAATCTAAATGCCAGTGAGTGGTGATGGCTTTATGGAGTTGCGGTAATTCAGTGGTTAAGCGCTGTAAAGCGACGAGGATTTTAATAACGTTATCGGGGGATTCGCCCGCCTGACGGGCATATTTTTCGCTAACTAATTCGCTATCTTCTTCGAAGTCTGGAATGAGCTTTAACCAAGCTTCATACTCCATGCTGCGGGTGGTGGAATAAAGTTGGGATAGTGGATTCTCTGGATTGTTGACTGCATAGAAACACGTACTCATCGCATATCCGTTCAACTAGAACACATTTTCTAAACTTGATGATATAGCCATTCAGGATTTCCTTCCAGTCGAACAAGATAACGAGTCCAAAACATTTACAGTTGCCCCAGGCGCTAGGTGGTGATGGTTTGTTCAATGCCGAGTCCGATGCCGGACAGGATCCGCACTGTAATGGCAACTTTGGGACGGTTAGCCAAGGCGGTGGCTTCGCCATATTCGCCGGCCAGGTAAACCGCCGCGCAACCAATGATGTGGATAACACCGAAAACTAAAATCTGCGCGCTAACCGGTGGCGCGGCTGCCTGCCTGGTGAAGTGAGGCAATAGCGCCAAGAAAGCAAGTAGGTCTTGGGGTTTAGTAGATTGATGCCCATGGCTTGGATGAGCAGGCGGATGCTGGGCTACATTCATCTTTACTTGGGCTGAAGGTGCTTCGCGTAGTGTCTGAATGCCGAGCCACACCATGTGTCCTACGCCAGTCAGTGTTAACGCAAGCATGGCAGTGTCAGATGCGGTCATAATAACGGCGATGCCGGCGGCAACAATTAATGTCGCGGTGATATGCTCGCCGAGCACGCCCCTTACCGACCAGCGACCAGGCCATCGGGTTATTTCCCATGGACGCTATAGACATGAAGATTCTTTCAATCTTAGGTAGGGATGGGCGCGCGACGATGACAGATATTGCCGCGGAATTAAACCTCAGCCTCTCAGCTTGTCATCGGCGATTTCGGGATTTCGAGGCTGTTAGGGCAGCCGGGCTCCCAGCTGCATATCGCGGCGGAGTGTAAGAATGCTTTTCAGCAGCTTTACGATGAGGTATTGTCCCAACTTCCTGGCATTCGTCGTTTAACCTCAACGCTGATTATGAGTACCGTTGTGCCGCATCAGATGCTGCAGTCGCTTTCAGGAAGTTTTGCCCCGGCCACGAAATAGGACCCTGAGGATATGCGGCAGGTAGGCCGCGACGGTAAGAACCAAGATGAGGCGGATAATCTGCAGGGAGACCACGATTGGGCCGGCGCCGCCTTCAGAGGAAAGTGCCAAGACGGTTTCTAGGGCACCTGGGCTGGTGGCGAGGTAGGCCTCGAAGTAGGTGATGTCGAAGACCGTCATGACTGGCACTGCGAGGGTCGCGCAGGAGCCTAAGATGAGTGCGATGAGACCAAAGGTTGCAGGCAGCTGGCGTCCAAAGTGTCGCAGCGTGGGCATGGAAAGTCCACCGCCGCAGACCCAGCCGATGGATAGGAAGGCCATGATGCGGAATATTTCGAGCGGCTGCATGGTGACGGCGTCGGGAAGCAAAAAAGACACCAGCACGGTGAGCACAACTGGTCCCATGACTGAAGCCACGGGGATGCGTAGCTTTTGGCCTAGAGGTTCGCCGAATGCTGCAATCGCGACGATTAAAAGTATCACCCACCATTGCGTATTCGCGTGGAGTGAGGCATCGGTATCGCCGGATGGATGCGGCATAAACGTTACTAGCAGCGGCAAACTAACGGAGACGCACAACAGGCGCAGGTACTGAGTGAGGGCGACGTAGCGGAAGTCGGCTCCTAATTCATCGGCAAGCGGCGGCATCATCGACGCACCACCGGGCAGAAGAGAAAGCACGCCGGTCTCGCGGGAAATTGCGCCCTTTTGCATCTTGGCCAGCAATAAGCCGCCCACCATGCAGAAAGCGATGGAAGCTATGCCAACAGCGATGCCCATGGGGACATACTTGATGAGCTGGCTTGCCGATGACAACGTCAACGGCACCGCCGCCATAATTCCAATGAACCCGCGTGAGATGCCATAAAAGTGCTTGTTGACCGGCATATCACGTTGCGAAATCAGTGCTGCGGCACCCGATGCCACAATAGCTGCGAGAATCCATGCCGCGGGCACATTGAGCCAGTCAAAGAGAAAACCCAGCACTATCGATGCCGGGACCACGACTAACCAGCGGAAATCCATGTGCCTGCCTTAACCATTGGCGTATCCAAGACTCTCTAGGGTATCACCGGTTTATAGTAATGCCATGGAACTAGAGCTTGCGCAGTGGGCGCTTTTGTTGGGCGGCGCCGCAGTTGCGGGTTGGGTGGATGCTGTTATCGGCGGCGGGGGACTAGTGCTTATCCCGTTGATTATGGCGGTGATTCCCGGAGTCGCGCCTGCCACGGCACTGGCGACTAATAAACTGGCTGCGGTATCGGGCACGGCATCGGCCGCTTTTACGCTGATGCGCACGGTGCAACCGCCGATGAAAGAGACTTTAAAATTAGGGCTCATCGCGGGTATTGCGTCCGGCGTCGGTGCGCTTGCAGCGACTTTGATGCAAGAAGAATTCATGCGCCCGCTAATTATCGTGCTGCTGCTCGCAGTGGGTACCTTCGTGGCTTTCAAACCATCGTTTGGCACCGGCAACTCTGATGGCGTGCGCGGTGGTTGGCGCACGTGGGCAGCCCTTGCGGCCTGCGCTGGTATTGGATTCTACGATGGCATCTTTGGTCCCGGCACCGGCATGTTCCTCATCATGAGCTTTACCGCTATCTTTTCGCAGAATTTCATTAAATCTGCTGCCATGGCCAAAGTAGTTAATACGGCGACAAACCTCGGTGGCCTCGCCACATTCATTATCGGCGGGCACGTGTGGTGGACGCTCGGTATTGCCTTAGCCATTGCGAATATCGCGGGTGCGCAACTGGGAGCGCGCACCGTCCTTGGTGGCGGCACCAAATTGGTGCGCTACGCGCTGCTTACTTTAGTCGTGGTGATGTCGGTGAATCTGGCTTACCAACAGTGGTTTTAGCTACATTCGGTTCTTGGTGCGGGCGGTGGCTTGAGCTGTCCACGGATCTTCCGGCCAGGGATGCTTGGGATAACGCCCGCGCATATCGGCGCGTACTCCGGCATAGGGGCCAGACCAAAAACTCTTTAAATCATCGGTGACTGCCAGTGGTCTTCCAGCAGGGGAGAGCAGATGAAACTGCACGCGTACCCCGGCGCATTCAGGTGACTCACTAAGGCCGAAACACTCTTGCAATTTCATCCGGGCGACGGGGCGTCCAGTCGAATAGTCGATCCGCGGATGCGAACCAGACGGCACTGATAATCGTGCGGGCGCGAGGTCCTCGAGTGAGTTCGCCTCGGGCCAGGGCATGAGACGCTGTAGCGCCTGGTACATATCTATTTCCTTGGGCGAGGCGCCATGCGCCATGGCATCGAGTTCAGGACCCAGCCAGTACTCTGGGTCAGAGGATTCCACGTCGGGCCACGGTTCACCAAGCTGCGCATGCAAGAAATTCAAACGCTCGCGCAAAGACTGTGCCTTGCCAGAAAAGGTGAAGAGGGATAGGCCTTCGGTGCGGATGCCATCGGCAAGCGCGGCGGAAGCCTGCTCTGGTGGAACCTTAACTGGCGTGCTGGACAACTCGATGGCCCCTGAACGCTTAATCGCGCGGCCCTGCAGCTTGCCGCCGGTGAAGGTCGCGGTAAGAGTTTCTTCGACGCCGATGATGTCGAGGGCGTCGCGTTCGGAAATGGTGGCTGCCGCGCGAATGACTGAGCCTGCCTTGCCCGCGCCGGTTTTAGATACGCTGACCTCAGCGATTGAGAGCCATTCACTTGCCCGCAAGGCGTTATATTCTGGCGGCAGCCAGGCTCGGGTCCCGGAAGCCAAGAGGTAGTCAGAATCGGAAACTTTCTTGGCTATGCGCTGCGGAAAGGCCAAACCGGTGATGACGCCGGGATCCTTGCTGCCGGAAGAAGTGGAACCTTTCACCAGGCTGCGTAGGCGCTTGACCTCGCGCTGGGGTGGTTGGGCCGTGGCAATATTGCCCGAGGGGGAGTCGGATAAAACCGCGATGGTCTCTGCCGCCTGCGGGCCGCATTCGAGCAGCGCGCGGCCAAGGCGCGGATGCAGCGGTAGTTTGGACAACCTGGTGCCCAGCGCGGTGATCGTGCCATCCTGAACTGCGCCGATGTCGGTGAGTGCCTGCTGTGCCTGCATCCAGGCATTATGCGGTGGTTTGTCGGGCAGTGGGAAGTCCGCCCCGCCACCCCAGGCTGCAATGAGTAGTGCGGCCTCAGTGAGATCGGAGGTCGCTATTTCTGGAGTGATGTGCGCGGCCGCATGCTGATAATCCGATTGGGAATAAGCACGGATCACGGTGCCAGGTCCTTCACGCCCGGCACGACCTGCGCGCTGATCCACCGTGGATTGCGCAGCGGAAATAGTGACCAGCCCGGTCATGCCACGGGCAGCGTCACGGCGCGGCACACGTGAAAGGCCGGAATCGATCACCGCGCGCACACCAGGCACGGTCAGGGAGGATTCGGCGATGGAGGTGGAGACCACGATTCGCGGGGTATCGGAAGGCCTGAGTGCCTGATCCTGTTCGGTAGAACTCAGACGGCCGTGCAGCGGCAGCGCGCCGGGAATCTGCATACAGACTTGCTCAACTTCGCGCACGCCAGGGACGAACACGAGGACGGAATGGCCGGTCGTTTCCCGCGCTAATTGTGCCTGCGTGGCCAAATGCGTGAGAAATTCCCGCGTGCAGCCAGCGCGCCCGGGGTGCGGGGCGTAGTGCGTATCCAGCGGATAGGTCACCGCCGGGGTATCCAGCACGGAAGCATTCATCAAATTTGCGAAATGCTGCGCATCTAAGGTGGCGGACATGGCGACGATGGAGAGGTCATCGCGAAGCTCTGCTAATTCCAACAGCATGGCTAGCACCAGGTCGGTGTCTAATTGGCGCTCGTGGACTTCATCGATAGCTACGGCGTTAACGCCGGTGAGCTCGGGGTCGGTGAGTAGGCGCCGCAGCAGTACGCCCGGGGTCATGAATTCCACGTGTGTGCCTGGGTGGTGTTCGCCGCGGATACTAAAGCCGACCTTGTCGCCGATACGACTGCCATCGAGCTGTGCCAAACGCCGCGCCGCAGCGCGCACAGCCACGCGTCGAGGTGCGGTGACCAGCACTTTGCCGAAATGATTCGCGAGCGCCGGCGGCACCAGGGTGGTCTTACCGGTACCGGGCGGAGCTTGCACAACCAGGCGGCCGGTCTGCGCGATAAGCTGTGGCAGCCGGTCAATATCGTTGGCAACGGGCAGGCCCTGGCCAATCGCGGAAAGATTAAAAGCAGAAGACATAGTTATTTATCGAGCGTACGCACAACCTTGCCGGGGGAGCCCAGCACCAAAGAATTATCAGGAATATCGCGGGTGACCAGCGTGCCGGCACCAATGACGCATTGCTTACCGATGCTAACCCCCGGAAACACAGTCACATTCGCCCCTAACCAGGTGTTATCCCCAATAGAAATCGGCTTTGCCTGCTCCCAGCCTTCGCGGCGCATCTGATGGTCTGCCACCGGATGCCCAACCGTAATAAGTGAGCAGTTGGGTCCAATCATGACATCATCGCCCAAGGTAATCGGTGCTTGCGCCAGAATGGTCGCATTAAAGTTAATGAAGACTCTTTCGCCACAGCGCAGGTTGGTGCCGAATTCAATATTAAGGGGTGCATGAATCATTGTGGAGCCCGAATCCGGGTGGATCAGCTTGGCGATGACCTCACGTGCCTTTTCCGGATCCGTATTTCCTAAATCATTGAGCTGCTTTGCGAGTTTGAAGCCTCGTACCTGCTCGGACGTAGTCTCCGGGGTACGAGGCATAAACCATTGGCCGGAGACCATGGCTTCCCACTGATTTTGCTGCTTAGTCATAGATTCATTGTGTCAAAAAGCTCGGCGATTAGGATAAGGGTCATGTTGTTTCATGGCATCGAGCGCAATCCGTCGAAGGTAAAGCCAGGCGTTGCGCACGTCCCCGGCTGGTTGGATACCTCGGTGCAGCGGGCCTTGGTGAGCCAGCTTCGCGATGAAGCCCGCATCATGGCCGGCACACCCATGGCTATGCACAAGCCGGTGTTGAAATCTGGCGGACAGATGAGCGTATTTATGCTGCACTTAGGTCATTTCTGGGACCATCAGACCTACCGTTACGTGGACCGCATAGCCGACACACGCGTTCGTCCAGTCCCGCACAACCTTCTGGATATAGCGCACCGTGGATTGCAGGCAGCTGCCGATGTCGCCGAAGAACTCTCACCCTGGGTAGATAGCTTTCGTCCCGATATGGCGCTGATTAACTTCTATCCGCCAGGTGCCACGATGGGAATGCACCAAGATGCTTATGAAACTACGCTCGCTCCGATTGTGTCTTTGTCCATCGGTGATGAAGCAGTCTTCCGCATCGGTAGTACTGAGCACCGCAATAAACCGTGGGATGACATCGCCCTGCTCTCAGGCGACCTCGTCGTCTTCGGCGGCCCCAACCGCCAAGCCTTCCACGGCATTCCCGAAACCCGCCCCGGTACCCTCGATGAATCCTGCGGTCTTACAGAAGGCCGCATCAACATCACCTTCCGGCAGGTTTATCCGAGGTAACTGGGAGCGGTACGGTAGACCCTAGGAGCCCCTTGCATTCCTAATTTGTGAATGAAATCCGTGCGAGGGCTGTGGCAGGAGTCTCATTGGCATATTGTGGGGTGCATGAGTATCCCAGAGAGTCAAAAAGTTGCTGTAGTGACCGGAGCATCGTCAGGCATTGGCGCTGCTAGTGCACGTTTGCTGGCTAACGATGACTGGCACGTTGTTGTGGCTGCGCGCCGCAAAGACAAGTTGGATGCATTGGCTGAAGAAATCGGCGGCACTGCCGTTGAATTGGATGTGACCAGCCAAGAATCAGTCGATGCGCTCGCGGCGCAGCTGCCACGCGTGGATCTGCTGGTTAACAACGCTGGTGGTGCCAAAGGACTGGAACCACTGACGGAAACCTCCATTGAGGACTGGACCTGGATGTATGAAACCAACGTCTTGGGCACGGTGCGGTTGATTCAGGCGCTGATTAAGAAGATCGAAGCAGCTCCTGATAACTCCGGGCTGATTATCAACATGGGTTCGATTGCCGGCTGGAGCGTTTACGAGGGCGGATCTGGATACAACGCTGCGAAGCACGGCGTGCGCGTTATTTCGCGTGCGCTGCGGTTAGAAAACCACAATATTCGCACTACAGAAATCATTCCGGGTCGCGTGGCAACGGACTTCTCGCTTGTGCGTTTCGAAGGAAACGAAGACCGCGCTCAGGCTGTCTACGATGGCCAGCTCAACTTGGTTGCTGATGACGTCGCGGAAGCCGTGCGTTGGGTGGCGTCGTTGCCGAATCACGTCAACATCGACAGGCTAGAACTGAAGCCACGCACCCAAAGCTAAAGTCATTGTGTGGCTTTTGCATCATTACTAACACTTACCGGAGTCTGGCTAGCAGTCTGTATCGCCCCAGGCCCTGACGTAGTTCAAGTGATGCGGGTGGCCTCGCGCTCCGTGCGCGCTGGGCTGTGGTGTACTGCCGGTATTACTGCCGGTATCGCGGTGTGGCTGACTGCATCGCTGGCGGGAATGTCCGCGCTGATTGCTGCGCACCCTGGGCTGCTGGGGTTGTTGCAGCTGTTCGGCGGACTATTTTTGGCGTGGATGGGGACCCAATCGGTACGCTCTGGCGTTCGGGCTCGCCGCGCGCCATCGCATATTGTGGCCACAGAAGACTCTCCAGCAGCACCTGTTGCTGACACAGAAATGCCCGCGCATGCATTTCGCCTGGGGTTATACACCAACTTGTCCAACCCCAAGGCTCTAGTGTTTTTCGGCGCGGTCTTCGCGCAGTTTATCCGGCCCGAAATGTCTATCGCCTGGACGTTTGCAGTTGGGATTTGGCTGTTGGCTTTATCAACGGCGTGGTTTGTAGTCGTGACGTTTATTGTGCGCGGCTTTTCCACTTGGCTAGCGAAGTACTCGCCGCTTATCGATGTCCTCGCTGGAGTAATCTTCATTATTTTGGGAGCGGTGATGGTTTACGAGGGCATTGTCCATCTGCTTTAGTGGGTAGTATTAGGCTCATGATTTTTACTACCACGAACAACGTTGAAGGCCGCGAAATTGACACCTATATCCGCATCATTGCGGGTGAAACGGTAGCCGGCATTAACTTCCTCAAAGACATTGGTGCCTCTTTCCGTTCCATTACCGGTGGCCGTTCCGCAGGTTATGAAGAAGAAGCAGTCCGTGCCCGTGAATCGGCACTGAATGAACTGTGGAACCGCGGTCAGGAAGTTGGCGCGGATGCCGTGGTAGGCATTGCTTTCGATTACTCGCCGATGGGCACTTCCAATGACATGTTGATGGTCACTGCCACGGGCACTGCGGTCAGGCTCAAGCCATTGCAGTAAGAATGTCGGAACCAGAGGATGTGGCACAGCGCGTGCTTGATATCGCCGCGCTGATTCCCCCAGGCAATGTTTCCACCTATGGGGAAGTCGGCAAAGCCGCAGGGGTAGGCCCACGTCAGGTGGGATCTATCATGCGGCAGTGGGGCTCCCGCGTGAGCTGGTGGCGAGTGATCAAAGCCGATGGTACTTCCCATGACTTTGACCGTGCCCAAGCCCATTGGGAAGCCGAAGGCATCCTATTGCGCGGAAAG
The DNA here is from genome assembly GCF_001941345.1 of Corynebacterium stationis. Lineage (NCBI taxonomy): Bacteria > Bacillati > Actinomycetota > Actinomycetes > Mycobacteriales > Corynebacteriaceae > Corynebacterium > Corynebacterium stationis. The sequence goes on from NZ_CP009251.1 coordinate 185,723, forward strand.
GCAGTGCGCATGGATCTGTGCGGAATGGATCATCAGGATCTGGAAAACATCGCTAAGCAATAAGCACGTTTGAGCACCGAAAGTGTGGATCTGGCTGCCAACTGTAAACTAGGTGGCTATGAGCGACATCGAAGTACCGATCTCGGGTGAGTCCATTAAATTAGGTCAGTTCATTAAACTAGCCAGCCTTGTTTCCACAGGTGGGGAAGCCAAAGCTGCGATTGCTGAAGGAGCTGTCACCATCAATGGCGAGGTGGATACTCGCCGCGGTGCGAGTGTGCGCGCTGGCGATAGGGTCTGCATCGGCAACATTTGTGCGGTCGTAACTACGGCTGATGATGACGATGATGACTACTTCGATGAAGCTACCGCCGATGATGATTTTGATCCTGAAAAGTGGAGGAACCTCTAAACCATGCCCGCATTTATGTCAGAAGTAGGCATGCCCTACTGGATTGATCTCACCACCTCGAACCCAGAAAAGTCCGCGAAATTCTACCGCGAGGTTTTGGGCTGGGAAGTCACCGCGGAAACTGATGAATACCGCATCGGCCGCATGCAGGGTCTTCCCATCGGTGGTTTTATCCCGCAGCCAGCTGATTCCACCATGCCAGATACGTGGGTGACCTACTTCCGCGCCGGCAACTTAGAGAAGGAATGCCAACGCGCCGAAGAACTTGGCGGTCGCGTACTTTCGGGTCCACAACAGGTAGAGCTGGGGCAGATGGCATTGCTTAGCGATGTCACCGGTGCCCTATTCGGGCTGATTGAGCCAAAGAATAGCGAGCAATTCGTTGCCGCCGGCGAGCCAGGTCTGCCGGTGTGGCACGAGATGACGGCGACGAAAGACTTTGCGCAAGCACTGGATTTCTACGGTGAGCTGTTGAACTGGGAGATCCGGACCCAGTCCACCACCGGTTCGGAGAAGCCTGAAGATGCTGATTATGCAACCGCGGAAGAAGAAGGCGCACCTTTCGCAGGCCTGTGGAATGCTCAGGGCAAGTTCCCACCGCAGGTCGGAGGATTTTGGCAGACCTACTTGGGCGTACGGAATATGGAGCAGGCTATTAAGTCCGCTATTGAATGCGGCGGCGAAGTCATCCGCGAGCCATGGCTGTCGACCTTCGGGCTGATGGCCCTGGTTGCAGATGCCACCGGCGCTACTATCACTTTGACTGAGGTTGAGGACGCTCCGGAAGATGATGTCACTGAGTCTGATGACATTTTAGGTCTGGACGTGTAATTATCTCAGAGGTATAGCTATGTCCTACATCTTCGCGGTAGAGCTTAGTGCTGACGATGCATAGGCGCGCAAAGATGTAGTACATCGCGACCATGATGATGAGCACCTTAATGACCATTGGCGTTAGCGCAACGAGGTCATAATTCCACGCGAAGTGAATGGCAAAGGCCACTAGCCACCAGCCAATGACCATGCGAATGCGCCATAAGCGGGATTCATTCGCAGCAAAGAGCGCCCAGCCGATGCCCCAACCGGCAATAGCGGTGCACATGATGTGAATACCCGGTCCTGCGAGCACACGCAACCCCCATGATTGCCAAAAGCCTAGCCAATCAGAGTCTGGGTGTAGCTGTGCGCCACTTGCGCCGTAGAGAACATTTTCTACTGTCTCAAAACCCAAGCCGATGACCGCACCTACTAAAAGGCCATGCCAAGGGCGGGAAAGCTGCGTAAAAGCCAGGCAGATAATTACTACGCCCAGTGCTTTTACAATTTCTTCCGGATAAGCGCCGGCCCAAGACGCAGCGGAGGAGTGGCTGGATGTATACGCAAAAATTTCGATGAGCGGAGTGCCCATCGGAAGGCTGAGCAGGATCGAAACTCCTCCGCCCCACAATAGGGCAGCATGAACCCACAGCCGTGATTGCCCAGGTTTTTTCTTCGGCCAAAACGGCAGCCTAGAGAGTAAAAAGATCACGATGGCGAAATACACAGCGGTCAACATCAGGCTGATTACGCCGAGTCCTGGTGACATTAAAATCGCCGTTAAAAACATAAATCCAGCAACGCAGCCGCCCACCACCATGCTGATGATGGTCAGAATGTAGAAAAATTTACTCATGCAATATTCTCCATCGCTACTTCCTTCGGCGCCTGTGCATTCAGCAGCGGAATTTCTACCTGCGGTTGGGGTGTGAAGTCTTCTTCCATACCGACCGGGAGTGGGGCATCGGAAAAGCTTCCCCACACTTTTTCTGCCAGAGGAAGTAGTTGCTGCGGTTGTCCTTGCAACAAGATCTGGAATTCTTCCCGGGCATGGGCGGGATTCTGATTACGGATATTGATGGCAACCATGTTGAGACTCGGTAGAACCATCACGGCGTCATTTTCAATGTGAGTGATGGGTTCTCGTGGAAGTGCAGTAAGGCTGTGCGCACGCACTGCACGGCGCAAAGAATGGTCGGAGTCCTTAACGTCTTTGACCCAACTGACTTGGACATTAGTGTTTCCGCAGATATAGGAATCAAGTAACAACCCAGCTGGGTCCCACTCACATTCCACACCGTCAATCGGCTGCTCCCACTGCGTTTCAGAAGTGGTGATGACCAGCGGCTCGGTGTGCTTTGGATTAGTGGAAAATACAGACAACGCAACCAAGGGCGCTGCGATAGCTAGTGCGAAAGTCACGCACAACAGCGCGAAATATTTTCCCGCCCGTGCCGGCTGGAGTCGGTATGTTGCCATAGCTATCAGGCTACAAGATAGCTGGTTCTATGCTTCGGCCGCTACTTCCTCAACAGTTAATCGATTGCGCGATTTCAACATGACAACGATGATTCCTAACCCAATAATCATGCTCACAAAGCCAACGAGAGCAGAGGAAGTGATGGCGAAAAGTATATATCCGGTCAAAGCTGCCGCAGCGCCCACAAAGGCATAAGGCAACTGAGTATTGACGTGGGTAGCGACAGAACAGCCGGCACCGGTGGATGACAAAATGGTGGTGTCGGAAATAGGAGAGGAATGGTCACCCCACACGGAACCGGCAAGGACCGCGCCGAAGGCTGGGATGAGCAAAGTTCCATCGGGAGCAGCGGCATTCATGATTTCACCAGCCAGTGGCAGCAAGATGCCAAAGGAACCCCAAGAGGTGCCGGTGGCAAACGCCATGCCAGCGGCGATGAGGAATAAGACTGGAACTAACCAGATTGGGGTGACAGACAAGCCGGTGACGATGCTGGCGAAGTACGCACCCGTGCCTAGCTCGCTAATTAAGGATCCCAGCATCCAGGCCAGCAATAGTATGTAGATGGCCGGCAACATGGATTTCGCGCCCTCCAAGGAACCGCGGGTAATAACACCAGCGGTGAATTTTTCATCGTGACGTGTATACCGGATGCAATAAGTAAGGGCGATGAGCAGACCTGCAATGCCGCCGATATTTAACGCCATCGCAACATCCGCATTAGCCATGGCGTCTAGTGCCGACCATGAATCTGCGGCGCGGGCCCCGGTGAGGTACATTCCGGAGATAACTCCTACGACAAGGACAGCGAAAGGAACTGCCAGCGCTCGGATAGTGCCTCGGTCATGAGTTGGTAAGTTGTCGGTGATCTGTCCCGGCACGTCATCTTTGTCAGCTAGCACACCTTTGCCCGACGCCGCGCGTTGTTCTTCGCGGCGCATGGAACCGAAGTCAAGTTGCCACAACACAACAACCCAGAGCAAGATAATTGCTGCGATGGCATAGAAGTTCATGGCCGCCGAGCGCAAGAAGACTTCCATCTCACTCATCGTCAGCGCAGAGGCCGCGAGGATTGGAGCCATGATTCCAATGATCGAAGCCCCCCAGCTCGAAAGCGGAACGAGTACCACCGTCGGTGCAGAACTCGAGTCCACGAGATAGGCCAACTTTGCGCGTGAAACTTTGTGTTGATCGGAAATGGGGCGGGAAATTTGGCCCACAGCAAGGGCATTGAAGTAGTCATCGATGAAGATGACCATGCCCAAAATAACCGTGAGAATTTGAGAATCGCGGCGTTTTTTCACGCGCTTTCGAGCCCAATTGGAAAAGGCCTGGGTGCCGCCCGACATTAATACAATGGCGGTAATAGCACCCAGTTCCAAAAGGAAAGCGAGAATCAGAATGTTGTACCAGTTCGGTGCACCATCAGCCCAGAACAGCTCCAGAACGCTGGAAAAGAGTAATTTCAGGCTTTCTACTGGGTGAAAATTTGTGATCAGCAAGATACTTAAGATCACGCCGGAGGCCAGTGACGCTAAGACCTTGCGGGTAGCAATCACCATGATAATCGCTACTAGCGGCGGCAATATTGTCAAAATAGGAAATGATTCGACCATGCTGGGGCTCCGATCAATTAAAAAATTCTAAGCAAGCATAAACTATTTTCAGCTGTTTGTCTCATCTTGTGGACACCTACCTAAGCTCGCGAGTAGGAAAAATCTAAATAGCTGCCTTCGTGAAATGTTTTCGCATAATGTGGGCGGTATGACGCAACTTCATGATTTGTACCAATTTGTCAGTGGGCCTTGGCTGAAAACCCACGTTATTCCCGATGACCGTGGTGTAGACGGAACTTTCCATAAACTACGTGACGAGGCAGAAGAGCTCTCGCATAAGATTGTGGAAGAAGATACTGGCCGTGCCGGGACGCTTTATAACTCCTATATGGACACTGACGGCATTAACGCCGCGGGCATGGCGCCGCTTGATGCGGATCTGGACCGTTTAGCTGTCGCGGGAATTGATGAATTCGCGAAAGTGGTTGGTCAGCTTGAACGGCTAGGCGTGAGCTCACCTGTTACTTTCTGGGTCGAAAAGGATTCTGGCTCGGAAGATTGCGTTGCTTATATCATTCAGTCTGGCTTGGGTCTGCCGGATGAGGCATACTACCGCGAAGAAGCACACGCTGAAACGCTAGCGGCATACCGAGTGCACGTCGAAGAAATGCTGGAATTTTTAGACCCAGCGCGTCTATTCGGTCTTGGTGCCAAGGTTGCAGCAGAGCGCATCGTGAACTTAGAAAAGAAGATTGCCGCAGGCCACTGGGACGTGGTTGCTACCCGTGATGCGGTAAAGACATATAACCCCACTGAATTTCAAGATTTGCCGGAGATTGTGCGCACCGTTTTGACCGGCGGTGGGCTGCCTGCGCACCGCGTGGTTAATATGATGCCTTCTTACCAGGAGCATCTGGCGCAACTTCTAACCGAGACCCAGCTTGCGGATTGGCAGCTGTGGGCCACCTGGGCGATTTTGCGTGCGCGCGCGGGAGTTCTGCCGGAAGAAGTAGGCAGGAAGAACTTTGAGTTCTACGGCACCAAGCTCACCGGTGCGACGCAACAGCGTGACCGCTGGAAGCGCGCGCTGGGCTTGGCGGAGAGCTTGGTGGGTCACGAAATCGGCAAGATTTTCGTCGATAGGCACTTCCCGGCATCGTCCAAGGCAGAGATGGATGAGCTGGTGGAATACCTGGTTCGTGCTTATCGCGAGCGCATCTCGCAGCTGGAATGGATGACGCCGGAAACGCGCGAGCGTGCTTTGGAAAAGCTCGGCAAATTTAAGGCCAAGATTGGCTACCCAGATACCTGGCGCGATTATTCTGGCCTGGAATTCTCCGCCGCAGGTGCAGACTTGGTTGAAAACCTGCGCAACGGCAATGCCTGGGCGCATGATTTTGAGCTCAACAAGATTGGCAAGCCGACTGACCGTGATGAGTGGTTTAGCACCCCGCAGACGGTGAACGCTTTCTACAATCCAGTGGTTAATGACATTACTTTCCCCGCTGCAATTTTGCGCCCGCCGTTTTATAACCCCGAAGCGGATGCCGCAGAGAACTTCGGCGCCATCGGTGCGGTCATCGGCCACGAAATTGGCCACGGCTTCGATGACCAGGGATCTCAGTACGATGGCGACGGCAACTTAAACTCCTGGTGGTCAGATGAAGACCGCGCAGCATTTGAAAAGCTCACCTCCAAGTTGGTCGAGCAGTTCGATGGCGAGGTGCCTTCCGTACTTAAACAAGCAGGCATTGAATCTGGCGGCGTCAACGGTGAATTCACCTTGGGTGAAAACATTGGTGACTTAGGCGGATTGGGAATCTCCGTGGTTGCCTACCGCTTGTACTGCGAGGACAAGGGCCTTGATATCAACGGCCAAAAGGCGCCATTCGAGATTGAAGGCGGCTCCGAAGAACTCGAAAACGGTGAGTTCACCGGCTTGCAGCGTCTTTTCCTCGCGTGGGCACGCGTGTGGCGCACGGCGATTCGCCCGGAGATGGCCAAGCAGTACTTGGCGATGGATCCGCACTCGCCGGCAGAATTCCGCTGCAACTTGATTGCTGCGAATATCGCTGAGTTCTACGATGCTTTTGACGTAGCTGAAGATGGTCCGATGTTTATTGAGGAAAAAGACCGCGTGACCATTTGGTAGCGCGTACCTAGTAGCCTTGGGTGCATGACTGCAAACGCGAATGATGCTGATAATCACCCGTGGCACATCGGTGGCTATGACCATGTGATGAGCCAAGAAGACCAGCTTGAGCAGCTGTATTCGCACCTTGAGGCGCATTTCCCACTTCCGGATTTCACCCCGCCGTGGAAGGGCGGAAGTGGGGATCCCACCGCAGCTGATAATTACAGCGCTAAGTTGATGGATCGCATTACGCAATCGTCGATGATGCTGCTCGGCAGCGCGGTGGACCATGCCATGCCAGGTGTCGCCTTCACCGACGGTATTGATGTCAGCTATCCCGGTGAAGGACTGGCACAATTTACGCCCGCGGAAAAGACTTCCACAACGTGGATTGTGTCCTTCCACTCTGGCGGATGGTGGCGCGGCTCGGGGGCCGCGTTAGAGATTCAGTGGCAGCCAGAAGTTGCCGCCGTAGCTAACCTGGCCGGCGTTGTCGCTGTAGATGTCGATTATCCGCTCGCGCCGCAGCACACAGTTGCGGATATGGTCGCCGCTGGCCGCGCGGCGATTTCCTATGCGCGGGCCAATGGTGCAGAAAAGATCGTGCTCTGGGGTTATTCTTCCGGCGCAGCGCTGGCTACTTTGCTTGTCGGCGAATCCATCGACGCCCTCGTCTTGACCTATCCAGACTTTGCGGCTTTAGATGGGCTGCCTGAAGAAATCCGTGGTGATACGGTACTGCCTGATAGTCGCAGTTGGCCAAAGACTTACCTGCAGATTGCGACACATGACGAAGTGGTAGATGGCGCTCATGCTCGCGCGGTTGCACAAGGCGCAGGGGATTTAGGCATTGCCGAGTATGTCTCACGCCACCGCATTTCAACGCCGGAAGTGGCGCGCAAGCGCGTGCAGGATATCGCAGAATTTATCGCAAAGATACGTGCTTAGTAGCCGGGTATGATTCATCTGTTTCTACTGCTTTCACGGGCTGTAGAAACAGCGTATTAACAATCAAGGCACCGGCGATTAGCACAGCTATCCATCCGATAATTTTCCAGGACTTTGCATTGGGGTGGGGGATGGCCAACCCTTGTAATTCCTTGCTCTTATAAAAAGCGTAGACCGCCGTGATGCCAGCTAGCGGGAACATGTACGGGAAGCCGAAGATAGTAGCCAAAACGCAAAGGATAAGTAATGCGGCTGCGGTGCGTATTCCTGTAAATGGTCTTCCATGTTCAACAGCCTACAGTAGACCAATCAGTACAGGCTGCCTATTTTATTCATGGATAACCCCGCATTCTGCGCGGGGTATGGACACTGTTTGATTTATTCGTTAATCTCACTAGTTGTTGTATTTTAAGACAGACCAGTCTATTCCTAGTTGAGTGCTCGGTCTATTATTCCCGGCCCGAGTGAAAGATGCAGTACTAGTGCCACATGAACATAAGTCTTTAAGCCTGGGGCGCAGGCGGCTTCTGCAGTTGGCTGGGTTGGCGACAGCCTCGACGGCGGTGGCTGGTTTGGCGGGCTGTGGGACATCGACAAGCACCAGCGAATCAGCTGATAACACCGCGTTGACCATTGGTTACGTACCCATTGCGTGCTCTGCGCCTATCGCCATTGCTGATGCGCTGGGGCTATTTGAAAAGCACGGCGTCAACGTGGCCCTGAAGAAATTCTCCGGCTGGGCTGACCTATGGACTGCCTATGCCACTGAACAGCTCGATGTCGCGCACATGCTCTCACCCATGACTGTGGCCATTGATGCCGGGGTGACCAATGCCGCGCGCCCGACGGAGCTGTCCTTTACCCAAAACACGAATGGACAGGCCATTACTTTGGCCTCGAAGCACTATGGCTCGGTGAAATCACCGGAAGATTTCAAGGGCATGGTGCTGGGCATTCCGTTTGAGTACTCCGTGCACGCGCTTTTACTGCGGGACTACTTAGCGGCACACGGCGTGAATCCCGTATCTGATTTGGAGCTGCGCCTTTTGCGGCCTGCCGATATGGTAGCGCAGCTAGCTGTGGAAGGCATCGATGGCTTTATCGGCCCGGAGCCTTTTAACGAGCGCGCGATTAAGAGCGGCTCGGGCAAGATTTGGGTGCAAACTAAGCAACTGTGGGATAAGCACCCGTGCTGCTCGGTTGCGATGGCGAAAGAATGGAAAGCGGAGCATTCCACCGCGGCGCAGGGCGTTGTCCGTGCGCTGGAAGAAGCCGCTGCCATCTTGAGTACACCTGCGCAGTTCGATGCTTCGGCGAAAACTTTGGCGCAGGAGAAGTACCTCAACCAGCCGCCAGAGCTTCTCGATGGCCCATTTTCTGGTGTCTACCAGGACTGGCACGGCCAGACCCACACGGACTTAGACCGCATGTCCTTTGGCGACCCAACGGATCCAGCAGCGATTGTGTGGATGGCCACGCAAATTGCCCGCTGGGGCTTGGGTGGGGACACGTTGACGATGGATGATTCCACTATTATCGCCGCTGCCGAAAGTGTGCTTGTGCCGGGACTGGAAGTAAAAGGCAAACACTTAAGTATCAATGGCGTGGATTTTGATCCACTAGCCCCTACCCGTGGATATGACCACATGGACTCGGTGATTTTTCGGTGAATACTAAACCCAAACCACTTCACGCCGTCATCATTGGCGTAGTGATGTTTATCCTCACCATCGGCATTTGGCAGTTTTCCGCCAACGCCGGGTGGATTAGCGATATCGCGCCAACACCAGCGAATACCTTCGCGCGCGGCGTGGAGATTCTCTCCGATCCGTTTTATCAGGACGGCCCCGCCAGCGTGGGTATCTTTTGGCATTTAATGGCTAGTTTGCGCCGCGTGCTCTTTGGCTTCCTGCTCGCCGCGATCATTGCGTTGCCGGTCGGTTTTATCCTAGGGCGCAGCACGACGCTGCGCTGGGCTGTCGATCCGGTAGTGCAGGTTCTGCGCCCAGTCTCACCACTGGCGTGGCTGCCACTCGGTCTCGCGCTTCTCAAAGACGCTGAAAACACTGCCGTCTTCGTCATCTTGCTCTCGGCGCTGTGGCCGATTCTAATTAACACCATCGATGCCGTGCGCAGCGTCAACCCGACCTATATCAACTTGGCCGATACCATCGGCACCTCCTGGTGGTCGCGCATTGTCTATATCTGGCTGCCGGCATCTTTGCCCGGCATCATCACTGGTCTGCGTTTGTCGTTGTCCACCGCCTGGCTGGTTATCGTTGCAGCAGAGATGCTCATCGGTGGGCGCGGCGTGGGCTTTTTCGTGTGGAATGCCTGGAACCGCCTGGATATTGATGCCATCGTCGTCGCCATTTTCATCATCGGTATTGCTGGATTAATCCTTGACCACCTTGTTGGCGCATTGCAGAAAGTAGTTCGCTATGACTAAATCCTTACAGGCCACCTCCACGGATGCGTCGGTGGAGCTAGATTCCATTACCAAGTCCTATGGTCCAACCACGATTATTGGCGATACCAGCATCCACATCAACGACGGCGAGTTCGTTGCCTTGCTGGGCCCATCAGGGTGCGGCAAGTCCACCATCTTAAAGATGATTGCGGGTCTCGCGGAGCCTTCCACCGGAACAGTCAGTACTGGGCAGAAGAAAGTTCAAGGTCCAGGCCCCGATCGCGGCATGGTCTTTCAAGACCACGCGCTGTTGCCGTGGATGACCGCGCGCGGCAACATCGATTTTGGTCTGCGCTCCGCGCGCCCCGGCTTGAGCAAATCCGAGCGGGCCGAAATTACCCGCACCCACTTGGAGCAAGTAGGGCTTACCGATGCCGCCGACCGTCGCCCCGCCCGTCTTTCTGGCGGTATGCAGCAGCGTGTTGGTCTTGCGCGGGCTTTCGCCATCGACCCGCCAATTATGCTTCTCGATGAACCCTTCGGAGCTCTCGATGCGTTGACCCGCCGTGAATTGCAACTGCAACTGCTAGGTATTTGGGAAGCCTCCCAGCGCACCGTCGTCATGGTCACCCACGATGTCGACGAAGCGATTCTGCTCTCTGATCGTGTGCTCGTGATGTCCAAAAGCCCCGAGTCCACCATTATCGCCGACATCAACGTCGACCTACCGCGTCCCCGCCACGACGCCAGCGAAGACCCGGCTGTTGAAACCAAGACCGCGGAGCTGCGCAAAGAGATGCTGAGCCTGCTCGAGCACTAAGCAAATTTATGCTTTAGGATAAGAGTATTGCCGCCTGCTACGACGGGATAGGAAGAAGACTCTGGGGCCCAGCCGGAAAGCTGGACTCAGGGTCTTCGCTTAACTAATCGTTGACCTTGCATAGAACCTGTCCTAGCCTGAGATGTACGCATTTTTCTATAGGCCGCATCGCGTCGGGGGAGTAATGAAGTTTTGGAAAGGCGCCGCCGCGTTGTTAGCTGTGGGCGCAGTAGCTTTTGGTGGTTCTATCGCGGGTACTAATTATGTGCTGGATTCGCGGGAAGAAGCCCAGTTAGGGGCACAGCAGGAATTGCTTGATGCGCAAGAACGCAGCCAAATCGTGCCAGGAGTTGATGACAGCGTGGAGGCAGCGGCCAATGCGTCGGAGGTGCGAGACAATATTGGTACCTATACGGTGCGCTGTCAGGTGCATGAAGGCAATGTTGACGGCGAGCTATTGGGCTTTGTCTTTGGTAATCATCATGAGGACGTAGAAACTGCGGTACACACGGCGGAAGGATTTCTGTCCCGTGTTGCCCCAGAAGGCAATGGGGATTTAAGCCATTGCAGAACCTGGGAGAAGTACTCGTCGATCGGTGCTTATGATGCCTCAGGGCGCGCGGTCTAGCTTCTACAAAACTTAAAGCCCCGACTTCCCGCACCGTGAGGTGTTGGGGAGTCGGGGCTTCGATTTCAAGTGAAGATTAAGGACGAAGCACCTTAATCTTCACCTTCCTTGCGGATCTTCATCTCGGAGTTCTGCCACCAGCCGGTGCGGGTGATTTCCTCGTAGTTGATAGCGGCTGGGTCTGGGGTGATACCAGCGGAGTTGGTGCGCAGCTCGTATTTCTGGATTGCGCCCCAGTCACGTGCCCAGTCACCGTCGAGGTAAGACGGAATCTCATAGGAGTAGTTGACGGCCTCAGCGGTAGCCATCGCGCCACCACCGGAGAAGGACTGGAAGTCCGTCAGAGAAGTCTGCGCAGGGGCATCCGGCAGGATGCGGTACTCAGGGATTTCCGTGACACCAGCGAAGTGGTCAAAGGTGCGCTGGCAGGGGAACTGGAATGCCGTTGACCAGTCCAAAAGGCCTGGAATGGAAGAGTCGAACTGGGAGTTCAACGAGGTCAGCTCAGGTACACGCGGTGGGGTAAAGGCAAGCCAGGAATCTTCGTCGGTGGAGTCATCGACAGCCACGAGGCGAACCACGTTGGCTTCTTCAGGAATTTCATCGAGTGCTATGCGCAGATTGCGCCACTTCGGTGCGGCACCGACATCGCGAAGCTCGAGCTCACCAGTGTTGGTGACCTCATTGCCCTCACCTAGCGTGCCGTATTCCAGGGTCAGCTCCATGCCTTCTTGCTCAATGTCATTGACATCGTGGTGGTAGATATCGCCCGCGGCAGATACTGCCAGAACGGGAGTGTTTTCACCGGCTTGCTCTGGCAGGTTGTACCACTGCGTGGTCACCTCAGAGGTACCGCGCTGGGCCGAATTGTAGGAACCCAAAACCGGCACCTTGGTGTAGTCCAAGTTGAACGGCAGGTGCATGGTTGAGCCATTGACACCATCGGTGCCGCGGATGCCACCGGAGGAAGTATCGGTAGCGTTTTCAGCAGTGGATTGAGCATTCGAGCTGGACTCGGAGTCACCAGACTGCCCGCCGAGCGATGGATCGCTGCTGGAGCTTGCTTGCTCCGAATTCGACGGGGAGGAACCGGACTGGTTCGAACCAATCGCTCCGACAGAAGCGGAGTTGAGGTTTTCTGGCTCAATATCTTCAGGGATGAAGTTTGGGTCAAAGCCACGGTTTTCCTCATCCGGGTTGATCAAAGAATCACCGAGTTCACCTGTAACCGGAGTCAGGAAGGAATCGTTGGTGTTAGTTTCAATCAACGCCGAATCAGCCATCTGGCAGACATTGCCACCCAAAGCCTTCAAGTTGCCTTGACCGACCGAGTAATTCGGCGACTGCGAGATATAGCCCTTGGCAAAGGATAGGCAAGAAAAGGCCACGATGGCGATACATGCAATCGCCAGCGGCGCAGACAAAATATTTGCCCGCCGCTTCGTGGAGACCTGCGGCTGTTCAATGCCATGGTTCTTGCGGTAGTTATGCCGCAGCGCCTGAACAATACCAATGGCGATGATGATAAGACCAATGACCATGACCACGGTGGAGGCTTCAACGGCCATGAACTGAACAGAACGGTCCCACCAAGGAATCCCGAAGGAAGATACATACCACCAGGCATTCCAGCCGGCTAAGGAGATAGCCATGAGCATGACTACCGATGCCACCGCGAAGGTACGCGCACGGGTTGAACGCATTGCAATTTGCGACAGAACAACGGCGCCGAGTGCAGCGATCACGCCGGCGATGCCCGCGTAAATACCGAAGTGGTGCGTCCACTTCGTCGGGGTGAACATGAGGAAGAACATGCTCAACGCCATGATGATGAGCAGACGCTGGGTTGGGCCCTTCGGCGTACCCAAAACCTTCTTATCGCGGATGAAGGCGTAAATGATCAACGCTAGCGAGAACAGCATGGTGAACATGGCGAAACGGCGCGTCAGCGAGCCATCAACCGAGCCTTCGAACAAAGTGGTGTAGCGAACGTATTCGTCGTACCAGTTCAGCGATGGGCCCACGGCAGAGCGCACGCGCGTGGATTCCAGCACTGTGGCCAAAGTCTGATCACTAAAGACCAAAGCGATAACGCTGGTGCCTACCGCCAAGAAAGAAGCCACTAGTGGCAGCCAACCGCCGACGGATTCCTTGCGGCGGCTAAAGATAGAAAACAGCGCGGGCAAGCTGACTAGGAATACGCCTACGGCGAAGAGACCTGTAGGACCCGCGGTCAGCGTCAGCGTTGCGGCGATGGTGCCGATAGCTGCTGGCAGCATGCGCGAAGTAGCAATCGAGCGCTCAAAAGAAGCCCAGGTAAAGACGACGCCGAAAGCCACGATGGGCTCTGGGCGAATACCGTTGTTGTACGGCAACCAGAAGGCCAAGAACATAAACGCGGCGGTCCAGTGCGCGACGCGACGGTCATTAATAACTGGACCAAAGCGCGGCAGGATCTCACGCGAGAGAATAAACCACGTTAAAATCGCTGCGATCAGCGTTGGGATACGCATGAAGACAGAGGTGGCCGAAATATTGGAGAGAAACGCCACGAGGTCGTAGTACGGGGTACCAAAAGGTGCCTCGGGAACGCCGTACCAACGGTAGTAGTTGGCCATATACGTCGAGTGTTCTTTGACCCGACCCATGGTCAAAATGAAGCCATCATCTGAGGTATTAGCACCAAATATGTGCCAGAAGACCAAGATGGCAGAGACAACACCATCGAGTGGGCGCACCTGCTTCCAGGTCGCTGGCATGAAGCTAATCTTCTTGCCGTCCAAGCGGTCCATACGCGCGATGCACACCAAGGCAGCCAGCATCATGACGGCGCCACCAATCATGGCGACCAACTTGATGGTGGATGGCGAAGAAGTAAACCGGGAGTTGATTTCCACGTGGACATTCATCCCGGCATCGGAAAGCTGCGCGAGGTTCTCCGGGGTATCTTCAATCTCGGTAAAGACACCAACTACCTGCGGACGCAGGTCATCTTCAGATTCCTCGGTGAAATCACCAACGCTGACGGTGGTGCCATCTTCGACGGCGTTGATGGTCAACACGTCGTCATCGTTAAGCTGCGAAACCTGCTCGGCGGAAAGCGAGAGCACAACCTCATCTAAGGAGATAACCGAAAGGCCATCTTCTCCCGCACGCACAAACATGCCGCGGTTCGATGCTTCCTCTGACTCCGGTGGAACCGTGCCATAGAGCATGTCCTGGCCTTCGCGGAGCATATCGATGGCAGCGACCGGAATGGCAGCATCAATTTCTTCCGGGGAGACGGAAATCAGCGGCGCAGTCACCGAATTCAAAGAATCATTCGCAGGCCAGTCAAAAGAAGACTGGGTCTGCGTAACTGGCAAAAACGGCGTAGCTAAAAACAACACGAAGCCTAAAAGGCCGGTGATGATTGCAGCAAGGCGCAGCCCCTTGGGTGCAGGGCGCGCGCTTAGCTCAGGTAGCTCGGCGGTGTAGACATCATTCACGACAAAATACCTTAGTTCACTCGAGCGGCGACGACGAAAGGCCCAATCTGCTTAACGTCCCAGAGATCGGAATCGTTGAAGACCTCTGGGTCAAACAAGATGGCGTCATAACGGACATTGGGCTGGTTAGGGAAGATATCCACCGCCAGGTGTGCCTTGTAACCATCATCGGGCGATTCAATATCGCCGCGGAAGATCATGGCATTGGGCACATCCCACGGGTTATTTTCTAGCGTGTCGACGAACTCCTGAGGGCTCTGGTCCCAAGAATTTTCTGCCCACGTAGCCATCTCTTCATTGCGCTGCTTAAACTGCCCCAGCGGATTGGCGTAGTGCGCGGTAAAAGCATTGAAGCCGTAGTACGGGTAATAGGCCATAAAGAGCTTCTCATCCGTCATTACGACATCAGCGTTGTGGCCTTGGAAGAACTCATCGATCTCGGTGTAGTACCGCGCGGAGTCGGCAGGGAATTTATCAGCGCGCTCACCGTTGCCGTCGGTATCGGAATAGGCACTATCAATCGCGGTTTGGTGTTCCGCCGGGATTTCTTGCATGTAGAAAATTCCTGCCAGCGCGGTAATGACTGCGACTACCGCGGCGAGGTATTCGCGGGTGCGATATTGCTCGTAGAGATGAGCAAGACCCAAAACACCAGCGGTAGCCATAATCAGCACGACGAGGATTTCGAGGCGGAAACCCAGCAACGTCGTGCCCAATAGTGGCAGCACCATGGATGCGACAATCCACAGGTACACGCCAATCAGCGCCCAACCCAGCGTGCGAATGTGGACGTTTTTAACGCGGATGACCAAGTAAACAATGCCGATAAGACACAGCAAGCCAACTATGGACGGCGCCAAAAATGGCACGGGCACTTCGGTGCCTTCTGCCGGTAGGTAGTGCTGGGCGGCAGTTTCGGTGGGGAAGTCCGCGCGCAGAACCGCGAGGAGATAAGGCCCCCACGCGATTGCGGCAATGGCCAAAGAACCAAATCCAATAACCGCTAGGCGCACAATCGGTTTGAAGGAACGTTCCACAATCGCGGTCACCAGAGCCACGAAAGACACGACCGTAACAGCAATCGCGCCGGTAAATAGCGTGTAGAACGTTGCCGAGATTCCCAAGAATACCAACAGTCCAACCGTTGATCCCCAGGAACCGTGGAAAGCGCGTGAGCACATGACCGCTGCGGCTGGAACACCCAGCGCAATAACAGCGGAGTATGGTTCATCGACAGCGAGTGTCAGCGTCAACGCGGTGGTGGTCAGCGCAATGACCGTGCCCAAAGGCAAAGAACCCGTTAAGCGTTGCCAGACAGGAACCAACAAGCAGCAAGCCATGGCGATAGAAACCAAAGACCACGGCTGGAATGCTTCCCAACCTTGCAACCCTAAAAGATTGGCCATTCGCCCGCCGAGCCAGAACCAACCCATGGGATAAAAAGTGGGCATATCAGCATAGTTCATATCCGCATAGCCGCCCTCAACGGTCATGCGGGTCAAAAACTGGGTGCGAAAGACCTGGTCAACCTGAATACCGTGCAGCCATAACTTGGACGCTGATAGCGGCATCCCCAAACTACAGATGACAATCAGCGCAGGGGATAGATAAGCCACCACGACTGTTAGCCATGCCAGCGGCCCTTTGCCCTGCACACCGCGTTTGGTCCACAGATACAACAAGCCGGCGACGATTACTACCGTGACCACAATGCCCGCGGTGGACAGGCCGCGGGTGACCATCGAGGTATTAAAAGCAGGCAAAGAAACCTGTTTGAACACAAACCAGGCTATTAACGTAACTAAGCCGCCACCGATGGCCGCTGCCGCCATACCGACTAAGACGCCAAGGAAACTTGTCGTATCGCGAGTTGCAGGCGTAAGCGAATGGGTATCGCGCACTGGGGTGGAATCGGCAGGCGGGTTGGCCTCCGCTGAATCGGTCACAGTCATGGGGTTAGTCTCCCATACATAGGCGTTATTCCTTGCTAAAGGCCGCTTCCATAAATCTAAACGTGGAAGCGGCCTTAAAAATCAGAGGTCGAAGAGCATGAAATTATGAAGTCCGGCTCAAGGTTTTAAAACGGCAAACGACGGAAGATCGACTGCGGAATGAACTTGAATGCCAAAGAAACGTACTGGAACAGTGGGTGGACAAAGATGGAGTCCTTGCCTTCCAACACTGCCTTGACGGTTGCTTCAGCGACCTCATCAACGTTGACGGTCAGCGGTGCTTCACCAGCGTCAGCGGACATCTTGGTACGAACCTGGCCGGGACGGACAACCAGAACGTTAACGCCAGTGCCACGCAGTGCCTCATTGAGGTTGACGTAGAAACCATCGGTGCCGGCCTTGGATGCGCCGTAGACAAAGTTCGAACGACGCACGCGCATGCCCGCTACGGAGCTCATCGCCACGATGGTGCCATGCCCCTGCGCCTTGAACTTCTTGCCCAGTAGAACACCAACAGATACTGGTGCGGTGTAGTTAATCTGCGCAGAAGCCACGGCCTTTGCCTGGTCCTGCCACAGTTCTTCCTGGTCACCCAAGGTGCCAAAAGCTACAACAGCAACGTCAACATCGCCGCGCTCAAATGCCTTGTCGATGACCTGTGGGTGGGACTCAAAATCAGTCGCGTCGAAGTCAATAACTTCAACGTCTGCACCCTGTGCCTTCAAAGACTCCACTGCGTCAGTAATGCGTGGGGAATCAGCGCGCGCCGCGAGTGATACTTTGGCTGGGCCGTTCTCTAAGAACTCGGAGATGATTCCCAGTCCGATTTCGCTGGTGCCGCCGAGCAGCAGCAGGTGTTGTGCTTGTCCAGTTGCGTTAAGCATGCAGATTCCTTTCTTAGCGCAGCTCGAGGCGGCGTGACATGTCGGAGGCGAAGACGCCCGTTGGGTCAATGTTGTTGCGGGTCTTGAGCCAGCCGTCAAGGCCGGGATACATGGCGTGGAAATTCTCCGCAGAGGTGCGGGATTCCTTAGCCAAGTACAAACGGCCGCCGAATTCCATGACGCGCTTATCCAAGTCATCCAAGAATTCCCCCAGACCTGGACGGATGGGGAAGTCCACGCAGACGTTCCAGCCTGGCATCGGGTAGCTCAACGGCGCTTTGTTGCCTGGGCCAAACAGCTTGAATACGTTCAGCGCGGAGTAGTG
This sequence comes from Corynebacterium stationis, assembly GCF_001941345.1. Classification (NCBI taxonomy): domain Bacteria; kingdom Bacillati; phylum Actinomycetota; class Actinomycetes; order Mycobacteriales; family Corynebacteriaceae; genus Corynebacterium; species Corynebacterium stationis. Next base: position 203,576 of record NZ_CP009251.1, read on the forward strand.
GCCGGACTTCTGCATATCGCGGATGATGTCCTTGAAAGGCTCAACAGCGTCCATTGGAACTACGAACTGGTACTGCAAAAAGCCCTTGGAACCATAGCCGCGGTTCCACTCACCAATAAGGTCGAGCGGCTGGTAGAACTGTGTCAGGTTCTTGACCTGGTTCTTCGCTGGTGCGCCCATGGCGTAGTAGGCCTCACCGATGGCCATGAGCGAAAGCTTATTCATGGTCCAGGATGGGAAGATATCTGGCACGGTCATCAGCTGCGGTGCGTTGAACTTCAACGGGTCAGCAGCAAGCTTCGGCGCGAATTCTTTCAGCTGCTCCAACGTTGCCAAAGAACCACGGGAGATTGTCGAGCGGCCCAGCTTTGGCTCAGGTGAGATCACGTCGAACCAAGCGGAAGAATAGGTGTAATTGTGCTCAGAACCATCAGAGTGCGCCGCAACGGTTTCATCCAGGTTGCTGGTGCGCTCAGTATCAGCGATGAAGTACGCGGTTTCGGTCTTGGTCATGCGGATCTGCGCGCGCAGGATAATACCGGTCAGACCCATACCGCCGACGGTGGCCCAGAATAACTCTGCGTCTGGGTCATCCTCGCTGCCTTCGGGCGTCAGGTGCAGCACCCGGCCATCAGCAACCAGCAATTCCATCGAGGTGACGTGGTCACCAAAGGAGCCTTCGGAGTGGTGGTTCTTGCCGTGAATATCTGGACCAATAGCGCCACCGATGGTGACCTGGCGGGTACCAGGCAGAACCGGAACCCACAGGCCAAACGGCAGGGCAGCCTTCATCAGCTGGTCTAAGGTGACACCGGCATCAACATCAACAATTGCCGATTCCGGGTCGATGGAGTGAATACGGTTAAGCGACTGCATGTCAATGACAAGGCCGCCGGCATTTTGCGCTGGGTCGCCGTAGGAACGACCCATGCCGCGGGCGATAACGCCGCGGCGCAGGTGATCTGGTTTATCTGCATTATCGTCGGCGACCATGGCAACGGCCTGACGGATTTCATCTACGTCAGCGGTTGCCAGCACATGTGCGGTTGTAGGAGCCGTACGGCCCCAGCCATGTAAAGATTTTACGGTGGTGTGCAATTCCATAATTTCCAAGCTTACCTAGCTTTAGGGATACACCACCTAACCAACGGGGCTCATTCACTGTTTACACAGGTGATTTTCAGTACAAGGATCCGGGATTCGGATATTTCCTACACATCCTCAGTAGTTGTCGCTGCTTCTTCTGCGCGCGTGGTCAGTTCATTGAGCGTCTCTTCGGCGTATCTGCTAGCAATCAGCTGCTCATATAACTCGGCATAAGCTTGCTCATACATGGCGTAGAACTCTTTGTTATCAAAGAAGCGTTCCTTAAGGATGCCGCTATCGCTGCCGCCGCCTGCGCCTGCACCTTCACCTTCTTCACCACCAGGCATTTGCCCACCTTCTGGCATCTCCATACCTTCTGGCGGCTGTGGCATTTCGTCGTTAGTTGGTATCTCGGGCATTTCCATACCCTCAGGCATTTCCATGCCTTCGGGAAGAGCGGCAGGTGCAGACCGCAATCAACCAGATGCCCCGCAGGGACACTTAGGACTTAGCGGATTAAAAGAACGCGTTGGTGCAGTGGGCGGAAAGATTTCTACTTCGCATGCAGCAGGTAAATTTATCCTTCAAGCCGGACTTCCTTTGCGCAGTCAGAGAAGAAACCGAGAGGAAAAATAGTGACCACTGTTGTCGTAGTAGATGATCAAGTACTGGTGCGCCAAGCAGTGGTAGACATCCTTGCGAGTGCCGACGGAATCGAAGTCTTAGGTGCTGCCGCCGATGGGGTAGAATCCGTTGAAATGGCAGCTGACCTAGAACCCGATGTTGTGTTAATGGATATTCGCATGCCGCAGCTTGATGGGATTGCGACCACCGAAAAGATCTGCGCTGAACCCACGAATATCAAAAGCCGGGTACTAATCCTCACTACGTTTGAGGAAGACGAATATGTGGTTTCTGCTTTGCGCGCCGGGACCAGCGGTTTCATTGGCAAGGGTGCTGAGCCTGAGGAAATCATTCGCACGGTGCAAGCAGTTGCTGCTGGTGATGAACTTCTATCCCCAGTGGATACGCGCAGTCTCATTGCCCAATATGTGCGCTCACCCGGGCCGCGACCGGCGGTCTCTGAAGAAGCATCGAAAAGCTTAGCTTTACTGACCGAGCGCGAACGTGAAGTCTTAGAACTTGTAGGGCGCGGGCTTTCTAATCAGGAAATTGCTGAGAAATTCTTTATCTCCCCACACACTGCGAAGACGCACGTCAACCGAATCATGAGCAAGATTTACGCGCATGACCGCGCACAGTTAGTCATCCTGGCTTATGAAAGCGGGCTGTTAGTGCCCGGGGAATAGCACTGCGAAAGGCTTGGATGTCGTTCAACGTGGAACACTGATGGCGGGCAGTTAGAGCGACCAGTTGGAGCCACGGGTGGGTTGAGCTCTGGCGGTGAGAACGCTAATTGCTTCGTCAACGAGGTAGTCATTGAGCGAGGTGGTTGCAGCTTGGGCGGCGGGGGAGTCACCGTCCATGATTGCGTCGAGGATTGCGCTGTGGTGTTTCTTTCCAGCATCCATTGTGAATTCGCTGTTGGTAATGGTGGCGCGCCAGAAGCGGCGGGACAACACGTAGAGGGGACTTAATGATTGGGCGAGGTAGTGGTTGTCCGCGCCGGTGATGAAGAGTTCGTGACTGGTGGCAACGGCTTTGAGGTAAGAATCAAGGTCTGTGCAGGATAAGAGGCGTTCGCGCTGGCGAGTTAGTTCTTTGATGATGTGGTCGTCGGCGCGGGCGATAGTCAAAGTGACAGCTAGGGATTCCAGCGCTCGGCGGACTTCAAGGCCTCGGAGCTGACCGTCGACGGACAAGGCACTAATCCGAATTCCAGATCCGGATCGGGCGTCTACAAGCATCTCGTGGTCCAAGCGTTGGAGAGCTTCGCGCAGGGGAGTGCGTCCTACGCCGAGAAGTTCTTGCAAGGTGGCTTCAGTAAAGGTCGCGCCGGGTTCAAGGGTGCATAACTCTATGCGGTTGCGGATCTCTGCGTATGCCTCTTCTGCCTTGGTCATAGAAAAATATTTTACTATCCAACGCCAAATCCCTTGATATATGGCTTATATACGTTTAATATATTTCAAATAAGTGATCCAGGCTACAGAAAGGTAAGTGTTATGAAGTGGCACCCAAACTCCGAGAAGAACCCACTGCCCTACTCGCCGTTTAAAGCATCGACAGTTCCACGCCCCATCGGTTGGCTCTCCAGCGTGGATGAAAACGGGAATGAAAATATTGCGCCTTACAGCCAGTGGCAAAATCTGACCTTTGACCCACCGCGCGTGATGTTTTCGGCTAACCAGTACCCAGACGGCCGGCGCAAGGATACTGTGCTCAACGCGGAAAAGACTGGCTGGTTCGTATGGAATATGGCCACCTATGACCTGCGTGAAGAGGTCAACAAATCTGCCATGGCACTGTCAGCGAATGAAAGTGAATGGGACAATCTGAACGTCACCAAGGAATATGCGGATAACTATCCGATCCCCATGGTGGCGGAAAGCCCCATCAAATTTGAGTGCCGCTACATCTCCACACAACGCTTAGTGGGAAACTCCAATGTCGGCACCGTGGATATCGTCTTTGCACAAGTGGAGACCATCCACATCAACGACGACGTCATCACCGTGGATGGCAAGCTCGACGTGCCGCGAATCAAGCCCATCGCGCGCATGGGATATTTCGACTACACAGTGGTCACCGATACATTTGAAATGCGCGTCCCGGGCTCTGATGCGGATGCGCGGGCTGGCCTTGAGGGGACATCATGAGTGTGGCCACGGACCGGCGCCGTCTGAAAGATGTCCTGGGTGCAAACTTTGGAAACGTTCTGGAATGGTATGACTGGAACATCTACACGATCTTTGCGCCGTATTTCGCGTTGCAATTTTTTGCTCATGACGACCCCACTTCTGCGCTGCTATCCACCTTCGCGGTTTTCGCCGTGGGCTTTATAGCGCGGCCAGTAGGAGGCTACGTTTTCGGGGCATATGCAGACAAAGTAGGCCGAAAGCAATCCTTGTTTGTAGCAATGATGCTTACCGCAGCGGGTTCTTTACTCATCGGCATTGCACCCACCTTTGATTCCGTAGGAATTTGGGCTTCTGTTCTTCTGGTCATCATCCGGTTGGCTCAGGGATTAGCCCACGGTGGGGAGATGGGAACGGCGGTTACCTATCTAGTGGAGCGAGCCCCTTCGCATCGGCGGGCACTTTATGGTGCCAGCAGCTGGATTAGCGTTGTGGTGGGTACCATGTTGGCTACGCTGATGGGCCTGGCAGTTAATGCATGGCTGTCGGAGAGCGCGATTGCATCCTGGGGTTGGCGTGTTCCCTTCCTAGTGGGAGGTGTTCTAGGAATCTACGCCATCTGGTTGCGGGCGAATCTACAGGAAACGCAAGCCTTTACGGCTGCGGCTGAGAGTGCTCCTACGGGCGAACCCAAGACTTCTTATTGGCGGGGCATTGCGGTCATCTTCGGTGTGTCCGCCGGTGGCTCACTGATGTTTTATACCTGGCTTATTTATCTGCCCACCCACGCGCAAGTGGGTCTAGGTCAGTCAGCATCTTCTGCACTGAGTGCTAGTCTTATCGCCCAGGTCGTCTTCATTATCGCTATCGCAGGAATGGGCGTGCTTGGGGATAGGATAGGCCGTAAACCTCTGGTGATTGCTTTTTCCATCGGCTTTATTGTGCTCACCATTCCGCTCTATTCGATGCTTCAGGGCACCTTCTGGTCCCTACTTGGCGTTATGGCCGCGTCCCTGGTGGTGCTGGCTATGCTCTTCGGTGTCAACGGTGCTGTGTGGACCGAGGCCCTGTCCATTCGCCGCCGTGCTGTGGGCGTTGCCGCCACACTTTCCCTGGCCACAGCCATCTTCGGTGGAACCGCACCGTATCTCAACACCTGGCTTGAAAAGAACGGCACCCCTCAATACTTCGAGTATTACCTCATCGCCGTGGCCATCTTGACGTTATTGACCGGAATATTTATGAAGGAGACCAAAGACGTCGATTTGAGTAAATAGGATAAGGCGGCAAACAAATCAGATTATTGCTGATGTTTGCCGCCTGAACTGCCTTTAAATAGTTCGCAACATCGCCGTCGAGCAGGAAAGCAATAAAGAACTCTCCGATACAGACTCCGGTTGGATTTAATGTATGCAGGTTGAGAACGCGTAGCTGTTTAGTACAAATCCATGATGTCGCGGATTTCGGTGGGCAGTTCTTCCTGCGTAGTGATTTCGGGGCCTTCATATTCGCGCAAAATTTTGTAGACCAGGCCGCGGGAGGCGGAATCCAGCATCGGAATTTCTTCGGCCATCAGCCTGGTCATGAAATCATTCAGTGGAAGATTGGTGTGCTCCGCGGCGATAAAACGCCCGTTGCGCTTGTCCTCTTCCGTGCGCTCATCTTGAGCAGCTTGCTGGGCAGGGGTCAGATTTTCCATCTTGCCGTCATACATGCCACCCAGCTTAGTCCTTGTACTTAGACCACTTGGCCTTCAGCTTCAGCTGCGGTGACCTTCGGGATAAAGAGCGAGGTAGCTACCGAGATAGCAAGAATGACGGCAGCGACCAAGAAAGCCGTGGTGTAGCCAGCAGCAGAATCTGAACCGGCAGGGGATCCAGCCACCATGAACACCGGCAGGATGGCAAAGGAGACGCCGGCACCGAGGTTAAAAGCGGCGGAGTTCATACCCGGCAAGAAACCTTCGTTGTCCTTCGGGGAGTTCACAACACCGAGGTTATTGAGCACGATATTGCCAATACCAGCGTAGGTGATACCCAACAAGATGACGGCAACAATCAGCGTGATCTTGGAGTTCACACCGACGAAGGCCAAGAGCACCAGCAAAATTGCGGAAGCAGCGTTGCCAATACGCAGCAGGTTGCCATAGCCAATCACCGGTGCGAAGCGGCCAGCAAAAGGACCGACGACCAAACCGATAAGTGCATAAGGTGCCAGCAAGAACAAGGATGCGGCATCGGCGCTCATGCTAAAGCCCGCGGTGGGGTTTTGCGCCAGCGATACGGCAACACCGTTAACAGCAGCGAAGACACCAGTCATGGTCAACACGGTGGTCAAAAGCAAGCCCCAGGTTGAACGACGCTTGAGGTACTTCGGTGCAACCAGTGGCTGGTCGTGCTTATTTTCCCACTTCCAGAACACCGCGAAGAAGCAAAGACCAATAACGACTCCGACGATAACCATGAACCAGTTGGCAGCGCCGGCCTTACCGGCCTCATTAACAGCCAACGTAATCGAGCAAACACTGATAACCAGCAGAACTGCGCCCAGCCAATCGACCTTGATGCCACTCGATGGCTTAGATTCCGGAGCCCACGCAGCGACCATCGCTACCGCGATAAAGCCCACGATGGCAATGAGCCAGAAGACAGAGCGGAAGCCCCAGTGCTCCGCCATCCATCCGGAGACAAGTACGTCCACACCGGCGACGCCACCGTTGATAGCGGCGACTAGTCCTAGTAGCGTACCCAGACGCACTTCGTTTTTGACCTGGCTGCGCAGGATAATCAGGGTCATCGGAATGGTTGGTCCTGCGATACCCTGCAAAGCACGCGCGAACATGAGCACACCAATATTTGGCGCTAGTGCTGCGATGACGCCGCCGAGGGCCATGACAGAGAGCATGATGAGCAGGATCTTGCGGCGGCCGACGATATCGGAAAGACGCGGTAAGAATAGCCCGCACATCGCACCACCAGTAAAGAAGGCGGTCTGGGTGAGCCCCACCGCGGCTTCGTCGGTGCCCAGCTCGTGCGCCATGGTGGTCAGCACTGGTGAGAGCATAGAGGCGTTGAGCTGGAAAGCTACGGCGGCTGCCAGCAGCACGGCCATGAGCAGGGGCAGGCCACCTTTGCGGGTATCAACCGGGTCGATAACACCAGCTGATGCTTGGCGGTTGGGAGTGGAAGACATTGGGTTCTCCTGGATCGGCTAAAGCGCTAAGTCTTAAAAGTTGGTGTTGCCAATGCGCGTTAGGGCATCGACCAGCAGATCCCAGAACTTCTCGACATCTACGTCCACGGCTACGGCGGTATTCGGGGCCTCGAAATCGGGATCGTCGGTAACCCCTAGTCCGCTCGGGTCATTATTAGACCAGGTGCGGCGGAAATCGACGATGGTTTGCCCGCGGGCGTGCTGTCCTTGAGTTTCCACATAAATCGGGGCGTGAACAGTTCGCAGGATAGATGGATCGGCAACTGCTGCCACAGCCAATGGATCGTGCATAGGTGGGCCCGGGTAGTTGCGCTCTTTCATGTAGGAAGCACCAAAGAATTCCACGAGCTCTGCGATAAATTGCGCAACATCGGTGCCAATGGCCTTGAGCTGTTCCATGCGCTCAGGTACCGCGAGTACCTGGTGGGTGACATCGAGTCCGACCATGGTTACTGGCCAGGATTCTTCAAAGACAATCGCTGCGGCTTCTGGGTCAGCCAAGATATTGAACTCAGCAGCAGGAGTCATATTGCCGGTGTGGTGCCCGCCGCCCATCAAAGTGATTCCGCCAACGCGCTCAACCAGCTGTGGGTACATGCGCGCGAAAAGTGCGATGTTGGTTAAAGAGCCGGTAGGAATAATAACCACGGAACCGGGTTCATTCTCAGAGATAACCTGGGCAATGAGGTTGACCGCGTGGATGTCTTCTAGCGGGACACTAGGCTCAGGCAGCTGTGGGCCATCGAGGCCAGAATCGCCGTGGATTTCATCGGGGATAAGTTGCGGGCCCACCAGCGGACGCGAGGCACCAGCGGCAAAAGGAATGCCGGTGATACCCGCAACCCGTGCTACCGCGCGCGCATTGGTGGTGACTTTTTCCAGAGTTTGGTTGCCGGCGACGGTGGTTACGGCCAAAAGCTCCAGGTTAGGGTTGCCATGTGCCAGGAGCATGGCGATGGCATCGTCATGGCCCGGGTCGCAATCGAGGATGATTTTCTGTGCAGGTGAGGTGGAATCTGCGTTCATTCTCGCAAAGTCTACTCGCTACCTTCCTATATATTCACAACTCCCCGGCAATTGACTCGACGCAGGTATTCTGGGGCGCTATGACGAATGAATCTTTCAACAATGCAGACAAAAGGGAAGACAATTATGCCCTCGATGACACTTTGGCTGGGCGTGTGATCCAGGCAGGGTTTGCAGGCGTAGCGCTGAGCTTTCCGGATTACATCAAAAACCCGAAGTCGCTGATTGCTTCGTATATCTTGTTGCTGGGCTCTTTTGCCGGACTGGTGGGCTACCTCAATGCCATCGATGAAGACGAGGCCACCACTCCTGAACCGCCGGCTGAATCTAGCTTCCCATTGTGGCAGCTTATCGCTGGTCTGAGCATCATTGCGGTATTGAAAGTTCTGGGTTTGCGCAAGCTGGCCAAGGCGCTGACCAAGCGCGGGGTGAAGAAACCGTGGTCGATTTTCGGCGGGGTGGGCGCTGGCGTGGTTTTCGCTGCTAGTGAGTATGGCGCACGTCGCGGAACTGACATTTAAGTACGCTGGGTACTATGTCAGGCACTGGAGTATTTGACCTCGACAGCCTTCGTGACCGAAAAAACCGCCAGCGTGCAAAGCACGCCGAGTCCTCCCGCGACGGTCACGTCGGCGGTCAGGAGCATGAAGAAAACGTTGATACAGATACGACTGTCCACTTACGCCGCGAACCATTAACCGTTATCCTGCAAGTCTCTAATATTCGAGATGATGCTGAAGTACATCGCCAAATCGGCATTAATGATGCATTGACTTTTGCACAGCTTCACGATGTTTTGGTGACCTGCTTTGATCTACCTCACGAAGAGTCCCCGTGGCACTTTTACTACCTTGACGAAGAAGCACAAAGGATAGATCCTCGCCACCACGTCGCGGAATTTTTATGGCGCGAGGGCGAAGTGGTGGAATTCACCTGGGGGCTGTGGGACTTTAAGCTCACAGTTGCAGAGATCTATCCGCGTGATGGCGGCACCCCGCAAGCACTATGCGTGGGCGGTTCAGGATCCTTTCCAGGATCCAAATTTGACCTCACCGCGATCAATGCAGCGCTCACCGGCCAAGCGGTCATTGATGAGATTTTGACCTATCTGACCCCGCCGGTGCGCGGCATTATTGAACGCTCCCGCCTCTTTGATTTCGTCCCCCTTTTACAAGCTCTTGATCTGAGCCGCGACGTGGAATTATCTGCTGAAGTGAGCAAGAAACTCGCCTCGTTGCCGCGGGAGGTAACAACCGAGGGCCAAGACGCCTTTTGGTCGATTGTTCTAGGCCTAGCGTGCATTGGCAGTGAAGAATTAATGGGCGCAGTTACCGCCACCACCATGGAAGCATTGGGGTGGATTAATGATGACGGTGAGGAGCTAACGGCGGCAGAAATCTGGGCGATGTGTGAGGCATCGACAAGCGTATTAGCGTCTGTCGGCGCTTGGGGACCTGAGGCTGCCGCACCTGTGGACCGTTTAGATATCTTCCGCGCGCTATTGCGTGGGGTAGGCTAACGCTTCGTGACTTCATCGAATAACTCTTTAAAGACCCAACTTACGCGGTTCGTGCTCGTCGGCATTTTCACCGCGATCTTGGACTATTCAGTCACCATGCTGCTGACCTATTTTGGTCTGCACCGCTCTGCGGCCAAGGCAATTGGTTGGGTCTTTGGCACCGTCGCGGCCTACTTGGTTAATGCGCGCTGGACTTTTGGCGCGAAGATTTCCGGCAAGACCGCAATCAGCGTGGCCTTGTTATATGCCTCGACCTTTGCTGTGCAAAATGTGTTGTACTGGCTGCTAAATTCCCCGTTGCAAGCTTTAGGTTTTGATGGTTTGGTCAAAGACACCATCGCTTTTGTGATTGCGCAGGGTGTTGCCACGGTGACAAACTTTATTATCCAGCGCGTCTTTGTCTTTAAATCAAAATAAGTCTTTTTAGATGGGATTCCTGCGATGACTTCTGAAGGTGCCGAACGCCTGGCTAAATCAAATTCACTGCGCGGCCAGTCCACGAAATTCGCAATCACCGGCGGTATCTCCGCGGTGATTGACGCAGGCCTGACCTGGATTTTCCAGATTGCGCTGGCGCTTTTAGGCAATATTGAAGCGCGCTCAGTGGGCTTTTTCTTCGGTACCTTAACTGCCTATCTGTTGAATCGCCGGTGGACTTTTCGCGCCCAGCCATCCAAGCGGCGTTTTGCCATGGTGGCGCTGACCTATGCTCTTACTTATGCCGTCAATATCGTGATTTACCGGTGGGCGTTTCCATTTTTTGATCACAGTCTGGACTGGCGTTCCACCTACGCGCTGGTGGCAGCGTTTATCCTCGCGCAAGGAACCGCCACCGTGATCAATTTCTTTGTGCAGCGGTGGTTGATTTTCCGCAATGCGCCCAAAATTCGCGAAGTTTAGCTGGGATTTAGCCGTGCTCTGGGCGGCGGAAATCTTCGCGACGGCCGCGGTTGTGCAGCTTGAGCCACTGCGCAAACCCCTTCGGGTCATGCTGCTGCACGAGGAAGAACCAGCCAAAGCGCGCGAATTCCTGCGGTAGGAGCTTGCGCATTCCCCGCTGCCACAGCAAGTAGCCACGGTTGCGGTAGGTGAAATAGCGCTTGAACTCGCCTTCGGGATACTGGGTGTGCATCTTGCCGCCTAAAATCGGCTTGAATTCATCAGAGCCATCTGGGTGCAGGTAGGCACAGGTTAACGCCGTGCCAAACGACAAGCCCGAATTAACCAGGCGGCGGTGGTATTCCACCTCATCACCGCGGATAAACAGACGGTAATCCGGCACGCCGATAATCTCCATAGCGCCGGCCGAGATCAGCGCACCGTTAAATAGGGAAGCGATTCCAGGCAGAAAATCGCCCTCTAATTCTTCCATGCGCCGGCGCCACACCAGTCCCTGACGCAGCGGGAAAGCCAGTGCTCCGGGGTCGTCGATATTGCATACAGCAGGGGAGACCTCATGCAACTTATTCACTTCAGCAACGCGGTAGAGCTCCTTCAGCACCGTTTCATCGGCAGGGCGGCCGTCATCATCGGCGCACCAGATGGCATCGGCGCCCAGTGAAAGTGCGGTTAAAAATCCCAAGGCAAAGCCGCCCGCGCCACCCAGGTTGGTCTGCGAGGGGACATAGACGGCACGCTCGCCAGCGAGGTCATCGACAAGCTGCTTAACGGCCTTATCTGCCCCGTTGTCGACAACAATGACCCACTGCACCGGATGGGTTTGACCTACTACCTGCTCTAGAGAGGCGCGCAATAATTCCACGCGGTTGTGGGTGACAATGACCGCCGCGGTGGAACCGGTTGAGTTCAAAGGTGCAATACGTGGGGAAGATGTGCGCGAAGTGGGCATGGCGTTTATTCTTTCACGAATTTCCCGGTGGTAGCATTTCGCCATGGATCTCACGCGCATCTGGCCGCCTTTTGGCTTAGAAATCACAGCTGCCCACACTGGTGAGGAAATTTCACTGCGCGTGATGCGCGATGAAGATATCGCAGTGCTTAACGATGCCACCCCGACCGAAATTTTCGGCTCCGATATCCCCGAGCATGCGTTTGGCTGGCTTTTCGATGAAACCAATAGCCCCACGCTACTTCGCTGGTCGCACCGTGTACAGATGTCGCCTGCGCACTGGTCCCTCGACTTCGTTGTGGTTCAACACAACAAGGTGATCGGGTCCGTTGATATGCGCGCTACTGATTTTTCGACCACGAAATCTATCGAAACCGGTTCGTGGATTTACCACCGCCTCCAAGGCCGCGGCATCGGGACTTTAGTGCGCCACGCCATCGCAGAGCTGGGCTTTAACCATTTCGGCGCCGAACGCCTGACCACCGCCTGGGCGTGCAGTAACAAAGCCTCGGCGGCTGTGAGCGCCAAGCTGGGATATCACGTCACTGCGGATATCACCGTGGAATCACTTGGTCCTGATAATCACACTGCACCGGGTGTGCGGGCGGAACTTCTACGCGGCAATTATCATCGTCCAGCAGCCCTTCAGTGCGAAGTTCGTGGGCTGACCCCGAAGCTGAAATCGTTGCTGGGAATTTAGGAATTCTTTTTCCCACACACGGATTTTGTATAGTGCACCTGGTTGAAGAATATGGCGCTATACAAAACCCGTGGCTGACCGTGGATGCGTGGAATCCGCGATCGCTGTCTTCGGTGATTTAAGTTGACAGTCTGCCTAGCCAAAGTGCACTAGGAAAGCCCGCGTTCCTCTGCAGGAGGCGGGCTTTCTTATGCGATAGATGAGTGCACCTTACTCGGCGGCCACGTGGGGGAGCTGAAATCCTGCCCGCAATGCCACGCCATAAATCGCGGCGCCAAGAGCAAGCACTCCACCTAGCGCGAGAATTGTGTTGAGGGAAGTACCAATAGGATCACTATTTTCGACATCCTTTTTCACGGAGCTTTTCGCCAAGCCCCAGCTGGATTCGACGAGTCTGTCAGAAGTGCTCTCGGAACTATTATCACGAACGAACTCAGAAGATTTATTCGCGGCACTGACTGAGCTAGTTGGCTGTTTTAATAGTGATGTGCTGACGGGAAATTCAAGTTGCCACTTAAGTAAATCTTTGCGGATTTGGCTATCAGAACCCGAAGAACCTGTACCGAGACCTTGCGCAGGTGCGACACCGGTGGATAGGGACAAGGCTGTAAAAACTGCTACAGCAGCGGTGGATATACGCTTCATATTGTTCTTCCTATATGCAGCTTTAAAGCTATAAAGCTGAAGTGGATTGACGTAGGTGCGGACTTATATAAGCCCATACCCACGTAATCAGCAGCAAGGAAGAAGCGCAGTACAAAACGAGAAAATGCCCACTTCGGTGAGTAAATTCAACCGGAATTTCGGATGATGTGCACCGTAGTGGGCATGGTTATCGGCGTGTTGATTATTGAGCGTCTTCGCGCTCAAAGCGGGTACGCAAATCGCGGACGTATTGGCCGACTTCACGGCCTTCGTATTGACCGACGACATCGGCTACTTCACCGGCGGCGCGGATTTGTCCCTTATCGATCCACAGTGCGGTATTGCAGAGCTGTGCAAGGAAGTCGTTGGAGTGTGATGCAAACACCAAAATACCGGAGCGCTTCACCAGTTCTTCGAGGCGCACGCGGGCTTTGGCCATGAAGGCCGCGTCAACGGCGCCGATGCCTTCATCGAGAAGCAAGATTTCGGGCTCAATGGAGGTCACCACACCCAATGCCAGGCGCACGCGCATACCAGTGGAGTAGGTGCGCAGCGGCATATTGAGGTAGTCACCGAGTTCGGAGAACTCTGCAATCTCATCCATTTTGGACTTCATCTGCTTGATGGTCTGGCCCAAAAACAGCCCGCGAATGATGATGTTGTCGTAGCCGGAGACTTCCGGATCCATGCCGACGCCTAAATCGAAGACTGGGGCGACGCGCCCGCGCACATTAGAAGAACCACGGGTGGGCTCATAAATGCGCGATAGCAAGCGCAACAGGGTAGATTTGCCGGCGCCGTTGTGGCCGACTAGTCCAACGCGGTCGCCTTCGCGCAGGTGCAAGTTGATGTCTTTGAGTGCTTCAACTACCACAACGTTGTCATCGTTTTGCCCGATGGCGCCACCAGCGGTTGAAAGCACGGCCTTCTTCAACGAGCGTGACTTCGCATCAAAGATGGGAAAGTCTACGCACGCGTTATATGTATCAATAGAAACCATGGTTCTCCTTAAACCCAGTAGCTCACGCGGAAGCGCCACTGGCGCATAGCCACCATGGCAATAAGTAGTCCGCCTGCGGTAAATGCCAAGACGATCCACCAGTGATAAGCAGCTACCGGCTCACCAATCAACGGTGCGCGAACAACCTCAAGGTAGTGGTACAGCGGGTTGAGTTCGGCGATGCGGGCGCGATCTGCGACCGCTCCACCTTGATCTGTAAGCGTCTTCGTCGTCCACACAATCGGAGTGACATAAAACAGCAGCTGCGTCAGCGCTTCTAGCAACGGCGCAACGTCGCGGAAACGTGTAGCCACCATACCGAAGAACATGGCTACCCACACGCCGTTGACAATTAACAACAGCATGCCGGGGATGACCAGGAAGAATTCCCAGCCCAAAGAGCGCGGGAAGATGATAATCAGCAGCAGCCAGATGATGAGGTTGTGGCCCAAAAATAGCGTTTGCCGCCATACTAAGCGGTAGACGTGGACTGATAGTGGTGCCGGAAGCTGTTTGATGAGGCCCTCATTATCGATGAAGATTGTAGAGCCCTCTTTAATCGCGCCGGAGATGAAATTCCACATAATCAAACCGACGGTGACATGTGGAAGGAAATCTGCCAGCGGCAGCTGGAAGAGCATGGAGTACAGCAAACCCAGTGCCAAAGCCATCACACCAGTAGCGATGGTGATCCAGAACGGTCCCAAAACCGAACGGCGGTAGCGCTGCTTAATGTCTTGCAGACCTAACATTAGCCACAGTTCGTGCTGTTTAGCGCCCTGGAGAAGGTCTTCGAAAGCCGCTCTGAAAGTCTTGGAATCTGACGGCGGTACGGTATGACCCTCTGGAGTGCTAGTCATGCGCGCAATATCTGCGGCAAGTGTATTTTTTTCTTGCTCCATGTCGAATACCCTAGCGTCATAAAGCTCACTAGGTGGTTTTCACCCGCCTATAAACCCGTATAGAGTAGTGAGCGTCAAGAGCCAGCAGGAGGGAGAGCTTGACGTGGATGTAGCTAGCGTGCGCGGTCTTTACACAGGCCTATCTGACGGTTGGACGTACCTCAATGCGCACGATCAGCCACAAATCGCGGAACGAGTTTCTGCGGGAGTTGCGCGCGCTTTTCGGATGTCGCCAGCAGTTGCGGCAGTGGAAACATCAGGGGGCTCGCATTCCGCCCCGGTTGCCGCGGGGCGTTTAGAGCGTGCGGATTTTATCGCGACAGCGCGGATGGCTATCGCCGATTTAACGGGCGCACACAGAAATTCTGTCGTTTTAGGCCCGAGCTTGCCGGTTTTATATTCACGTCTGGCATCCAAGTTGGGGCCGTTGCTACGGCGTAATTCTGCCGTGGTGTTGCAGCGTTTAGATTCGGCGTCATTGGGAGATATTGCTGCCAATATTCGGTGGGCGCAGCCAGACCTAGGCACTGGCGAGCTACCCGGGTATCAGTTCAATGAACTTATCGATGGCACTACAAGGTTCGTTTCTTTCACCGCCGCACATGCCACTCTGGGCGCTGTAGCCGAGGTTGCAGAGATTACCGACATCATTCGTCGACAATCACGCGCGTGGTCGCTGGTGGATGTCTCAGCGCTTGCTACGTACCGCGCGATTGACATCGGTGAGCTCGGTGCAGATATTTTGGGCATTGACTTGGCTCAGATCGGTGGCCCTGAGGTTGCTGCGCTGGTATTTCGTGATGCCACCATGTTCAAGCGCCTCAACATCACACGCGATGATTTGGAATCCCGCGTATCGGCTGGCCTTGCTGGTGGTGTGGGCCCATTGGCTGATCACTTCGCTCGCCTCGGCGATCCAGATGACCAGCTGCGAGGTTCGCGCCGCACACGGTTGCGCAATTCGATGCTCAAGGTTTCCGAGCACATGAGCCACCTGAGCGATGAGCTCTATGCCTTGATGGGTTCACTTCCCGCCGTCCACATTTTGGGTGTTACTGGCGAAGCAGCTAGTGGCGCTCGCACTGATAATCGCATTCCGCGGCTTTCTTTTGCTGTCAAGAATGTCCCGGCGGATACCGTGCACCAGCGCCTTTTGGGAAATGGATTAGTCACAACGCTCACCCCGCGCAGTGAGCTGCTCTCGGAGATGGGCGTCGACGATATCGGAGGCGCAGTCACCGTATCGTTGAGTCCTTTTAACACCCACCAAGATATTGAGCACTTAGTGCGCGTGGTTGCCTCGTTGGCCTAGTTTGACGGGGCTGAAAGCAATGCAAGCCTGCTGTTCTCGCCCCGTCGTTTTGGAGCTACTGCACCAAAACCACCTTGCCGGTGTGGGAGCTTTCTACTAGGTGATTGAGTGCTTTGGCTGCGTCTGCAAGGGGCAAGGTTTCATGGATGTGGTGTTTTACGCGCCCATCTTCCAACATTGGCCAGACATTCTTCACAGTCTGGCGGACTATTTCTGCTTTTACTTCCGGTGAGCGGCGACGCAAGGTTGTGCCGTGAAGGGAGATATCTTTCATCATCATCACACCCATGTTGATTTCGGCCTTATTACCGCCTTGGAGACCAATGGTGATCATGCGCCCGCCTTTGGCGAGAGCGAACATATTCTTTTTCAAATAAGGCCCGCCCACGATATCTAAGATGACATCGCACTGGTTCTTGAGTTCTTCCGCGAAGTCTTGTTCTTTGTAGTTGATTAAGATATCAGCGCCGTAGCTCTTGCACACCTCGAGCTTTTCTGCGGAACCCGCGGTCACCGCAACGGTTGCGCCAATGGCTTTAGCGATCTGAATAGCCATCAGACCGATGCCGCCGCCACCGCCGTGAATCAAGATGGTTTCGCCTTTGCTTAGGCCGACTTCCATGACGATATTGGACCAGACAGTACAAGCGGTTTCGATAACAGCTGCGGTCTCTGCGAACGAGAAACCCTCTGGGATAGGAAGTAGCTGACCTTCCGGTACAGCGACGTATTCGGCATAGCCGCCGCCGACCAGCAAAGCACCTACTTTTTCTCCTACTTCGCGGTTGGTATCGCCAGCGTCCGCGATTTCTCCCGCACACTCTAGTCCGAGGATGTCAGAGGCACCCTTGGGTGGCGGGTAGTTACCTTCTGCTTGGGTAAGGTCTGCGCGGTTAACACCTGAGGCAGCGACCTTGACTAGTACTTCGCCAGGCTGCAGAGTTGGCTTCGGTACTTCTTGGAGCTCGAGGGTTGCTGGGTCCCCTTCGGTGGTTTGGACGATTGCTTTCATCACATCAGTCATGTCCTCTACGCTAGACAAGTTTGCGCAATCAAGCACGCAGTTTTAGTCTTCAACCTTCTATCGGGTAGTCTTTTTGTGTGCTCGAGTTCAGACCTAGTAGATGTGTGAATCTCTCTTAGAGCGCACGGAGACGTGGCAGAGCGGCCGAATGCACTGGTCTTGAAAACCAGCGTGGGGAAACTCACCGAGGGTTCAAATCCCTCCGTCTCCGCCAAGAAAACACCCGATTACCTGGATTTATGCCAGTAAATCGGGTGTTTCTTATTGTTTATCTAGCCACGCGTCGATGCCACCGCGCAGTGAGTAGATACCTTCGGTGAACCCGCGCTGGTTGAGTATCTCGACTGCGCGAGCAGAACGAATACCTCCGGCGCAGTGGATAACTACTGGGAGTGATTTCGCTTGGGCCGAAGCAATCTCTTCGGGAGTTTCACCGTCCACCATCCGTGGAAGCGGAAATTTAACAGAACCGGGGATGGCAAACATTTCTACTTCATCTGGATTCCGCACATCGATGATAAGCGCGTTATTCGGAATCTCATCAACTTCAGCAACCGTAGGCAATGCATTATCTACCGGTGGTTCCTCGAAAGCTTCTGCGCCTTGGGTCGGGCCCGTGGTGCGCACGCGTTCGGTAACTTCCGGGTTACCGACTAGTGGGATGTATTCCCACGTGCCTTCGAGTGCAGTGAAATAAGCAATCTTTCCAATCAGCGGAGTTCCAACACCTGTAATTAGCTTCATTGCTTCAAGCGCCATGGCAGAGCCCACAATGCCCACTGTGGGGCCAAGCACCCCGGCTTGTGAGCACGAAGGCACTGAACCTGGTACGGGCGGGATAGGGAAGAGATCTTCATATATAGGGCCGTTGTCGGCATAGAAGACGGTGAGCTGGGCATCGAATCCCAAAATAGAAGCCCACACGTGCGGAATACCTAAAATTGCGCAAGCCCAGGACGCGTTATAGCGGGTGGCGAAGTTATCCGTGCCATCCAAAACCACATCGGACCCGCGCAGGTGCCCTAAGATGTTGTTCTCATCCAGGCGTTGAGAAACCACTTCCACGGTGATTTCTGGGTTAAGAGCGACCATCTGCTGGCGTGCTGATTCGGCTTTGTTGACGCCAATCTTGTCAGTGGTGTGAATGACTTGGCGATGCAGGTTGGAAACATCGACCGTATCGGAATCGATGATGGTGATTTTTCCAACCCCTGCACCCGCGAGATATAACAGGGCAGGGGAGCCAAGCCCTCCAGCGCCGATGACGGCGACGTGGGAATCGCGAAGCTTAGCCTGGGCGTCTTTTCCGAACCCAGCCAAAGATAGTTGCCGGCGGTAGCGAGAGATTTCCTGGGGAGAAAATTCTGTCATTCCAATCCCACCCACTGGGTGCCGCCTTGTGAAAGCTCTTGTTCTTTCCAAATAGGTACTTCGGCTTTAACAGCGTCCGCAAGCTCCTCGGCAGCTGCAAAAGCCTCACGGCGGTGCGCTGCTGCAGCGATGACCATAAAGGCTAAATCCCCAATACCCAAGGGGCCAGTACGGTGTGCACACCACAAGCGAACATGCGGGTGCTGCGCGCTAATACGAGCGGCAACCGCTTCTATTTCCTGCTGTGCCGTGGGGTGCGAGGAATAGATCAACCTCGTTACGCCCTGGCCACCATCATGATCGCGCACAACTCCATCAAAGGTGACCACCGCACCCATGGCATCGGTGACGACATCTGTGCGCGCTTGCGCCGCAGCATTTTCAATCGGTTCCTCCATCATCAATGCTGCGATGACCTTGCCTGTTTGCTCATGCACATAGGCTGGGTCAAAAGCCGGATCGTGATTAGTGGTCATTATTTCCTTCCATCGTGGTGATGATGTGGCCCAAGATTTCCTCTAACACCGCACAACCATCTTTTACCCCACCGGTAGACCCCGGCAAAGTCATCACAAAAGTTGAACCTGCAACACCCGCAATACACCTTGATAAAGCCGCAGTAGGAAGCTTTGCTAACCCCTTATTCCAAAACGCAACGGCGATACCAGGCATTTCTTTATCCAGATGCTTTCTAATTGCTTCAACCGTGAGGTCGTCGGGACTAATCCCAGTTCCACCTGAGGTTAATAACACAGCTGGCGCATTTTCCGAACGTAAAGCCTGCTCGACAGCGGAAAAAATGTCGGCATCAGCCACGACGATCGGATCAGGCGTCTTAAGCCCCTGGTTGCGCAGAAAATCTACGGCGATGGGACCTGAACGATCTTCATACTCGCCGGCTGCAGCCCGCGTCGAGGAAACAATGACCAAACCAGTACGTGACATGGATTCTCCCTAAGAAAAATTGCGGGTTTACAGGGGATAAACCTGCACGGCGCTGCCTATACCTAGCTGGGCGCCGGCAGGAATACGGATGAGGTGCGTGGCTTCGACAGCTTGCGTAATCAAATGCGAGCCTGACCCGCCGATAATATGCGCCACGGTGGAGCCATCGGAGCAAAATTCCACGCGGCCGCGGCGGAACTGATCGCGGCCTGTGATGCCGGTGGCGGGATTGGCAAGCTGTGCCCACGAGTCCGGTGGCACGTGCCCTAAGACTGGGGCGACAAATAACCGGAAGCTCACCAACGTAGACACCGGATTACCCGGCAAGCAAATAATAGGGACGCCATTAAACACCGCACAACCTTGTGGACCACCCGGTTGCTGATCCACATGACCGAACCAAGCTGCTGCAGGAGCATTTGCACCCGAGTCAGAAGACTCCAGCACCTGGCGGACAACCTCGAACTTGCCAGCACTAATTCCGCCCGAAGTAACGACTACATCTGGTTGCCGGTTCTCAATCGCGGCAGCCAGCGAAGTTTTTAAAGCGGAGGGATCATCATTGGTGGCTACGTGTCCAACCACCTCTATCCCCGCGCCATAAGCCATCGCGCGCAGCATCGGCGCATTCGCGTCGGGAATAGTGGCTATCCTCTGTGCGTCCGCTACCTCGGCTGCCTGAATTTCTGCACCACCACTACAAATGAGAATGCGCGCCGGGCTAAATACTTCTACCTCGAGGATGGACTGGGAAGCCATGGTTGCTACTGCGGCAGCACTAATGGTGGTACCTGCAGGAATGATTGTGCTTTCTGCAGCGACATCACACCCCTGGACACGAATAAACTGACTAGGCTCAGTAGCTGGAAGCGAAATGGTTTTACCGGGTTCAAGGAATTCCGCCGGAATAGCCTTTTCCACCGGGATAATCGCCGCTGCATCGGCAGGTACTGCCGCGCCAGTCATAATAGGGGCAGCTTTGCCAGCTAGTGGTTGGGGTGATGCGCCCGCCGGGATAGTCGCTGCGACCTCGAATCTGCCGCCGTCTGCAGTGGGTACGGCGTAGCCATCCATTTGCGAATTATCAAAGCGTGGGGAATCAAAACCCGCGATAATGTCAGCGCTTGTCGTGCGCCCGAGGGATTGTTCTATCGGAATCTGTTCGGTTCTGCGTTCACAATAAGCAGCGACCAGTTGGCGGATTCGCTTGAGGTGAGATTCCGGGGAAGTCATAAATACATTGTAGGATAAGAACCATGGTTGACGTGCACTTTTTCGCCGCTGCCCGGGACGCCGCAGGTTGTACCCACACCAGCCTTGGCAATGCAGATGTCCCGGCAACGTTGGGCGAGCTTCTACAATATCTATCCACTACCTTTACTGGCACCACTGGCGCTGGTACTTCCATGGCAGAGGTACTTGAGCGCTGCTCTTTCTTGTTGGATGGTAAATCCGCCACCGCCGAAACCCCGCTGAGTGGCGTCTCTCGCGTAGATGTACTTCCGCCTTTTGCGGGCGGTTAAGACCGCGCGCGCAGCGGGCTGGTGAAGAAATTAACAATGCCGGAGATAATTGCTAGCACGATGGCGCCCAGGATGGCTGGCCAAAGTCCATCGACGTGGAATTGCGAGCCTTGGAAACTCAGCAGATTAAACAGCCACTCTGCTAGCAGCAACACGATGCCGTTGATGACTAGTGCAAACAGTCCCAAGGTGATACACGTCAGCGGCAATCCAACGACGCGGAGGATTGGTGCAACCACCGCGTTAACGATGACGAACACCGCCGCCAGAACCAAGAATGCCGTTAATTCGTTGCCTTGCGTAGCTGTTAGTTCAATTCCTGGGATGAATTCCACGACTGCCCATAAACCGGCGGCAATGGCGATAACGGTTAAAATAAAATTCCACAAAGTACTCATATAAGGAAAGTATAAGTGAGTTTTCCCTTATGCCGTGGAACTCGATCTAGCCTATGTGCCACCCTATTTGGCGCATTACACAAGTGGCAGGTAAGCTAACTCTCGCCTGTTTATAGGCAAAGCTGGAGACGTGCCAGAGCGGCCGAATGGGGCTCACTGCTAATGAGTTGCCCTTCTAACGGAGGGCCGGAGGTTCAAATCCTCTCGTCTCCGCCAGCTAGAAACCCCTGCGACTGCAGGGGTTTCATTTATTGAAGAACGCGCATTGTTCGGTGTAGCTAATTAATATCCGCCGGTACTGCGTTCATTCGGGGAAATGCGTTTTATCGTCAATTACGTCGCGTCGTTACGTTTTTTGGCGCGATTGTCCACTAATTCACAAAAACCGCGAACCTTGTAACGCAGAAGTCTTGCAATGCGATTGCGATTGTTCTATCATGAATCAATCAACGCGGAGCGCTGTATCGATAGTTCTTGAGGCTGGCTCGTCACGGTTTGTTGCGATGATTTTGTAACCGCTCGGTGAAGATCGGTTTTTGCGCTTGGTCAATTGGCTTATGTCCGCAATAATGCTGGCGCATTTGACGATCGCCCCCCTAGGATGGGGGTGCTTTTGGCGCCTTAAAAATGCAAGGTTTTGCGTTTGGATCTAGGGGTAAAAACGCTCTGACCATGGGTTTGTCGCACAATTAATTAAATTCAACGGGTGTAGATGTCGGATTGAATGGTAGCGGGTATTGCGCATTCCAGTGGGCATCATGAATACTAAAAGGCACAAGTTCGTCACAAGGCGGGCTCACATCTACTTGAAAGGATCGTATTATGATCTCCGACCTCATCACTGCACTGTCCACCGCTTTCGCACGCGTAGTCAACCTTGTTGGTGGCGGCCTGGACGGCGTCTTCGACGCTGTTGGCCAGCTGTCCTCCGGCATTTTCGGAGCGTAGTCTCCTTGGCCCAATTAGGGTCAGCCTTGACAGGCGAAAGCGTTACCAAGCGACACTTTCTGCACCTTTGACAGGTGGTTGAAAGGGTCGCTTTTCACGTTTTGTTTTGAACTTTGGCTAAGTGGGTCCTACCCCTGGCGTCATAGCGAAACATGGAGCAGATTCTTTTCACCGGTGTAAAGAATCTGCTCCATTGTCCGCACTAATGCTGAAACTATCGCCCGTGGAAGATCTGGCATCGAGTTGCATACCAAGGGATCGGGAACATCGTTTGGAACAGTTTCTGGTATTTTTGGGGGACGAGCCATCATTTTGGACGCTTAGTTTTGCAGGTATCTAGCGAAGGGATGCGCTACATCAGTGTTAAACGAACAGTATCTATCTTGATGTTGCATATAAGGCGCGATGGTGGCCCTGTAGCCTATTTTCCGCCTAAAACGAGTGTTGCAGCACTAGAAAAATCAAGCAGAGGCACTTTTCGATAATTAGTTTGACAACCAGTCAGAGTTTAATACCCGGGGATAGTTTGGGGTTCAATGCCTTGGATTGGCTGGTGTGATAAGTAAATTGAAATGGCCTAATAAACTAGATCATTAATCAGTAGTTACACTTAGGTTGCGGTTACTAGTACGAATAGTGAATACTGTAGTACTGTATCCAACGAGCTCGTCAAAAGTCGAGCTCTGATCTCTTGAAAGGAATACACAATGATCAATGACATCATCACCGCAGTTTCCACCGCTTTCGGCCGTGTAATCAACCTCGTTTCCGGCTTCCTCGGCGGCGCTGAAGAGGGCGGCGTTTTCGGCGCTATCTCCCAGCTGTCCTCCGGCGTTTTCGGAGCATAGTCTCTCCGGCCTGATTAAAGGTCGGCCCTAACAGGCGAGAGATATTAAGCGGCGTTCCCAGCACCAAATGGTGTGGGACGCCGTTATTTTTATGCCTGAATACGGGGAGTCAGGCAAGTTCCGGGGATTCGGGTTAGAGGCCCTGGTTGGGGAATTCTCCTATGGTGCCAAGTTGGTCGTTGTGGGCATCCCAGAAGAAGGTCAGGATAGCGGTGTAGTTGGGGCCTTCAGTATTCGAGCCACCCGCTTCCTCCAAAGCTTCCCAGCCTTTGTAGGTGACGATGAGTCGGGTGCTTCTGTCCTCGATGCTCATCACTTGCTGTGGGTAGGCGGAATCGATCCGAATGTATTCATCTTGGTGGAAGAAAAACAATTGGGTGCCAAATTGAGAATTGACCTTTGGCTGCTTAACCAGTACCGCGTCGCTCAAATTGGAGCAGGGGTCGTAGTTGCGGTCGGCTTTATAAGGCCAAGCAGTGTGCGGGGCACTGGGGGCGCAAGGGTGGCAATCGCATCGGTGAAAGCGCTGTTGGATGGCGAGATCCCGCAATCGTCAGGTGGAGGTTCGGGTGACACTTCAGGTGCGGCAGAATCAGACGAAAGCTTGCTCCGTTAATGACTCGGTAGGTTGTTTTGCTTCTCCACTGGTCGGGGATGCAGCGACAGCCATCGTGCTGGGCGAGGTCTCCTCAGCAGCGTCATCACCGGTGGAGCAAGAGGCGAGTCCGAAACTAAGCAAACTTGAGGCGACAACGGTGTATGGGCGCCGCATTATGGGTGCTTCTTTGGGCGTCGATAGTAGTCTCGATCGTACGTTGGTTATTGTGCGTCAGGAATGGGTATCTGGCAGTCGGGGTTGCGGTGGAAAGCATTTAGTTTCTCTTGGTTAGTTAAAAATTGGTCTTAAGGTGCTCAGATGGCCTTTCGGCAATTCGCATCTGGGCAGTCTAAGCTGGTGAGAGCTGAAGAAAATTTTCCTTTGGGAACGATGCGGTCTGTGGAGGTGCGCATGAGCGATATGACTAAAGAGTCTATTGATGTCTTAGACGATTGGCTGAAGACTGACAAGACTATCGACCCGAAAGATGCGCCTCGATTACAAAAGCTTCTGGCGGAGACACCGCTCCAAGATGTTATCGCGCTCGTGGAGCGTCACAACGCCGTGCGCGCGGCCTTAGCATTGCGACTTTTGCCACGGCAGCGCTCCATTGAAGTCTTCGATGCCTTGGACTCAGCGCACCAGGCAGATCTCATCGATGAACTCGGAAACGCCGAGGTCTTTGAATTTTTTGACGAACTAGGTCCAGATGACCGGGTTTCCCTGCTTGATGAGCTGCCAGCGGAAATTGCTGATCGCCTGCTGCGCTCTTTGAACCAGGATAAACGCGATGTCACCGGCGTGGTGTTGGGTTACCCAAAGGGAAGCATCGGCCGGCGCATGAGTCCGCAGGTGCCGCAGATTTACCCCGAGATGACTGTCGTCGAAGCCTTGGCGCGGGTCCGCGAGACTGCGGATGAACTAGAAACCATCTACACCTTGCCGGTTACGCGCAAAGACCGCCGGTTAGTGGGAGTTATTTCTTTCCGCACCTTGTTCACTGCGCGCGGAAACCGCTTGGTTGAAGACTTAATGAGCGACCCAGTCTTTGCCTATGCACACGATGACGCAGAGGAGACCGCCCGCTGGTTTATGCCGTTGGACTTTCTTGCTATGCCGATCGTGGATGAGTCCCGTCGCCTCGTGGGAATTTTGATGTGGGATGACGCAGCGGACATCCTAGAGGAAGAAGATACTGAGGATTCGGCGCGCTCTGGCGGTACGGAAGCTTTGCAGCAGCCATATATGTCCACGCCGCTGTTGAAGTTGGTGCGCTCGCGCATCGTTTGGCTTCTAGTGCTTGCTGTCTCGGCACTACTGACAGTAAAAGTATTGGACAGCTTTGAAGACACCCTCGCCGCAGCCGTGGTGCTTTCGCTGTTTATTCCCTTGCTAACGGGTACTGGCGGTAACACTGGAAACCAGGCGGCAACTACCGTCACGCGTGCTTTAGCACTCGGTGACGTTCGCTCCAAAGACTTCATTCAAGTGCTCTGGCGTGAGCTACGCGTGGGCCTAGTTCTGGGCAGTATGCTCGGTGCCTTGGGCTTTATTCTGGCCACTTTTGTCTACGGACTAGACATTGGCATCGTAATCGGACTGACCCTGCTGTTGATCTGTACGATGTCAGCCACTGTTGGCGGACTGATGCCAATTTTGGCTAAGACTATCGGTGCCGACCCAGCAGTATTCTCTAACCCCTTTATCTCGACCTTCTGTGATGCGACAGGTCTCATCATCTACTTCCTCATTGCAACCTCGGTGCTAGGTTTGTAAAGGTCTGTATTAGCAAAAACACTCAAATTCCCTGAATTACGTCGATGTAATTTACCTAGACGATCGGGGGTGATTTGGGTGTATTTTTGATATCAAAATAGGCGAGAATTCCTTTCTTGTTAAGAAGTTTTGTAGGTTGTCCGTAGCACCCTTTCTGTGAATAGAGTCTCTTTCAGCCTTCAAGTTGGTGAGAATTTCGTTTATGCTCTGCACGATTTCCACCACACTGGCGCTTGGGGTCTTGGTTTATGGAAAGTAGCACCGAGATGAATTAGGAGCACACAATCTTATGTCGACCCCAGTAACGCACGAATCGACGCACGAAGCGGCAGGTGAAGAAGACAAGGGGCCCAAACCGCAAGAATGGCGCCGCCAATTAACCGGCCTCTTCGTCGGCCTAATCCTGGCCGCATTGGTTTACCTATTCTTCCCTTCCAACTCAGTTGAGACTGTTATGGAATCAACTGGTGCGGATCCAGAAGGAGAGTACACGTACCAGTCCCTGCGCATTGTTGCCGCCACTACCGTGCTCATGGGCGCGTGGTGGATGACAGAGGCAATTCCGCTCGCAGCAACTGCTTTGCTGCCTATCGTCATCTTTCCGATCACCGGCGTCGCAGAATTTTCTTCCGTCGGCGGGCCTTATGCTTCATCCACGATTTTCCTATTCATGGGCGGTTTCTTGCTGGCCCTTGGCCTACAGCGCTGGAACCTACACCGTAGGTTGGCGCTGTATGTGGTGAAGATTGTCGGTACTTCGCCAAAGCGCCTCATTCTCGGCTTTATGATTGCCACTGGCTTTATGTCCATGTGGGTATCCAACACCGCGACCGCCGTGGTTATGTTGCCAATTGGCATTTCCGTGTTGCAGCTCACCGCTGAAACCGTCGGTGGAATGAAAAACCAAAAGAAGTTTGCTACGGCGCTCATGCTGGCTATTGCTTACTCCGCATCGATCGGCTCTCTAGGAACCTTGATTGGTACCCCGCCAAATGCCTTGCTTGCCGGGTACATGAAAGAAGCACACGGAGTCACCATTGGCTTCGGCCAATGGATGCTGGTGGGTATGCCCGTTGCCATCGTCTTTACCGTTATTGCATGGTTGGTTCTTATAACCGTGTTCAAACCAGAAATGGATCACATCCCCGGTGGCAAGGAACTCATCAACGATGAGGTTGAAAAGCTGGGCAAGTGGACCGGTCCCCAGATTCAAGTAGGCATCATCTTCCTGTTGGCGGCATTTACCTGGGTTGCAGTTCCATTGCTTATGGACACTATGGGGTGGGATTTCCCTTATGACGACGCCATCGTGGGTATGACTGCAGGCTTGTTGATGTTCATTCTTCCCGCGGACCGCAAGACTGGTGTGCGCCTGCTGGACTGGAAGACTGCAAATGAACTGCCGTGGGACGTCCTGCTGCTTTTCGGTGGTGGCTTATCACTATCCGCAATGTTTACCGCGTCAGGCTTGTCCCTATGGATCGGTGAGGTCGCTAAGGGGCTGGGAAGCCTCCCAATCTTCTTGCTCATGGGCGCGGTTGCAGCCTTGGTACTTATCCTGACGGAGTTCACATCCAACACGGCAACCGCAGCGACCTTCCTGCCGATTATGGGAGGCGTTTCCGTTGGTATCGGCCTGACAGCAAGCGGCGAAATTAACGTTCTGCTCCTGACCATCCCAGTCGCGCTAGCCGCAACGTGTGCCTTTATGATGCCGGTGGCCACCCCGCCAAACGCGATCGCCTTCGGCTCGGGTTATGTCACCATCGGCGAAATGATCAAGGGCGGCGTCTGGCTCAACCTTATTTCTCTGGTTCTGATTACCCTGGCCGCTTACTTTATCGCTGTGCCGGTATTCGGGTTGGTGTTCTAGCCGCATCCTCCATAAAGTCCAGTACTCCGCCTCCGAGTGCTGGACTTTGCTTTGCTTGGAAGTGTTTACAAAGAGCGCATGAATTGCGCTAAAAATCGCTAAGAAACCTGTCGTAACCAGCGGTTTTGTTAGTTTACTAAAGTGTGAGTATAGTTAATCAACGTTGCAGGGAACACCGTTTAGGAAGTTCAAGGCAATGGAACGCGCCCGTAGCTCAACGGATAGAGCATCTGACTACGGATCAGAAGGTTGGAGGTTCGAATCCTTTCGGGCGCACAAAGAAATAGCCCCTTACCAGCAGAAATGCGGTAGGGGGCTTATTTGTATTGTGGTTGGGGGTTCAATAAATCACACGTTAATCACACGGTTTGATTTTTTAGGGCATTTCCTAGAGTTCTAACGCCGCCGTGTAGTCTCCAGCGTCCCCCGCTTCAATGTAGAATTCCTCAGTGATTTTTGTAGAGCCGTGACCTAGTTGCAGCGCCGCCGCCTTAGCCCCGTGGGTTCGTTCAATCTTTGTTGCCACGGTAGGCCGGAAGTCTTTCAACCGAACATGCTTTAACTCTTCACCCCGGGCTTCACGCCATGCACGATTGACGTTAGCCAAACTAGTTAGCCCGCCACTTCGGTTAGGGAATACCAAATCACTTTCACGGTTCACCCAACGTTCCATGAGCATTGCAGTGGTATCGGCCGGCAACTTATTTACTCTTAGCCCGCTTCTAGTCTTAGTCACAGGTTGCCTTACTAGCCCTTTGCCCTGTCCTTTGCCGCCCTTTAGCTCAATGACGATGCCAGTGACTTTTACAGTCGCCGGGGTAGCGGAGAGGTCTACATCTTCCCACCTCACGGCTAGAGCTTCAGCAGGCCGCATGCCCGTGCCACTCAGTAGCTTCACGATGCCGACTAAGTCCATGAATTTACGGGGTGTCTGCCACTGTTCCGCTAATTCAATAGCCCGTGTTTCATCACGCTTAGATAGCGCCTGTGGCTCACGTTTAACGCCCTTATGCAGTAGTGCACCCGCTGTAGGGTTCTCGTTCCAGGCAACAACACCTTTACTCATGACCATCTTGAATGCACCGGAAAGCATGATTTTGCACAGTTTCGCGGTTGATGGAGCGCGGTAAGAAACCAGTTCCAGCCATGTTGAAACATTGTCAGTGGTCACATCTTCCAGCGCCATTGATGCTAGGTTCCATTCACCGCGTTCACCTCGCAGCGTGCTAAATAGTTGCCTGTATTTATCTAGTGTCTGTGTGCGTACTTGACCGGTTTGTTGGACTACATCACTAGATAGGTCATGGATTACTTCACGGCTGTCGATCCATGCTGTTGCTAGTTCCAGCACGGTTGATTTGCCTGTGAGCACGTTAGGGGTTGATTCAGGTGCTTTCTTGCCGTAGACCTTACGCCTGGCCGCCGCTGTTACTTTTTCTTTCGCAGCGGTTCGTGTGGGTGCATCTGCCTGTACGTAGCGTGTTACGCCGTCAACGCACCCTACCCTTACGCGTGCGCGATACTTTATTGGTTTGTTGCTCACCTTTTTTGTGAACAATTCTCCTAGTTCGCCAACGCTTAGTGCTTTCCTCGCCATTGTTAGTGCCTTTCGCCTTAGGGCGACCCCCCACACTGGAAACATTGAGAATGCCTAGTTCACGTGCCTTGGCAATCATCCGCCCGGCTGTAGCTGTTGATGTTTTGAATGCATCCGCTACCGCTTCTTTCGGTGGTGTGCCTAGCCCTATTGCCGATAGGTACACCTCAGCTACAGCCGCGCTTACCTTGGACAGGTCACCTTTCGGCCATTCTTTACGTAAGGCTTCAAAGTCGAAACGTTCTGAAAGTACATCAGGTTCAGTTGGTGCGCTAACCGTGTAGCTACTACCTATCAAATCATTGAGAAACGGTTCAGCCATTGCCGTTAATTTGCCGTAGGGGATTGCTCGCAGCCGCCCCGGGGAAATTCCGAGTTTCGATGATTCAAAGGGCGTTGCACGCACGTCGGAGCGCACAATCACCGCAGGCTTACCGGTCTCTTTGTAAAGGGTTAGCGTCACGGCTAAGTTCTGTTCACCCTCGCCAAAGCATTGCGCGATGTAGTAGCCGGGATCTTCCTCTAACGCTTCTATCAGCAGCAATGACCATTCGTTCATGTGTCCAGTGTGGTCGGTCGCTATCCAGTTTTCAAACTAAATCAAACAGAATAATTTTGATTCACTTTACATAGTAGATCAATTCATGTATTCTCACAATTAGTAATCCGGTTGACATACCGAATCATATAGTTTTAATCGACCCCCTACCAGGAGATACAGATGAGGATCATCGACAGCTTTAAGCCCGAAGAACTAGCACAAGAACTAGGTTCCACCACTGGCACCCTCGCAAACTGGCGCAGCACAGGAAAAGGCCCAAAATTCGTGCGCATCGCCGGGCGTATCCACTACATGCGTGCAGACGTAGAGCGGTGGATCCAAGACCAAATCAACGCCGCCTAAACCCACCACCACAACAGGAGACACCACAGCCATGCACGACCTACTAGTAATCCCACAGACCGGTAACAACATTCCCGCGCCACACCTCAACCACCAGGACGCGAAACAAGTATTCGCAGACTGGCAGGCATACGGCAACGAACCTAGCCCGAAACCGGTCAAAGAGTTCTGGACTATCGCAGTAGCGCACTGGAAAGACGGCAAGTTCACCATCACGTCACAATTCAATATCCCCCGCCGAGATGACCACCAGGAGCCACAACTAGCCACCGTGACCGTGCTCAGCTTCCAGCACTCACACAACGCCCATGTAACCATCAACCAGGCAGCAGCCTAGGAGCACATCATCATGCATAACCCACAACTTCCAGACTGGATCGACATTGAGACACACCGCGTTAGCGCGTCATACCACGTGGTAGACCAAATTGGCGTTACACCTATCGGTATTACAGGCCATAAGTTGACCGCCATTGTCGATGACCTAATCACGTTTCTAGGCAGCCTCGAAGAACATTCGGATGACTATGAGCTAACAAGCGTCATCCACCACGGCGCTAATGATTCATCACTGGAGATCGTTATTACCAGTATTTCGGATGCCGCCGTAGCTACTGTGTACGCCGTCCAAAACTAGGCCAAAAGGAAACGCCCCCGGGAGCCAAAACCAGGGAGCGTGTAGAGCCAAAGCCATGACCACAACAGGAGAGTATCCGCATGACTAGCAACACTGATTATACCACGTTAAGCCCGTTAGAACTAGCCATAATCAACGGTAATCCAGGGTTTAACACCCGCGTCACCGTAGATATGAACACGGGTAAGCCCTACGTCTATATCCGTTCCGATGATAAAGAGTGGAGCGGGGAAACCTTGACCGTTGAACAGGTCGATGCGCTTATCGCCACCTTGCAGCAGGCACGCGATAATGCCGCCGAATACCTAGACGTTATCCCGTTCATGCCCGCATAAATCTGGACAACGCTGACAGTGTGCGAACTTTATGCACATGGAATACATGACCTACGAAGAAGTCCAGGCACACACCGGGCTAAGCCGTGCATCAATCCTTAAACGTATCCGACAAGGACGGCTAAACCCGGTCAAAAGTGCATACGACAACCGACGCAACCTATTTCCCCGCAAAGAAGTAGAAGCACTCAATGACCGAATCCCAGCAGCCTAAGAAGCACAAGAAACGGCTAACCAAGCAGCACAAAAACTTTGTTCGCTTTAGCTACGAAGTCTTAGCCGGGATATATAACCCGCCGTGGGTAGCCGAAGCACCCGAAGCGGTACAGCGTGCATATCTGGCAGGCCAGGGCATGGCGTTAAAAGAATGTGCAGAAGCAATGTTTGGTGGTTCGACCGTCTTTAATCCTGACATCTGGAAAACCAAACTTCACGAATACGCCAAAGAAGTCGGAGATCCACGACTCAACCGATAAGAAAACCCCCGCTAGTGCTGGCAGGCATAAATAGCGGGGGTGGAAAGAAATCTAATGACGATTCTACACCAGGCAACAGACACACACAACAAAACCAGCATCAACATGCAAGCGTTCAAAGCATGGCAAGCAGGCATGAAACGCCGCTACCACGCCGCCCAACGATGTGAACCGCTTGCACACCGCCCCGGTGATGACCGTGGCTTCTCGATGCACTGGAGCAACTAGCCTAGCCACCCTTACAAACCCAGGAGCCTTAAAAGTGCCTATCTCCCCGCGTGAACAAGCACGCCGTGACGGTGTACCCGAAGATCAATTACACCACTACCCAGACAACCTAGACCTAGACATGAGAGAGCTACACCAGGACACCGCCACAGCCGCGCCACAGCGCCTAGCAGCCGTGCCTGAACCTAGCAGGCGCATCAACTTATTTAGCGCGTCCACGGTCAAATCAGAACACCTAGACTGGTTAATCCCTAACTGGATACCCCACCGTTCAATCACCTTACTGGCAGGGCGCGAGGGGCTAGGAAAATCAACCATTGCATCCGGTATCGCAGCAGAAGCGACCACAGGCAAACTAACCGGTAAACCTATCAATGTTGCCTACGTTGCTACCGAAGATTCACTATCCATCACGGTTAAGCCACGTCTACAGGCAGCAGGAGCAAACCTTGACCGCACATTCTTGCTCAACGTCACAACCGAAGAGGGGCACGAGGGGGCGTTAAGTCTCCCCGGTGACATCAATCGTTTAGGTGATGCCCTTAAAGACCATGATGTAAAACTAGTCATTCTCGATGCCGCTAAATCTGCCATGCACTCCAGTCTTGACGGTTATCGCGACGATGACGTGAGACAGTTTCTAGAGCCACTAGCAGGCCTATGCGATGCCCTAGATATCGTTGTCATTGGCTTAGTGCATTTCGGTAAACGTGAATCGACAGACCCCGGCAAACTAATTCTAGGGTCTATCGCCTGGAGCCAGATAGCCCGTTCAGTTCTATCGGTAGCAGTCGATGACGAAGGCACCCTAGTAGTTACCAACACCAAAGGGAACCTAGCGCCTAAACAGGTATCGCGTGAAGCCCGTATTGAGTCTGTCACCGTACCTACAGATGACGGCAAAGCAACAGAGGTCGGCCGCATTGTGTGGGGCAATGAGACAGACCGATCCGCATCCGAGCTACTGGTATCGCACGATGACGATGATGACCGAAGTGAAGCGGAACTGATTGTTGTTGACTTCCTTATCTCGCAGGGTGGTTCAGCGCCGGCTAACGATGTGCGTAAGCAAATCATGGCAGCCGGCCTTACCTGGAAAACGGTACAGAACAACCGCAAGAAATGGGGCGTAAACACTACTCAGCGTGAGGGTGGTTGGGTGTGGACTTTAGAGCAAGCACATCCCGCCGCTATGTCCCGTACACGTGGGGGTCGGGATGTGGGATATGAGCAGGTAGACACCACTAAATCACGTCCCGAAGAGGGGCACATCCCACGTCCCACGAACGACGATACTAACCGGGATGTACCCGAAAACCAACCATCATTGCCGATGAAATCAGCGTGATAGGAGCGTTCCGTGAGTGAAAAAATAGAGCGAATCATCCAGCCCGCCCGGCCGGTCGATGCCGAAAATAAAGACCCCTTAGCCGAAGAAGTAGTAACCGCCTGGAGCGTAGGAATGGGGCGTAATGAGATAGCGCGCACCTTAGGTATCACCCGCTACCGAGTCAGCAAAATAGCAGACACCTACGGACTAGAGTTCAACGCCGAAGCGACACAGCACGCCACCAAAGCACACGCGGAATACGCCCAACGTGACCGTGCGGAGCTTGAAGCCCGGTTCGCCGCCCTGGCACACACAGAGCTAGACAAAGCCGAAGAAGCCGATGATGACCAATCCCGGTTCATTCATATCCGCAACGCCGCAATCTCAGCAGACAAATCAATAGCCCTGGCAGATAGCGCCCACAAACTCAACCACGGCGTAGACGATGCCGAAGAGGGCAACCGCCTTGTCAGTATCCAAATGGGGCTAATGATGAACCAGGCCGAGCGGGTTAGGGAAATCATGCAAGACCCTACCCCTGGTAAGAAACAGCCCGATACTAACGATCCGTTCGGTCATCTCAGAGTCGCAACGGATGATGAACCTCCCTAAGCCATAGGCAGGACAATCACCAACCACAACCAATATCAACGGTGCAACAGCACCACCTACCCCTATAGGAGAGCCACATCATGGCTAAATCACTTTCAGCAATCCAGGCCGAAATCATCAAGTTGAACGTAGAAATGAATGAGCTGGCTAAGTCCATGCAGCCGCTCAAAAATGACTACACCCCAGAGGGCTTGCAGAAGCGCTATGCCGATACCGTAAAGCGTGCACAGTTCGGTGAACGTATCGCAAAGCTACGTGAGCAGGCCGCCGCGTGGAATCAGGGCGCGCATAAGTCAGCGGACGACGCGGTTAATAAGTTGTTGCCTTACCCAACAGAGCCTAACGCCCGCGTTGCCACTGAGCTTGCAATGCAGCGTGTTCTAAGCCGCCCTAACCTGGATGCAGATACCGCCGTTCAAATCTTTGAGAATTTGGGAACGTCATGGGAGCGCACCATGCTAGGCCGTGAGTTCGCCGCCCGTGGTCTTGTTTCCAAGGAGATGCAGGACGGTATTCTTAAGGCGAATGAACCGGAGTATGCCGCCGCGCAGGATTCCCGCAACTATGCGGATACGGCAACGCATGTTGTTGGTAGTCAGCTGGAGTTCCTGGAGCGTCTCGCAGGTGATTTCAATGCTAGTTCTGATGCCACGGAGCAGATTAATATTTCTGATATTCCGGGTGCGGATGTAGCTTACTAGCGTCCCTGGTGTTTCTTTGCCCTCATGTCCCTTGTGGATGTGGGGGCGTTCTGCGTTTTGCCTGTTCAATATTGCCGTTTAAGGCGTTGGGGAAATCAGCGCGGGGGATAGTGCCACTCAGTCGCTTACACGGGCGCGGGCTATCGAACATTAACGTGTGATTAGAAACTGTGTTCCTCGAAAATATCCCACGTTTATCACACGGTTTGCGGAATTTTATCCCCTCATCTGACCTGTGTTAACGGGTGTATTGTTGCAGGTCATCTAGCATATTGTTTAACTATAATGAATCCGTGTGATTTAGGTTTAACCTTATCGAACATAAGAGCTGCCAACAGAAGGTTGGAGGTTCGAATCCTTTCGGGCGCACAAATTGAAACCCCGGTTTGAGTGACTTATTGCCATTCTGACCGGGGTTTCCTGCGTCGCTAAAGTACTTTTGGCAAATAGCTCGCACCTGCTAGCGCACGGGAGATGGAAGCTACTGGATTGACCGGAAATCTCATACATGCAAGCTTTTCGACCTTGCAGAGTATCGGTTTTATTCAGAGCTGCGGAAACTGTTTCATCAGACACCACTTGCCATGTGGCTTTTTTCGGAGGCCCGGCGGTCGCCGGGCGAGAGCCTAAGCGGTGCTCCAATTTTACGTGATGAGTAGCCTGGCTCCTAAGGTCGTCACGGGGGATACGACCTGAAGCAAGCTCTGCGTCAGGAGACGGAACACGGCCTGCGGTGTGCGCACACTGGGTGACCTCGGCGTTGCAGCACTTCAAAGGCTTGCTAGTCATTTCAGTTGATTTCGAGCCGGATAGATAGAGCGCTGACTATAAACCTTGTAGCAGATCTTGTATCGCCTTCGCGCGTGTAACGCTCTTTGTAGCACGTTTCCGAACCTGCCGTGGCTAGGCCGTCTAGCGGCGCTGCATCGACCAGACGGTGGGAGTATCTGAGCGCCTTGTGGTTGCATAAACATGGAATCCGAGGCGTTCGTAAAGCTTTACATTAAGAGGATCAGATGTCTCCAAATGAACAGGAACAGGTGAACTAGAAGCTTCGTCGATAGTTCGGAGAAAGTGCTTGATAATCCGTGTGCCGAGCCCTTGTCCTTGCGCGTCGGGGCGAACCCCTATTGTTGCTAAAGACCAGCTATTTTCTATTTCGGGATCCGGTAGTTCAAGATGAGAATTCTGAGACGGAGAATTTCCCATTGCAGTGCTTATGTGGCCCCAAACCTGATGCTCAACTTTCTCAGTTGCGCTAGGTTTGGTCGCGGCCAAAACTGCAGTATGGGCGTCATTTACTAGAACTACCCCAAACGGAATAGCTATATGGATTAGGCAAAGTTCTTGGATCCGGCGGATTCTATCGACGCGATTGTCTGCCGCCACGGTCCAGTTAGTCCAAGGATAGTTCTCAAAAGCTTTGCTTAGAGTTGCGGCAGCCGGCGGTATATCAGCTGCCGTTGCAATTCGGAATTCATCCATGGGTGAAGCCTAGCAACGTGGTCTGCGACGCGGCTAATGGATTACCTCACCAATCTCGGCGAGTGCCCAATCCAAGGTGTCATCGTCATGCGAGCCGAAACCAAAAACTATGCCATTTTCGGCATTGCTGCTGCCACCCCAGTACTGCGACAGCGCTGTGACGTCGATGCCTCGGGCGTGGAGTTCGGCGACTATGTCATCGGCAGGCTTCTTACAGATAAGCACAGCATGCAGCCCGCCTCTGATGGGGCGAAGTTCAGCTTCTTTCACGTCGGAAAAAGATCGCTGAACGGTGGCGCGCCGGCGGCGATAAACCCGGCGTAAGCGTTGGGTGCGGCGGCGTAGAGCACCGGTATTGAGAAAGTTAGCCACGGCGGCTTGAGTAATAGCGCTGACGGGCTGGCCGAGCACGCTGCGCAATTCAGTCAGCTGCGTGGACCATGAAGTAGGCGCGACCAGATAGCCGCAAGATATATGTGGGCTGATGACTGAAGAAAATGTACCCAATAAGATGGTTCGCTCGGAGGCTAGAGACGTCAATGGGGGAAGCGGCATACCGACGTAGCGTAGCTCCGAATCGAAGTCATCCTCGATGAGCAAAGTGTCAGTGTATTCAGCCCAGCTCACTAGTTCGGTTCGACGGTCGGCTGGTAGGGAGCCGCCATAGGGATATTGATGGCTGGGAGTGACCAGGACTGCATCAAGATCGTGCGGAAGGCCATTTATAACAAGCCCTGTTGAGTCAGCAGGGAGATCCACGGTGTGGTGGCCAAGTGCTTGCGGAACCCGGCGCAAGCTGGGATAGCCAGGAGATTCCACACCGATGTGCGCGGGCTCATTGAAAGTCTGAAGCAGCAAGGCTAGTCCTTCGCGCGCACCGGCAGTGACAATAATGCGTGATGGGTCTACGACCAGACCACGCATGCGGCGCAGGTGTTCAGCAATCTCAATTCTTAAATCCATCAGCCCTTGAGCAGGGCGCTGCGCCGGTGGGTTCGAGGAGGCCTTGCGCCATGATGCACGCCAGGCAGAATCAATCAGCGTTGAAGTATCGGGCACACCTGGATCCAGGTTCAAGATCTGGGAATGTGGGCG
Organism: Corynebacterium stationis; assembly: GCF_001941345.1. Classification (NCBI taxonomy): domain Bacteria; kingdom Bacillati; phylum Actinomycetota; class Actinomycetes; order Mycobacteriales; family Corynebacteriaceae; genus Corynebacterium; species Corynebacterium stationis. The sequence goes on from NZ_CP009251.1 coordinate 240,291, forward strand.
AGCTCGAGGCTGCGTCGGCTGTGCAGAAGAGCGGGGCGCAGACGGTTTTGGGCTCTCTAGTTCCTTGGGTTTTAACAAGTGCAACCCTGGGTTGATAGTGGTGCCAGACCCATGTGCAGTGACAATATATCCTTCGGCCGCCAGCTGGTCATAGGCAGTAACCACGCTGCCGCGGGAAACGCCAAGCTGCTTTGCCAAAGCACGGGTGCTGGGAATGTGATCGCCGGGACTTAAAACCTGCTCGGCAATCAACTGTCGGATCTGTGAGGTGAGCTGCGTAGGGATAGGCATCGCCTGTTGAGCATCAAGGGCCAGTGGCAAGGCAGAGACAAGATCAGAACGCATGGGTTAATCATTACTGCAAAAGTGGTCTAATGCAATTGCGTGAATGTGGCTCTGTTTATAAACCACTTTTGAGTGTTAGATGATTTTTATGACTCAAACATTTGTCGAAGAAAAACAGAATTCCACCCCAGATACCGCGGTAACTCCCGTCAAGCGCGGTGTTGCAGATTCCTTCAAGGGCGGGGTGATTATGGATGTGGTGACCCCGGAACAGGCCCGCATCGCTGAAGCGTCCGGCGCAACCGCAGTCATGGCTTTGGAGCGTGTGCCAGCAGATATCCGTGCACAAGGTGGCGTGGCGCGCATGAGCGACCCGGACCTGATCGAAGGCATCGTCAACGCGGTTTCCATTCCAGTGATGGCAAAAGCGCGCATCGGCCACTTCGTTGAAGCGCAGGTACTGGAAGCTCTCGGCGTAGATTTCATCGATGAATCCGAGGTGCTTAGTCCAGCGGACTACACCCACCACATCAACAAATGGAAGTTCAACGTACCTTTCGTCTGTGGTGCTACCAACCTGGGTGAGGCGCTTCGTCGTATCACCGAAGGCGCTGCAATGATTCGCTCCAAGGGTGAGGCCGGCACCGGCGATGTCTCCGAAGCAGTGCGTCACTTGCGCACCATCCGTGGTGACATCAACCGCCTACGCAGCCTCGACGAAGACGAGCTCTTCGTTGCTGCCAAGGAATTCCAAGCACCATATGACTTGGTGCGCGAAGTAGCTAAAACCGGCGAGCTGCCAGTTACTACCTTCGTAGCCGGTGGCGTTTCCACCCCGGCCGATGCCGCCTTGGTTCGCCAGATGGGCGCCGAAGGCGTGTTCGTGGGCTCCGGTATCTTCAAGTCTGGAAACCCTGAGGCCCGCGCTGTGGCCATCGTCAAGGCAGCAACGCACTTTGATGACCCATCCGTCATCGCGGAGGTCTCCCGCGGCTTGGGTGATGCCATGGTCGGCATTAACGTCACCGACCTTCCTGCACCTCACCGTCTAGCTGAGCGCGGCTGGTAATCAGTAGGCTCAATTCGTACACACCACACCCTCGCACGATGAAAACTCGCGATGGTGTGGTTTTCTCATAATTCCTACTTGTTTGCTGTAGATTTAGCTATCGCGAAGTGCCCTGCACCGTTCGCGCAATAGATCCGAGTAATTGTAGATATCTTCGATAGCGTTGAGATCAAAAACTTCCATCTCGCGATCCTCATTGAAAATGCCGATCCGCGGGATTTTACGGTCGAAGAAAAGGCGTGCAAGAGGCTTACGGTTGTTATCTTGGTACAAAATCGCGCAATACGATTTGGCATCACGCATAGTGATGTCATTGATTGGAACTTCGCTACAGCAGATCGCACGAATTATCCCGAACCCTTGAATTTCCGTGTCAGTGGTGATGATGCCGTCTGATGGCTCTAATGCTTCAGGTTCGTTAGTTTCTACCGGTTCCTCTTTTTGAGGCGATACGATTTCCTCATAATCTTGAGCAGAACGAAGTCGGCGGTTTGCTTCATCCTTCAAGAACTGGGCTTGTGCCGTTGTGATGAGTTTCGTGAAAATTTCAAGGTTCTGAGCTGTCATCCTGCGGGACGTCACACGGGCGGCAATCTGCTTTACCCAATCGGAATCTGGTTCTTTGAGCTGCGCAGAAAGAACTTTTCGAATCTCAGAAATGTACCTAAGTTGTTCAGCGCTGGCAGCGATTGTTTCAGAATCAAAGTGAGTCTTAGTACACATTTCTAGGTGTGGAAAGACCCGAGCATCAATATTTGAAAGATCAATGGTCATGAATGGTTTTTCGTCCATGCGGTTCGCTGCATCTAGTTGTGCATAAAATTCGTAGACTTCACCATTAGTGAGAATTGCGAATTCAGTATCCGTCACATTGAAATAGCGGACTAGCTGATTAGCGTGATCAAGGCGTAGCGGTTCGCCAACCTTCTTGCACTCGATCAGGAATCGGAAGTCATTACCGGATTTGATGGCGAAATCTACTTTTTCGCCCTTCTTGATCCCAATATCTGCAGTGTATTCAGGAATGACCTCACGCGGATCGGTGACATCGTACCCAAGAACAGTGCTGATAAAAGGAATGATGAAAGCTGTTTTCGTGGCTTCCTCAGTTTCGATAATGGGCTTGAGTTCACGGACTTTAGCTGCGAGTGCATAGACCGCCTGATCAATACTCATGGGAAGTGATCTCTTTCAAAGTAGGGGTTAAAGAATGCGTGAGAAATAACGCAATCTGGGAAATAGGGTTAAGGTGGCCCACTTGTTGGCTCCAAGATTGATGTTTCTAGAGCTAGGGTGATGTATGCGTCGTGCAAATCCCGTTGCGGTATGTCATCAAGGTTATCTTATACATACTTCTAATTTTGGGGCTGCAATTAGAAGTGTAGATCTCGCGCCGGACGTGGGCTCAACGTTGTGTTCGAATATTAGAAATCGCCATTCAGGGTCTACCACCTGAAGAGCCCAGCATTCGATACGGGCGAAGGGGGAAGAGTTCTGCTCCGTGAACCATTTAAAATAGGGATTGAAATGACAACGGCCCGAGCTAAAGACTCAGGACCGAAGGTTCAATGGATGAGGCCTTAGAAAACCTCGATGCGCCCGCCCAAGGATTCGGCTTGCTTGAGGGTCGAGACCCAGCCATAAGCGCCGGGCTTGAGGCGAAGCACAGGGCGGGAAGAAATCTTGACGGGGGAGACCGAGTTCTTGTGCGCGCCGGAGCGGGCGTTTAAGCGAGTGCGGGCGCGGTAGCCGGCATCGGCCAAGTAGGAAATGTCGGCAGGGTCGGCGGCGAGGTTATCGCGGGCATCGGCAAGCAAGATAAGTGCTTCATCGAGGACATCGACAAGCGCTGCGGAGTTGGTTTCACACATTTGGCGCACCAATGCAGGCGAAGTTCCGGCCACGCGGGTGCCGTCTTTGAATGAGCTTGCGGCAAGTGATTGCGCGAGAATTCCGCCGTTATCGCCGACTACTGCCAAGGCTTCAGCCAAGACATGCGGCAGATGCGATACGCGGGCGACTGCGGCATCGTGGTTGGCAACTTCGACAGGGATAGCTTCAGCGCCGGCGAGTTGGATCAGCTTGGTGACATCGGTAAACACCTCAATCCAAAACTTGCCCGGGTCTTCGTTTTCTACAGCATAGTCAAAGGCGATCGCCCACGCGGCCTGCTTAAACAGGCCGGTGTGAGAGTGCTTCCACCCAGAATCGGCGGTACCAGCCATCGGGTGGGAACCAACATAGTGAGCTTCTAAACCGTGGTCTTTGACCAGGCGGAGTACTTCCGCTTTCACGGAGACGACGTCGGTAAAGCCACAATTGGGGGCATGCTCTTTGATGGCATCAAGAATATCGCCCACCGCATGCATGGGCACGGCGATGACGATGAGGGCTTCATCGGCAGCCGCCCGCTGCAAGGTCGCGACAAGATCATCCGAGGCATCGAAGCCTTCTTTAATCGCAGCGCGCACGCCAGAGGTAGAACGATTGAAACCATAAACAGTAGCGCCGCGGGCAGCGACATCACGCAGGAGGGAACCACCGATCAAACCTAAGCCGATGATGCAGGTAGGTCGAAACACTTCTTTTGAACTCACAGTGACAATTCTGGCATAAAACGACTAATCTCACGCATATGAGCGATGACGACTTCGACGGCTACTCATTTGCCGTCACCGTAGCATTGGGCGCTGGCACATGGAACGTGCGCAGCTATAACGATCCTTTCAACAACCCGCAGGATTCTTTAAACGCGGTACGCACATTGCGTTCCGAAGGTGCGGCCTTTGCCCTTTTATGCGTAGATGATGACTATTTTGTAGTAGTTCGCCCAGTTCCGGGCGGGGCGCGCTGGTTTATCTCTGATGCGACCATGGCTGTCGATGATGACTTTGCCGCCGGCATATTAGAAGAAGCCGGCTGCGAAATCCCCGATATTGACCCGGCTGATCTAGATGACGTGGATGGCTACGGCGATGGCGATTTCGACATCTTTGAAGATTTGGGCGTGAATGAATATCAGCTAGCAGCCTATGTCGACAATGATGAGGACTACCCCTCAGACATGTTGCTGCGGATCGCTGGCGAGCTAGGTTTCGGAGATGAGCTCGAAGAAGAAATCAATTCCTAACGTGACAAAGGCGGGAGGGTTGCCGGAGTCTAGGGGACATCGACAAGCAAAAGTGCGAATGCAACGCGCTCTAGAAGTTGCAGCCTCAACCCCGGCAAGCGATATCCCTGTCGGGGCGGTTATCTACGCCCCCGACGGCACGGAGCTGGCCACTGGAGTAAACCGCCGTGAGCAATTAGCTGACCCCACCGCGCACGCTGAGGTTGAAGCCATCCGCGCTGCTGCGCGCGCCTTGGGTGATTCCTGGCGGTTGGAACATTGCGAACTGGTGGTGACGCTGGAGCCGTGCGCGATGTGTGCAGGCGCAGCACAGGCCGCCCGGATAGGCTCGGTGGTCTTTGGCGCTTGGGAACCGAAAACTGGGGCGTGCGGCTCACTTGTTGATGTCCTGCGTGCCCCCGGCGCACTGTTTGTCCCCGAGGTGCGCGCAGGCGTGTCAGAAGCACAATGCCAAGAATTATTGCGAGATTTCTTTCAAAACTTACGCACCACCACGCGGAAATGATGCGTATCATGGAAAGAGTAAACACCGCTCAACACTACAAGGAGGCTCACCATGGGCGATTTTGAAAACAAGAAGGACGACCTCGTCGGCAAGGCAAAGGAAACCTACGGCGAAGCAACGGGTGACCACAAGGCTGCCAACGAAGGCAAGGCTGATCAGGTCATTGCTGATGCGAAGGAAAAGGCTTCCGACGCAGGTGAAGCGATTAAGGATAAGGCCAATAAAGTTATTGGTTCTTTCAAGAAGGATGAGAACGAAAAGTAATTAACTTTTCTTTTCTCCAGGCTTGAGCCCTTCGCCGTTGCTTTCCTTTTTGGCTTAAAGCGGCGGCGATTTGGTGTCTGCGTTTATGCTGCAGTAACCTTGTTCGCGGTGGCGTGTCCGAGCGGCCGAAGGTTCTCGCCTCGAAAGCGAGTGTTGGGTAACCCCCAACCGAGGGTTCAAATCCCTCCGCCACCGCCAAATTTTCAAAGCCTACCCCGGGGCATTGTTTGAACTAGATTTCAGGCGATGACCCCGGGGTTCGTGCTTTCTGGCTACTACCACTAAGGCCACGGCCCGCGGTTGGTTGGCCCAGGTGACTTAAAAACGATTCGACGTTCGAACCGGGCTATCGGTGGCCACATGCGAAGCGGTAGTAAAAACAGAGTCACGTAGAACCCGTCCGCTGGTTCTGACCACGAGCTGAACAGCCCGATGCACAGCTCTAATTCATCACCAGCGCCCACACCGCGCTGCTACCTATCTCTCCTAGGCGCCGTGTTTTCCAGTGTGGAAGTTCAAGGAGAACTCCGCGTGCGGCATAATGGTCGGCCTGTGGGGAATAGGGTTTCTTGCTTTACTGCTCATAAGCGGTGCTGCGCTGATTCATTGCGATTTACCCGAACGGTATTTCTATGAGGTAGAAGTAGCAGTCATCGAGCTGTAGGACGTGGTGTTCGCGATATACTGGGTCACAGCAGGCTTCTTAAAAATGCTAGATAATGTGCCGAAGGTTGGGCAATCTGGCCTGTCTACTTTACGTAGTTTTGTGTGGTGACGATTGAAGGAGCAAGTTATGAGTCGACTCATTTGGTGGCGGGCGGCTTCAATTGCAGCCTGCGTTTCGTTTCTGTCTGCCTGCGGGACAATTCCAGCAGACTCTATCGGGACCCTTGATCGGGCGCGCACAGGGGACTTAGTCGTCGGGGTTTCCGAACATCGTCCGTGGACGGAAGTCTCCGACAAAGGGCAATACTCAGGTTCGGAAGTGGAACTGATTAAAGGATTCGCGGAAAGCATTGACGCCGATGTCGAATGGTACAGCGCCCCGGAGTCCGTGCTGGCCGGCAAAATCAAAGAAGACCAACTAGATATTGTCATCGGTGGGTTAACCTCTACCTCTCCGTGGTCGACTCATATGGCGCTCACCCGTCCTTATACGAAAGTAGATGGGGAAAGCATGGTTATGGGAACTAGGCTCGGCGAGAACGAACTCATGGTTGCGTTGGAGCGCTATTTAGCGGAGGAATTTGGTGAGATTTCATGAAATTAGGAATGGCTAAACTCAAGCAACCGCGGCACGATCGACTTCCTCAGCAGCAGCAAGAGACTATGCGTAAAGCTGTGCGTATGGAACAGGTAACCATTGGTTTCGTGATAGTTACGATCGTATTGGTCGGTGCTGTGGCTGGGCAGTCCCAGGCGATGCGCAGTGCGTGGGTGGAAGACATGCTATCTCTGGTTCCTCCACTAGCATTTCTTATTGCATCCAGGGTTGTTCGAATAGCATCGAATCGGCGCCAACCCTATGGCTATCATCGTGCAATAGCGATTGGCCATCAAGCAGCAGCGCTGGCCCTGCTAGTTATGGGCGGGTTGCTGGTCTTTGAATCGATTTCAGCTTTGATAAAGCAGGAAAAGCCCCCAATCGGAGTGGTTGTCCTCTTCGGGCAGGACATTTGGATGGGATGGTTGATGATAGTCGTTATGGCCCTCTCCGCTATCCCCATGGTTATCCTCGGCCGAATCAAGCTCCGATTGGCTAAAGAATTAAACGATAAGCTGCTTTATGCTGATGCGGATATGGCGAAAGCCGATTGGGGAACCGCAGCTGCCACCATTATCGGCGTACTCGGTATTGGACTTGGCTTCTGGTGGGCTGACTCTATCGCCGCCTTAGTAATTTCAGTGTCCATCGTGAAAGACGGAATTACCAACATCAGGGCAGCCGTGACTGGCCTGAGCGATGCACAAGCCACCCGTTACGATGACTCAGCTGCACACCCGCTCACCACAGATGTTGAAAAACTTGCACGGGAGACCGCATGGGTCTTACAAGCCCGGGCACGCGTACGCGAACAGGGACATATTTTCCACACAGAATTGTTTGTTGTCCCAGTAGAGGGCTATGTGCCGACTCCGGCAGAAACTGCGGATTTGCACAAGCGAATCGAAAAATTGGACTGGAAACTGCAAGACACAGTCATAGCAGTCGTTGAAGAGCTAGACGCAGAACAAGTACCGCCCTCGTCCGAAGCCCAAGTCGGGGCATCATCCGAGAGCGGTACTTGATAAGTTGTCAGACTTTAAGGCGTTGGTGATCCACCGGTGACGCCGAGGGTTTCACCGACTACGTAGCTTGCTTCGTCCGAAGCTAGGAATACGTAGGCACCGGCGAGTTCTACTGGGTGCCCAGCGCGTCCGATTGGTGCGTGCTGGCCAAAGCCCTCAACCTTTTCTTGCGGCTGGCCATGGCTTGGTTGCAATGGTGTCCAGATTGGACCAGGTGCCACGGCGTTTACTCGAATACCTTGACCGATGAGACTGGTAGCCAACCCCTTCGATAGGTTGTTCATCGCGGCTTTAGTCATGGCGTAGTCCAACAGTGTTTCTGAAGGTTGGTAAGCCTGGACTGAAGAAGTAAAGATGATGGCTGATCCTGGCTGCAGGTGAGGAATTGCCGCCTTGGTGACGCGGAAAGTTCCGTACAGATTGACCTGCATGGTTTTATCAAATTCATCGTCGTCGATATTTGTCAGCCCCTCTGCCCACACCTGGCGTGAAGCATTATTGACCAAAATATCTAAGCCGCCAAGTGCTTCGACGGTTTTTTCTACCAGCGTGCGGCAGTATTCAGCGTCTTTCAGGTCCCCAGGGAAAGCAAACGCTTTCTGGCCCGCATCTTCAATAGCTTGGATGACGCGGTCGGCATCAGGTTGTTCTTCAGGAAGGTACGCGATTGCGACATCTGCGCCTTCGCGGGCGTACGCGATCGCCACGGCAGCGCCAATACCGGAATCTCCTCCGGTAATTAAAGCCTTGCGGCCTTGAAGCCTGCCGCTACCTTTATAGCTATCGAGGCCGACGTCAGCTTGTGGGGATAGTTCAACGTCAAGGCCCGGTTCCGGTTGGGTTTGATTTTCTGGGTCAACGGTTGGATATAGCGTGCGTGGATCTTGTGGCATTGTGTTTACCTCTTTCCTCGAAAGAATCTTTGGCCACCTCCCAGCATAGGGACATTAGGGGAGATTTTCGATGTCATCTTTCTCGCCTTGCGGCCATACGACGTTGGTGGCTAGGGGGATTTGATGGGATGCGCTTTCTAGAATGTGCATGAAATATCCCGCCGTATTAGGAATAGCGATGATGTCACCTGGCGCAACGCCGCGCGGGAAGCGAATGCGTCGGCGTAAAATTAGCTCATCTTCAATGCAATAAGCACCCACCAGATACGCTTCGAGCTCTTCGCCGTCGACGTCGACATGGTTGGTATCACTGTCAGTGATGTGTAGTGGATCAATAAGGTAATCGTCGGATGTCGTCCGGCACTGCGTACGGTTCATAGCCACACCTACCAGAGGTAAACCGTCACTGCGGGTTTTCACAAAGGCAACTTCGGTCAGGATGAGTCCACACCCATCAAGCAAGCTTCGACCAGGTTCCAGGTGCAGACGTAGCCCACGGTCGATGAGCATCTGCGCAACACCGTCGGAGAGTACGTCTTTCAACCACGCTCCACGAACCGGGGATTGGTGGAAAGGATAGGTGTTGGAGAGAGGATCAGCTTTCCATGTGAAAGGGTCGGCATAACCATCCAGCACAGCAGCGCGTGCGTCTTGGTAGCGCGCCCACTGCTCAGCGGAATCGATGTAGCTCATCGGAACGCCGCCGCCGAGATCAATGAAGTGGGGAGTATGCCCGCACGCGCGCAGAGTATCAACGAGTTCGCAACATTCCCGAAGAGCCGTAGCACGATCTGCTGCGGCGTAGCCATGGAGGTGGACATGCAAGCCGACGACATTGACACCAGGAGTTGGAACAGAGAGATGCTCCGCCCACTGCGCAGATCTTTCACCAAAGCGCGTCGGCGGCAGCAAAGAAGGATCAGGAGCCACACGTGGAGCAACCAAGGCGGCTTGGTTGCCAGCTAAAGCGGCAATTCGATCAAATTCGGCTCGTGAATCTGCAGAGATAACCACACCATTGGAAATAGCCAACTGCAAGAGACGATCTGGCTTAATCGCTGCGGACAAGATGATACGCTCACCTGCTACCCCACGATCCAGAACCTGTGTGAGTTCACGCTCGCTGGCTACATCTACGCCATGGCCTGCATCGCGCACCGCGTCGACGAAAGTCAGTGCTTTATTAGCCTTGCGAGCAAAGAAAATGTGGGTGTCCACACCCATCTGCTTTCCCGCGTTCACCAGTTCGTCAATATTGCGAGGAAGAGCACCTGCATGCAAGACGTTGACGGGGCTTCCGAACTCCCTCACTAGGTCGCGACATGCAGCGGGATCAGCCGCTAGTTCTTGAGCCCAAGGCTCGATACGAGCGGTGAGCGGTGGGATGCCATGAGCGTGACGGGGAGTAGTACTCGCACTGTTGATCACACGTTGAGCCCAGCGTGGAATGACGCGGTGCAGGGTGCGCGATAACGTGTCGTTTCCCAATACGACGTCTTCGGTCATTCGTCCTACCGCAGCTAAATGCTGCTGCCCTACGACAGTGCCGTCAGGATCTACATCTAATCCTCTCGTCCCTGGACGAATGTGCGCGTGGCCTTGTTCAACCAGGTGACTAATTAAAGTTCCAGGAACAACCCCAGGCGGTGGTATCACAGCATCGATAACCACGGTGATATCGAGCTCTCGGACAAGGTCTGCCAGGGGTTCGTCACCGCGGCCCAAATGGGAAATATCGACAGTACCTTTTTCGACGAGATCGTTGAGGTAAGCAGCACTTTCGGGCGGTGGGCCAAATGCTACCCGTTCCATTTCACGCGCTAACTCTGCAAATCCAACTAAACTGTCGCGACCTTCGTAAGAAGCACGTTCTACAATGCTGGGATACATGTCGCGCCAAGCAACACCTAACCCCCATGCATCATCGTCTATGCCAGCGTGCTGCTGAACTTGTTGGGAAACCTCGTCAAGCACCGCTCGAAGGGCGGACAAGTCCTTTACTTCGCGAATTTTCTTAGACCCCGCGTCCAAAATATCGCTCAGGTCAAGACCTGCGGTATCGGGCTTAACGGTCATTAGCTGGCCGGTACGGGTTATAGGAATAAACACAGCCGGATGACATGCGCGGGTAATATCGATGAAAGTCAGCGCTGCGCCACGCACCAAGACCCGATCCTGAAGCCCGATACCTTCCAAGTTACTTGCCGGATACGGCGAAGAAATGAGTCGAACATTGTTAGGGATATCAGCGGGAGATAGTGCCCCAGGCCAGCTCAAGGCGTGACCGGTAGCAAGCAGGACTTCATCGAAGCGCTCACCGTGGATAGTCCAGCGGCCGTCAGATTCCGCAGCCGGTGCAAGCTCTTCCACGTGGGTGGTGTGTTCTGTTAGTTTGCAACCCCGGGGAATATGCTGTTTCAACGCAGCCCAAGAATCCGAGAGGAATTCACCCACCATCCGGCGAGGGGGATATTCCGTTTCCACACCGCGATCACGCAGCCAGTCGTCGAATTTTCCTAGCTGAGTACGGATGATAGAGGAGCGAACATTAACCAGCCATTCTTCGGGCTGAGTGACATCATAAGCTAATCCACGCCCGTCGTCGTATACGTGGAGATCCACGTCGGCTGACCGTTGTCGTGCAAGCTCAAGTAGTTCCTCGGCGGCCCACAAGCCGCGGGGTCCACCACCGATGATTGCCACCTTCATTACAGATTTTCCTCCACCCAATCGTCGTTATAGATTGTGTCCATATAACGCGTTCCATCGTCGTGCACGATAACCACAACATCACTGCCAGCTGGGATGTCCGCACTCAGCTTTTCCACTGCGGCGATGACAGCTCCTCCGGACGCGCCGGGCAAGATGGCCTCAGTTCTTACCAGTTTTCGGGCAGCTTCGACAGAGGCGCGGTCATCAATACGTAGAACACGATGCGGGGAAATTTTCTTGGACAGTTCCGGCACCATGCCTGCACCAAACCCCGGAAGATGGCGGGTGCCGGGGTGTCCGTCGAAAAGAACTGAACCTTCCGCATCCACTGCAGTGACTTGGGTGTCTAAGCCGTGCGTGGCGACGTGCTGCAGACATCCGCCAATGGTTCCCGTAGTGCTTACTGCCACCAGTAGATGATCCGGTGCGTGCCCTAATTGGTTAACGATTTCTGTCATCGTGCCTTCGTCGTGTGCTACGAAGGCAGCTGTATTGGAATACTGATCTAGACACGTGGCATCCGGCATCTGAGCAAGGAGCTCTGCTACCCGGGCCCGACGCGCAACCAACCAATCCCCAGTATCAGGATCTGGTTCGGTGATTTGATGAACTACGGTGCCAAGCGCTTTCATGTGAGCGATGGTGGTGCGGTTCGCGCGTGGGTCGACGACACAGTGGAAAGTCCAGTCCCCGAGGACGGCTTCGCGTGACAGCGCGATACCGAGATTGCCGGAACTGGATTCGACGACAGTGTCTCCAGGTTTTAACTGGCTGGCAGTGACCATAGCGTGAGCCGTTCGGTCTTTAGCACTGCCCCCGGGATTATAAGCTTCGAGTTTCGCCCACAAGTTGAAGTTCCAATTGCGAGCAAGCCTATCAAGCCGAACAAGCGGAGTGTTGCCGATAGCGTCGACGATTGTGCGAGCGGAGTTGTGTTCCATGAATGCGAGCTTACATGCGTTTGAAACAGTCAGCGCGGGAATTGAGAATATTCACAGAGGCCATTTCTAAGTGTTTAACGGGGCGTGGTTCGGCAGTGGAAGGCTCGGTGGAATTGGAGTTTAGAGCCGATGAAGAAGAACGTTCCAGGGGGTTTCAGGACACAAACTTCGGGGAGAGAAAAATAGAAATAACGAGATATGGTCCGCGAGATTTCTTCAACGTTGATCCATGCTTAAACTAGAGGCTCTAGTCTCGCTCGAGTCTTTTTAGGTTATTTTCCGTTGTCTGCTTGAAGGTAGTTTGTCACTGTGGCTAAGTTTCTTTTCCGCGTAGGTCGCTGGTCGTACCTCAACAAGTGGAAAGTCATCATTGCGTGGGTACTGTTGCTCGCCGGCGTCGGCGGTGCAGCAGCGGCGCTGTTAAAGCCGATGACACAGGAGTTCTCAATTTCTGGAACCCCAGCGATTGAGGCAACCTACCGCACCATGGAGCTGTTCCCCGAGGGGGGTAACCCCGCTAATTCGGCATCGGTCAACTTGGTATTTAAAGCCCCAGATGGTGAGAAGCTGTCTGACCCGGACAATCAGGCGGCTATCGATGAGGTTATCTCATATCTAGAAAACAACCTGGATATGGGTGATACCATGCGTTTTGGCAACCCGTTGGAGGTCTCGCCACGGCTGGAAGAGGAAGTAATTTCTCAGTTCACGGATATGGGTCTGCCGGAAGAATCCGCGCGCGAAGACGCTGAGAATCTCTCGATGGTCAATGATGATGAGACCATCGCGTACACCACTTTCGATTTTGATGCGGAAAGCCCTTATTCGGTAGAGCAATCAGACAAGGATACCGTTACTGATGCTATGAACCTAGGCCGCGATTTGGGCCTGCAGGTCGAAGCAGGTGGTGCGGGTTTCGGCGATGAAATCGCGGTGAATACTACCTCGGAGATTATTGGTATCGGTGTGGCTTTCTTGGTGCTGATCTTTACCTTTGGGTCCTTGGTTTCAGCCGGTATGCCGCTAATTTCCGCGGTGGTTGGCGTTGGCCTCGGATCTCTCGGACTATTTATTGCCACCCACTGGGTCGAACTCAACAACATCACTCCAGTCCTCGCGGTAATGATCGGCCTGGCTGTGGGCATTGACTACGCCTTGTTCATTCTGTCGCGGTACCGCTCGGAACGCGCGACGAAAGATGGCCCCGATGCCGCCGGTATGGCTGCAGGCACCGCCGGTTCTTCGGTGGTCTTCGCCGGTGCCACGGTCTTTATCGCGCTTTTCGCTCTCGTTGTGGCCAATATTGGCTTCCTCACAGCGATGGGTCTCGCTGCCGCCGCTACCGTGGCCATTGCAGTTATTGTGTCGCTCACCTTGATTCCAGCGTTGTTGGGTCTCTTGGGTGATAAAGCTTTCGCCGGACGCATTCCTGGCGTAGCTGGCAATCGCCGACGCGTGAAGAAGCACAAGGCCTCTAAGCATGCTGCACAGTCGCAGCGGCTTGCCCAAGAGATGGGCGTAGACGGGGCTAATGAAGATGCTGACGGCGATGCTAAAGCTTCGCGGGAGAGTGGAGCTTTAGCAGACTCTTCCCGCGGGACCTTCCGCATGACGCCGACGATGGGTAATCGCTGGGTACGCCTGGTGCGCAAGATGCCCGGTGTCGTTATGGCCTTTGTGGTCTTGAGCCTCGGTGCACTATCCGCGCCGGTACTGGATATGGAACTATCGCTGCCAGCGGATACCACCTCAAATCCAGATACCACGCAGCGCAAGGCCGCTGACTTGCTGTCCGAAGGTTTCTACCCCGGCGTCAACGGTCCTTTCTTGGTCATCGTCGATGCAGAAAATATCAATGCCGATGCACCTGCATTGCAGTCCTTGATGGATGCCCAAGGCGAGGATTCCACGCCGACTGAGCAAGCACAGCTGTCGTCGTACATGTACACCGCGGATGCGCTCAAGCGCGTCGGTGGCGTGCGCCATGCACAAATCGTGGGCCTGAGTGAAGACGGCCAAGCAGCACAGATTATGGTCTCTCCGCAGACTTCTCCTACCGATGCCGCCACCGTCGGCGTTGCCAGTGCCTTGCGCGATGCCACAGAGCGCATTGAAGATGCTACCGGTGCAGATTTGGGAATGACTGGCTTAACCGCAGTCCAGCTGGATATCACCGAGCGCCTCGAAGAAGCCATGCCGGTGTATCTGGCTATTGTGGTCGGTCTTGCCATCTTGCTGCTGTTCTTGGTCTTCCGCTCACTTTTGGTGCCGCTGGTCGCAGCGCTTGGCTTCTTGCTTTCCGTTGGTAGTGCCTTCGGTCTGACCGTCTTGGTCTGGCAGCAAGGCCTGTGGGATTTGGTACCAGCCCCAGGTCCGCTGATTTCCTTTATGCCGATCTTCCTCATCGGCGTGACCTTTGGTTTGGCCATGGACTACCAGGTCTTTCTAGTCACGCGCATGCGTGAGCACTACTCGCACACGAATGGTCAGCCTTCTCCTGGATCCCCGTATTCGGGCGTGGATGAATCCACCATCGTGGGCTTTACCCAAGGTGCGCGCGTGGTCACAGCCGCTGCGATCATTATGATTTCGGTGTTCGTGGCCTTCATCAACCAGCCATTGCCGTTCATTCAAATCTTTGGTTTCGCGCTGGCAGTCTCGGTATTCTTCGATGCCTTCTTCATTCGCATGTCTCTGGTGCCGGCCACGATGTTCTTGATGGGCAAAGCAACCTGGTGGATGCCCAAGTGGCTGGATAAGATCATGCCGCCGCTGGATATTGAAGGCACGGCTTTGGAAAAAGAGTGGGAAGAGAAGGAACGCGCCCGCGCAGATTAGACTGGTTGGCTATGAGCCACGAGCACGCTGATGATCTTTCCTTTGATGTGACTACCCGCCTGGGCGATGGCAGCCCCGGCAAACATGGTCGTACCGGGGTTATCCATACCCCGCACGGTGATATCCAAACCCCTGCCTTCATTCCCGTTGCCACCAAGGCAACGGTGAAGACTTTGACCCCGGAGCAGATTAAAGCCACCGGCGCGCAGGCGATTTTATCCAACGCTTATCACCTCTACCTGCAGCCAGGCCACGATATCGTGGATGAAGCAGGTGGCGTTGCAGCCTTTGAAAACTGGGATGGCCCGACTTATACCGACTCCGGGGGATTCCAGGTCATGAGCTTGGGCGTGGGTTTTAAGAAGGTCTTGGCCATGGACGTGGCAAAGTTGACCGAAGGCGATATACGCGCGGCCAAGAAAGAACGCCTTGCGCATGTCGATGAAGACGGCGTGGATTTCCGCTCTTTCATCGATGGTTCCAAGCATCGATTTACCCCAGAATTTTCGATGCAGATTCAGCACGGCCTAGGTGCTGACATCATGTTTGCTTTCGATGAATTAACCACGCTGGTCGATACCCGTCAGTACCAGGAAGAATCTGTGGAGCGCACTCACCGCTGGGCCAAGCGCTGCCTCGATGAACATGACCGGTTGACCAATGAGCGCACGCACCGCCCGAAGCAGTCGCTGTGGGGCGTAGTCCAAGGAGCACAGTATGAAGACCTGCGCCGTCAGGCTACCCGTGGCCTAGTGCAGCTATCAGAGCAAGCAGAAGCCGAAGGCAAGCGCGGTTTCGGCGGCTTCGGCATCGGTGGTGCTTTGGAGAAAGAAAACCTGGGCACGATTGTGGGCTGGTGCTGCGATGAGCTGCCGGAGAACAAGCCACGTCACCTACTCGGTATTTCTGAACCTGATGACATGTTCACCGCGATTGAAGCTGGTGCCGATACCTTTGACTGCGTCGCACCAACTCGTTTGGGACGTCGCGGTGGCGTATACACACTTGATGGGCGCATGAATTTGATGGGCGCGAAGTTCAAGCGCGATTTCACCGGTATCGATGAAGAATTCGGTGGGTACGTTTCAGAGAACTACTCCCGCGCGTACATTCACCACTTGCTCAAGGCGAAGGAATTCTTAGCGGGAACCTTATGCACCATCCACAACCTGCAATTTATGATCACCCTGGTTGATAACATCCGCAAATCCATCGATGGCGGCTACTACGAGGCCTACCGCGATGAATTCATGGGACGGTACTACGCCAACAAGAAGTAGGGGGTACCCCAGTGGGGAGTACCCCTGCCGGGTTAGGACAAGAGTGCGTGGAAGACCTCGGTGCTGGATGGGTGGGTATAGATGCCATCGCCAAGTGCTGAGGCCGGAATCTTGTGGCGCATGGCTACTGCCACCAAGTTGATGAGTTCTTGGGAATCAACGCAGTACTTGAATTCTAGGCGTCGTTGCACCGGTGGATGTGTATTTAGGTGATGCTACCGGTTTCTCTTAGGGCTTGTGTCATGATTTCGGCTGGGGTTTTCCAGCCCAGGACCTTCCTGGGTTTGTGGTTGTGAATATTGGCAATCATCTCTAAGTCTTCAGCAGTGTATTGCGACAGGTCTGAAGATTTGGGAAGGTTTCGCCGCAGTCGGCCATTAGTGTTTTCATTACTGCCGCGCTCCCAGGGGGATCCAGGATGTGCGAAGTAGACAGGAATATCGGTGGCCATGCTAAACGCTTTGTGTCGTGGGCATTTCTGATCCCTGGTCCCAGGTTATTGATGACCACACGGATTTATCAAGATGCTGCACAGTATTCTTCAGCGCTTCTAATACCGAGGTTGAGTCGTGACGGCCAGGTAGCTGGCCTAGGACGACGAACCTGCTGACACGTTCAACCAAGGTGATGACCGCGGATTTATTACGTGCTCCTAGAATGAGATCACCTTCCCAGTGGCCTGGAATGACTCGTTGACTGACCTCGTCAGGGCGGTCATCAATGAGTATCATTTTGTCGACAAACCAGTCATTAGCTTTGTTTTCACGTGGGCTGGTGCGCTTTCGTCGACGTGTCCGTCCGGTCGGAAGACTTAGGCCTAGGTCTTTTAGTCGTCCTTTCGGCTCTAGATAGAACGCTTCGTAGATGGTTTCATGGCTCACTCGCATCTCCTGGTCATCTTAGAAAGTCATGGAAGGATACGCCCAGCAATTTCTTCTGGTGACCATTGTGCCCGCAGCGCTTCCACGACATACTTACGCAGTGGGGGTGATGCCATCAGCTTGCCTATTTATGGGCGCGCTCTGCGTGCGGTGGCTTTTAATTGGGCATCTTCTGGGCGATAAGGCCCCTCGGCGCTGTGGTCGCGGCGTAGCTCGCGGCTGATAAAAGAATGCGAACGTTCCAGTCTGCGGGCAATTTCTCGTATGCTGTGTCCCCCCGGTACAGATCAGCAATCATCACGCGCTCTGCATGGCTTAAATACCGAGGGTGTATCTGTGTATACGGGTTAACCCCTGGTGGCAGCTTAGGCTCAGGCCGGCGGGCAGGGTCGATGCCACCCGTAGCGTGTAAAAGGCGGTTCATAAGCTTGTTATACGCCTTTGCAGCAGGACCTGCAGGAACAAAACTCAAACGGCGTGCATGATTTGTTCCGCGTCCTTCTTGGCCTTTTTCAAAGTACAAGGCCTTGCGGTAGTCAATTCCCGTGGCGACTGCCGCATCTTTTTTCGACATATTTGCCAGGCGTGATTCCAAGTAATTAACCCGAAGGTTGGTGGAATTGACCGTGCGTTGGTACCGACTAACCGGCTTCACCAACCCAGCCTTTTGCGCTCGTGTGCGCAAGACATCATCATTTAAGCCAACTGCTACTGCAGCAGCATTGACCGTCAGTCCAGATCTCACAAGCTTCAATCCCGCGTCGACAAGCTGCGGATCTGTGGTGTGAGGACGGTAATTAATAAAGGATTGGCTATGGGCAAAATTGCGGGTATGAGCATAATTACAACCCAGCCGGATCGAAGCCTGATGTAGGCTTATCCCTTGGCTGAGCAAGTCACGGATACCTGCTTTGTCTTCATCCGACAGCGAATGGAACGAACCATTAGGACGGCTATTCATTGCACTACCTCCGACTAGAAGTGGTGCAACGACGACCTGAAGCTAGGGCGTACTCTAAAATCGGAAGAGCCCGTATACACTCGGAAATTCTTCATGCCTGCATTCTACGGAAAACTGAGGAATGGGCACGGGGCCAGAGCAGCTGCTGCTCTGCGCGCCACGGCGAAGCAAACAGCGATTGGCTCACTTACCCCATCGCGCTTGCCGATGCCGCCCTCACCGCCGCTCAGCTCGCCCTCGGCACCCTAGGCGATGGTAGCCAATTCGCTTCGATAGACGCGAGGACTCTCGGACCCGGCGTTGCGGCATGCTGTGTTGGGCTTAAGAAGTAAATCCAGAAAAACCTGAAGCTAGAGCGGCTTGGACAGAAGGCGGAGTCGCAGGGATGTCGACTCCGAGCGCAGCGAGCGCGCCTTCTCGAACCGTGCTCGCTCGACCGGTGAGGTCTAAAGCCGCAAAGGAGAAATCATGACCATGAATGCGGAACTGTTGGTGCTGGTTAAAAGTAGATTCGGGTGCTCCTAGAGCTGCATAGACCATCGCGCCCGCAACCGGCCGGATCTCGCCTCCCTCAGCGAGTGCCGCCGCGTGCGCCAGCACGTAGGACTGGATTTGATAGAGGTGGCCCGACGCCAGTGTGTACCCAGTATCCGAGCGGTTTCTGGTCGCCATGGACGTGAACTTGGCATCGACGATGACCTCGGTGCCATCTGGCTTAGTGAGCATGATGTCTGTGAGCATCCGTGGAAGCTGCGCAGTAGCTGGGGCGTTGAGGGGCCAGCCCAGGTACTTCGCACCACTGACTGTCCACCCCAAAGGCGTGAGATGGTAGCGGTAGATTCCGAGTAGCGCTCGCTCGAAGAGCCTTCGCAATTTGGCCTCTGATATTTCTGCACGAGCAAACGCGTGTGGGCCGAGGCCGGAACGCGGAACAAATAGATTGAGCAATAACGATGCCACTGCTGTGGGGTGGACGTCGGCAGGAGAGAGGCGGCCCGCTGGCTCAGGTGTCGACGGAATAAATGGCACTCCCGCGACTTCGAGAGATCGCGCCAAGCAACGGCACCGCGTCGCCACTGCTTGATTGAGCGGCTGAATGAGGTTTTCTGCGTAGTGCAGAACACGAAGCAAGTAGCGGTTGACGGGGTGGTCGCTGGTGAGCTCGTTGAACTCGCACCGGATCTGGCCCTTGTCGAGTAGCCGGTGTCGCTGCGTTGCATAAACATCGATCTTCCCGCGCACGCGGTGAAGAGTCGCGGCGCGACGGCTGAATCCGACGCTGAGCTCGCGTGTGAGGCGGCGCTCGACGGCCTCGCACAACATGGTAGTGAGAAGCAATGGCAGCTCGGCGTCCGCAGCATCGACCGCGGCGTCGGTGATAACTCCGCGCCGATAAACCTCGGATGCATAGAGCTGCAGCAGCCATACGCTGCGCATCGGCACGTGCTTGCTTATGGGCTCTGCAGAAGTCTTAGGCTCGAAGTTCACGAAGTGCTTCCTTCAAGACCTCAGGCTGGTCGTACCAGTATTCGCGTAGAAGCGGTGCCAAATCCGTGTCGACAATTGCATCGAACCATTTGCGCGTCTCCTCGGCGGTCAGCGGTTTTGACGACCTACGCGGCGTCACGAAGCTGTGCCCCACTTCGTAATCGCGTCCCAGATTGATGTCGGCGGCAATGCGGGCGTTGAGCGCATCCAGCTTCGTGCCGATAGCTTCCAGCGTCCCTCGATCGTAGCCGCAATTAGTCGAACAGTAATCGAGCCACCGCTCATTGAATTGAGGCTGAAGATCAACGAATGCGAAACGTCGGCGCAACGCCATATCGACCATCGCGAGGGATCGGTCCGCCTGGTTCATCGTGCCAATTACGTAGAGATTTTCGGGGAGAAAGATTGGCTCGCTGTCTGGTGAGTAAATCGTCGTCAGTGCACTTTCGACGTTGCGTTTGTCGGCTTCAAGGAGCGTGAGCATCTCGCCGAAGATCTGCGCAGGATTGCCGCGATTGATCTCCTCGATGATGATGAAATGCTTGCGCCCCTCGTCGTTACTAGCAGCTCGTACGGCTTTGAGGAAGGGGCCAGGCTGCAGACGAAGATGGCCATCGCTCGCAGGGCGGAACCCTTCGATGAAGTCTTCGTAGGACGTTGACGGGTGGAACTGCACTGCGGTAATTGTCTCGTCAGAGGAGTCCTCGAGCATCGCGTAAGCAAGCTTTCGGCCGAGCCAGGTCTTTCCGGTCCCTGGCGGCCCTTGCAAGATGAGGTTCTTCTTTTCACGCCATCGGCGGAGGATAGTCTCGAGTTGTTTGCGGTCGAGGAAGCATCCAGCGTTGAGAATATCCTGAATGGAGTAAGTCTCCTGCGCTTCTTCAGTGAGTTCCTCGAGTTCTGATTCGACAGGTGCTTCAGATTCGTTCTGCGCGTATTGGAATGCTGTTGCCGACAATCCTGCGAAAGTTGGCGGATCAATCATGGAATCCTGGAGCCAGTCGGCGACATCTGTAAGCGTTGCGAGATACGAGGCACCGTCAGTTACAGTGCCGACCACATCGATGCCCATGCCGTCTTCGGATTTAAGGAAGTCGGCATTGCGGCGGTCGAGAGCCATAAAGGTTTCAGGACGAATCCAAAATAGGCCCATGGTATACGCGACCTGTGAGCGGTCCTTTACCGCGGCGTCGTACGCATCAATGAAGTCGACGCGGGAGTGACCGTGTTTCTCGCGTGGGTTGTATCGCAGAGCGGCCTCGAAGAGCGTCCAGATTCCGTCATAGAAGGCGGTATTTCCAGGATCGGTGTACTTCGATTCGAAGCGTGCCGACAAGTTGTTACGTACCGGCAAGCCATCAACCGATGTTGGAACCTCGGCGCTAATATCGAATGCTTCCTTGAGCCCTCGATAAATCGCTTCCTTGTTGGATATGGTCAGCGAGCGATTGATGAGCGCATAGACCGTAAATGGATCGATGTCCGTGGCGGTTTCTTTGCCGTCCTCCTTCGACCACTCCCACAACATATTGAACAACGATGGTCGCTCGGAAAGTCGTGCTGCCTCACGGAGTTTCTCTAGTAGAGCTGTGCGGTCAGTGCGATAGGAAAGGAGTCGTTCTGCGAACTCGCGGTTGAAGCTGATCCAGTCAAGAACGAATGAATCTGTGGTCGAGAAGTCTTGAATGTCGAAATCTGGATCACCAGAGCCGTCAATCACAGACAGGAAACGTTCATGTGCGTTGTTCCGCTTTACTTGCGAAAGAGTCAGCAAGCTTGTGATGGAACGCCGCAGATCAATGCCTAATTCATCGCGCTGGAAAGGTTCTTTACTCCACTCGATGGGAACTCGGAGATGTGCTTCGGCATCGGGTTCGCTGCGGTCAATGGTGACAGGACCAGTGACTCTTCCATGGAACACTGCACCATGGACATGGTTGCTCGGCATAAGAACAATGTCGCCCACTTGGAGCTTCGTACGGAAACGGTAAAGTTGCCCTGCCTGAGTATTGATCTGGCCGCGCTTCCACTCGGGATAGGCGGCCCGCATGGCCTTTTTGATCTCGTCAAGGGTCTCGGTACTTTCTACCTCTTCGTTGTAGTACAAGCCCGGTAGACCGAGGTTTTCTTGAAGAGCACGCTTCTCACGGACGCCATCTTTGCCAGCGCGGAGAACCCAGACGTAATCATCGCTTGTTTCGGGCTCGTCGGCATCGTCATCAGACGAGGATTTTTCGATCGTCCCCTTCGCTTCGAGAACACGGTCCCGCATCTTCACAAACTCTCGCTGTTGTTCGCGGCGCAGCGGATAGGGATTGTCCTTGAGCCATTGGATGCCTTCAGGCGTAATTTGCGTTACGGCGCGCTCAACATCGGCCAGTAACCCGGAGCGACGCAGCTCAAACGTCGCCCAATTAGCACGGTCTTCATAGGAGTAGCCGTGCTTGAGCTTCCGGTGAATTTCGTCGCCAAAGTCACGAGCGGTGACTCGACGAACGGCTTCTATGTAGTCGGTGCGGTGGTGTGGCTTTCCATCCGCGGCGACCTCAAGGACTACCGGCAACATGGATTTCCAGTTATAAATCTGTGGGCTCATTGCTACTCCTTATCCTCTCGAATCCCTTCCACAATCCTCACAGTCTCCACCGCCACACGCGTGACCTTCGCAATGAGGTCCACGATGTACCGCGGATTGCCCACCTCGTCAGCCCAGTCGTTGGGGTCGTTGACGATTCCCGATGCCTTGTCTTTCTTCACCTGGTACCGGTCAATAATCCACGCCAGCGCAGACCGCGAGCCGAGTATGTACTCGTCCGCCTCAGCCGGAATGTCGCGCACGGTCACGGACTTGTTGTAGACCAACGTCGTTACATCGTTGACGTTTTTACCCGTCTCTGGGTCCTTCTTCTTCGCCCATTTCATCTTCTGCACGCGCCACGTCTCGCGGGAGTTCTCGTCCGCCGATGCCTTCACCGCCACCGTGACCGGCCACGGCTCCACGTCCTCGTAGTTGACGTGCAGGTCCATGAGCTCCCGGCCGGCGGCAGCCAGCTGGTCGAACCGCGCCCGTGACGTCGGCGTTTCGATATGCGGCAGCATCTTCTTCAGGTCCGCGGCGTACTTCTCTCGGTACCCCGGGTCATGCAGCTGCCCGTACACGAAGGAGAAGATATCATCCTTCGTCACATCCGAGCCCAGCGCCTCGCGGTAAATCCCAAGAATCTCGTCCGTGATGTTGTCCACGCGACGGTAGCCGTCGAGGATTTCTCCTTCAATACCAGGCTCCGAGCCTTCCGATTCCCCCATCCCAAAGTCCAGCTCACCCTCCGGCGCCTTGATGGGTTCCCAGGTCCAGCGCGGGAAGAACTGGCCGGAGTTTTGGAAGTGCAAATTTGGTGGGAGGATGGAGCCGAGAAGCGAAAAATTGTCGTTTGATCCTGTTCCCGTTACCGCAAATCCGAGATTGGGGGTCTTAGGGGATGGGAAAGCCCAAGAAATCAGCCTTGGACGGTCCAGATAGTTGGCGCCGCTGTACAAGTGCATCTTTTGGAATGGGCGATATGCACCGATGATGATCCTCGTGGGGTCGAAAACGAGCTGAACATTGCGGTTATGAAGGCTGTCGAATTTCGATGACCATTTGATTTTTTTATCATCCTTCAGCGGTACGTCCCCGAGCATCGAATTGAAGTTGAGAATCGATGATTCGACGTTTGACGCCAAGGAATCTGAAGAAAACGAATAAGCCCACTTGTCGCGGTTCGTGCTTATACCCGGTCCGGATATTCTTAAAATACCTGTTGTACCAGCCTTTGGATCTGACTCGAGCGGAACAAATGTTGATAGTTCCTCACCGCGTTGTTCGATCCAATCTCCGTGTTTGTTTGGGTGGAGGATTTCCCAATCGACATTATCGAGCGTGGAGCGATCAACAATCGCAAGTTTTTCGTCTGCGCTGAGGTAGTCGCCAATATCGCGGTAGTGGATACAGACATCGTCCGGGATTTCGCGCTTGACGGCAATGATGATGGCGACGGTGTTGCGGCTACCGGAGCCGAAGACCTTGCCGCCTTCTTTGCGGGATTGCTCGCCGGCAGTTCGTTGGTTGCCACGGAGGTTGTACACGTAGATGTCGCTGAGCTCATCTGCTAGTGAAAGTCGGACGCCATCGGCGGTGTTGCCGTCTATCCAGCCGCCGTTGGACACGAATGCCATGACGCCGTTTCTACCGAGGCGATCGATTGACCATCTGAATGCTCGCAGATACGAATCGTAAAGGTCTGCTTTACGCGAAGCGGTTGACCGGGCTGCAAATGACTCAAGAATTCGGTTGTCAAGTGTTGGGTACTTGAGATTCGCGTTGTTGTCGTTCGCGCTCATCTGTCCCACGGAGTAGGGCGGGTTACCGATGATGACGTTAATAGGAGCGTCGATTTGCCGTTGAATGGCGGCGTTGTTTTCCTTGAAGACCTTGATGTCGAGGATGTCGCCTTCCTCGTGGATTTGGAAGGTATCGGCAAGGGCGATGCCGGCGAAGGAGACGTACGCGGGTTCAGGCTCATTGTCGCGCTGGGCGCGTTCGGCTTGGAGGGCGTTATACGTCGTTTCGATGTTGACCGCGGCGACGTAGTAGGCGAGCAGCATGATCTCGGTGGCATGGAGTTCGCCAGCGTACTTGCGGGCGAGGTCTTCCGGTTCGATGAGGCCCGACTGGAGGAGCCGCACCATGAACGTGCCGGTGCCCGTAAACGGATCGAGGATGTGGACGCCTTCGTCCGTGAGCCCCTTGCCGAAGTGCTCGCGGGAGATTTGGTCCGCGGAGCGCAGGATGAAGTCGACGATCTCAACCGGGGTGTAGACGATGCCGAGGGCCTCAGATTGCTTCTTGAAGGCTTTGCGGAAGAATCGCTCGTAGAGGTCCTTGATGACTTGTTGCTTGCCGGAAGCGGAGGAGACCTCGGAGGCGCGGATGCGGACCGACTCGTAGAACTTGGTGAGGGATTCGGTCTCGGATTCGAGCTTGGCGTCGGACAATGCGTCGACCATGCGCTGCATGACGCGGGCGACCGGGTTGTGCGCGGCGAAGTCGTGCTCGGTGAACAGCGCGTTGAAGACCGGGGCAGTGATCAGGTGCTGAGAGAGCATGCTGATGGCTTCGTCCTCGGTGATGGAGTCGTTCAGGTTCCCGCGCAGGCCCTCGATGAAGACCTCGAATTCCTTGCGGATGGTGTCGTCCGCAGCATTGATAAGCGCCTTGATGCGGGCGATCTGTGCCTCGGCGATAGTGGCGACATCGTCAGCCCAGTCTTCCCAATAAGTACGCGTACCGACCTTGTCGACCAGCTTGACGTACATGGCTTCCTGCCAGGCCTCGAGGGAGAATAGCGCAATCTGCGCCGAGGTGAGGTCCTGCTCACCGGAGGACTCAGAGTGGCTAGCCGGGGTGGCATCGGAAGCATCGAGCTTTGCCTGGGCGTCCTTGGCTTTGTCTGCAAGGGACTGCTCTTCCTCCTTCTTGGTATTCTTCACGCTCTCGATGTCGATGGGAAGCCCGACCTTCTCGTTGAGCGCAATCGAGTTGACCTTCGCATTGAAGCGGTCATCGTGAGCACGCAAGGCGTTGAGAATCTGCCAGACTACGCGGAAGCGCGTGTTGTCATTGAGGGCCTGGGACGGGGAGACTCCCGGCGGGATGGCGACGGGCAGGATGATATAGCCGTAGTCCTTGCCCTCGGCTTTGCGCATGACGCGGCCGACGGACTGGACGACGTCGACCATGGAATTGCGCGGGTGGAAGAAGATGACGCTATCGAGGGCAGGGACGTCCACGCCCTCGGAGAGACAGCGAGCGTTGGTGAGGATGCGAGTCTCGTCCTCAGGGATGGAGGACTCGAGCCAAGAGATCTTATTGCCGCGCTCGAGGGCGTTCATGGTGCCATCGACGTGCTCGACGGCGACCTGGAGATCGATGTTGAGCAGGCTCACGTCGTTGGTAGCGGCGTGGTCCTTGAGCTGCTCCTGGTACTGGCGGATGAGCGTGGGGAAGGTCTCTTGGATAGTCTTCGAGGCCTTGATGTCCTTGGCGAAGGCAACGGTGCGGCGCATGGGTTGTGCATTGGCCTCGAAGCCGGACTTCGTGTCCTGCTCGGCACCCGAACGCTTCGCGAGTCCGTTCCACGCGCCGATCATGGCTGAGGCGGTGGTGAGGTTGATTTCGTTGGTCGGGTAGGCAGCGAGGACGTCCGCGGCGATGTCTTCCTCGACGGTCATGACGAGGACCTTGTAGTCAGTGAGCAGGCCCTTGTCCACGGCCTCACCGAAGCCGAGGCGGTAGAACTCGGGGCCGTAGATGGCCTCGTCATCCATGGAGGCCAGCTCCGCGGAATGTTCCTCGGCTTTGCCCTTGACGTTGTCGTCGAAGAGTCGGGGAGTAGCCGTCATGTAGAGGCGCTTGCTGGCCTTGATGTATTTTTCGTCGTGAATCTTCACGAAGTTGGAGGCGTCCTCTCCGGCGAGAGTGACGCCGGTGGTGCGGTGGGCCTCGTCGCAGATGACGAGATCGAAGTCATCCATGCCGAGCTCTTGGGCTTCGTGGATGGACTCGATGGATTGGTAGGTGGAGAAGATGACGTTGAGGCCCTGGCGGCGCTTGCCTTGCTCCGTACGATGCTTGATGTCGTGTCCGTCGGTGGAGACGGGGACCTCGAGATCGTAGGAGGCGATGTCCTCGGCCTTCTTGGAGACCTTCTGGTCGGAGCATACGGCGTACGGCTTGAGTGGCAGGTTCTGCTGCGACTGAGCGGTCCATTCCTTGAGCGTCTGCGAGAGCAGCGAGATAGAGGGAACGAGGAAGAGGACGCGGGCCTTGTTTCCGTTGTTCTCGGCGAATTTTTCCGCGAGGCGCAGCGCGGTGAACGTTTTGCCAGTGCCGCAGGCCATGATGAGCTTGCCGCGGTCGTGAGTTTCGAAGCCGGCGATGGCCTCCGCGATGGCCTCCTCTTGGTGCGGACGCGGGGAGTACACCTGCTTGCGGGTTAAGTTAATGGCGATGTCGCTGCCGGGGAACGTGATGTCCCAGTCGATGGGGGATTCGGCGATGGAGGCAGTGCCGATGCGGTTGGTAGGGATGAGCTGGTTGTCCAGCATTTCCTCGGCGTTCTTGCTCCAGCGGTCCGTGGTGGAGATGATGATGCGCTGAGCAAAGGAGTCCTTGCCGTGCTCGGTATCAAAGGAGCGGCCGGATTTCTCGAAGAAGGAGTCGAGGTGGGACTTCTGGAGGTAAGCGGTCGGCTCATAGAACTTGCACTGGATGGCGACCCAGCGGCCGTCCTCGCGGCGGCGGGCTACAAGGTCAATGCCGGTATCGGACTGTCCGTCGTAGTATTTCCAGTCGATGAAGCGTCCGACGTCCTCGTACTCTTCGCTCAACGTCGGGTCATTACGGAAGTAATTGGCCATGAGCTTCTCAAAGGCGATGCCGTACTTGCCTTGCGGCTGGTTCTTGCGTAGCTGGTCGAGGACGTCGGAGAAGGTAGACATGGTCTCTATTATGGCGGGTACTGACGTGCTATGAGCCGATAGACTCGAATTAGCTTCCTTGATGCGTCGGCCCGCTCTGAGTACGCCCGGTAAGCTGCAGGTATGACACAAAACGCCACGCCGGGCGACGGTGAGAAGAAGGGGGCACGGCCAAGCCCTGCCGTCGCTGCGCCCAATAGCGGGGAGCTCGTGCGCACGGAGGTGCCCCGGGCGTATGGCTTGGCGGGGGAGAGCGCGCGGCACTTGTCGCGCCGGGCGTGGGGGTTAGTTGCGCGCCGGGTGCGCCATGAGCTCTTCATGAACGCGATGATGGACCGCGCGGCGACGCTCACGTTCTTTACGGTGCTCACGGCGCTGCCCATGGTGTTGGGCGTGTACTCCATTGCGACGTTGGTGCTCGCGCGCAATGAGGAACAGGTGCAGAAGCTCACGGCCGATTTCATCGGGACATATCTGCCACAGGAATGGGCGGACGCCGCGCAGCGGGTCGTGGATGCGGTGGTGGGCTCGACGCAACAGTCGACGCTCATGCTGGTGTTATCGGTGGTCCTCGCACTGTTTTCGTCCTCGGCGTATGTGCGGGCGTTTGCGCGCAGTGCCAATGCGATGTATGGGCGAGTGGAAGGCCGCGGGCTCGTGCGCACGTGGACAGTGATGTGGCGGCTCACCGTCGCGATGGTGCTGGGCGTCGTGGTGATCTTTGTGGCGCTCATGCTGCAGCGCGACATCGTGGTGGGACTGTTGCGGCCTTTTGGTGGGGTCGCGGGTGTTTCTTCGGTGCGTTCTTTCCTCGTCGATTCCTTCCTGCCGGTGTGGCAATGGCTGCGCTGGCCGGTCGTGGCGGTGGTGAGCGTGACGCTGTTGGCGTTGCTGTATCGCTTCGCGCCGAATGTGCGGACGCGGAAATTCCAGTGGCTCACGGTGGGCTCAACCATCGCGTTGCTGGGTGCCGTCGTGGCGTGGGGACTGGTGCGGGTCTATCTCACGGTGGTGGGTGCGCGCAGCGCGTACGGCGCGCTGGGGACGGTCATCAGCGCGCTGTTTGCGTTGTGGATCATGAACACGCTGTTTATCCTCGGCGTGAAGATCGACGCGGAGATTGCGCGGGCGATGGAGCTAGAGCGAGGGCTCGAGTCGGAGCGCGTTATTCAGGCGCCGCCGCGGGCGACCGGCTCGGCGGTGGCGCAGTCCGCCGCTGTGAGAGAATTGGAGGGGTTAGGCAAGGAGATCCGACTTAAAGATTGAGGATGAGCGAGAGTGCGGCTTATCGGTACACCGCAGAACGGTGTCCGACTTCGACCGCGAGCACAATGGCTTTATCGTCTTCGATGGCGCAGAGAATTCGATAGTCTCCGACGCGATATCGCCATCGTCCAGATAATGGCCCCGTAAGGCCCTTGCCGTGTCTACGAGGATCGTCTGTTCCATCCACGTTTTTAAGGAGCCACGTTGCAATAATCCTCGATACGTGCGGATCTAGTTTCGACAGCTGTTTGTCGGCTCGCCGGGAGATGCGAAGGCGGTAGACCATGGTAACGAATTAGTTCACGTATTTAGCTGCGAGTTCTTCTGCGGAGAGGGTCTCTGGATCGGCCTTGAACTCGGCCATGGCTTCCTCCCAGACCGTAAGGTCAAGCTGATCTTCCATGTAATTGTTGACGACGGTACGGATGAATTCAGAGGTGGTTTGGCCGTACGTGTGGGCGAAGTCTTGGATTGCTTCCTTCTCCGCGGTGTCGAGACGGAGGGTGATGGACGATGGTGACATGGTGGCCTCCCTAGCCAGTTTTCTTTCTGTAAGACATTGTAAGGCGAAGTCATGTGGTGGACAAGGGGCTGGATGATGAAGCGTGGACTGGAGGTGTGTTGTCTAGTGACTTCTTGGACTTGGAGTCCAGTTAGTTTATGGACAGGATGTCTAACGACTTTTTGGACTCTGGCTTCTTGACAATGTGGGGATGGCAATTCCCATGGTGCAAAATGGCGGAGAACGTGGCCGAAACACTCCAAAAGGGTATGAGTGTCATTATTACTGGCAAGCTCAAAGCCCAGTCTTATCAGACTAAGGAGGGGGACAACCGTACGGTGTTAGAGGTGTTGGTTGAGGATGTTGGGCCGTCGCTTTTGTTTGGCACGGCTCAGGTTGCGCGTAATCCTCGGGATGGGCAGAGCACGCCGCAATCCGGCGCGTGGGGTAACACGCCGCAGCAGCCCGCTCAGGGTGGTTGGGGGCGCCGGCACCGACCGGGCAGGACAACTCGCCGAATATGCCGCAATCCCAGCAGAACGTCCAACAAACCATGGACGAACAGCCTCCATTCTGACCCTATTTTTAGCCCGCGTCACGTGTTGACGAGGGTCTTTTAGCTTTCTAAGGACAAATTCAAGTGCGCTATCCATTCAACACCAATGACATCACGAGCCAATGCCGCCCCGGCGGCAGCTGTCCTACCTGTAACGCAACCGAGCCCCCAGAAATGGTGCACACCTTCACCGTCTGGGAGGAACGGGCCCGACCTCCAGAGAGTAGATACCTTGGGGTGTATAAAATGTAGGTGTAAGCCTATCACTCTTTATGTGGTTTGCGACTCAAACTCATCGGGAGTTTGATATCCGCACCAAGTGTGTCGGCGGCAAGTGTTGTAGCGCACGCACCAGCGGAAGACATTCCTACGGCAGATCAGCTGGTTGGCGAACGTCTTCGTATCCTTGAGGACCTCTCGCTTCAACGCTGCGTTAAACGACTCAGCGAGGGAATTATGCGCGCTGGTTCCCACCGCGCCCATCGACTGGGTAACGCCCAAGCGCCTGCATGTTGTCTGGGACTACGATGAGGTGTAGACGATTCCGTGATCTGAGTGGAAAATCGCACCGTCAAGACCTCCTCGCAGGTGGGAAGCGTTTTCGAGGGCTTCTTCTACCAGTTCGGTACGCATGTGATCTGCGATAGCAAACCCAACAAGTTTGCGGGAGAAACAATCAATAGCTGTTGCCAAGTACATGTTCGTTCCGTCTGCGATCGGCAGATACGTAATATCGCCGACCAGCACACGATTCGGAGCGTGGTCGGTGAAGTCACGGTTCACCAAGTCTGCGAACACGCGCCGGCCTGTGTCGCGCACGGTGGTCTTGACCCTGCGCTTGTTTTGAAATCCGAATAGGTTCTGGGCCTGCATCAAGCGGGCCACCTTTTTGCGATTGATCCGCTTGGCAGGGGTTGTAGCACCGTCGCGATGTGTGGGGTCGTTGAGTTCGGTAGTGATGCGACGAGCGCCCCAGACGCCGTTTTCAGCGTCGAAAATGGCCTGGATCTCAGCGGCCACCAGAGCGTCATCTAAAAGGCGCTGACTACGACGTGGAGCCGAATTCTTCTACTTGGAGTACGAAGACCGGTTAAGGTTTAGAACTTCGCACATCCGCTTAACCGAGTAGTCGGGGATATCGTCACAGGCGAACTGGAAGCGGATCACCAGGTCGTCTCTTCCGCACAATACTTCGCGGCCTTGCGCAGAATTTCACGCTCTTGACGAAGCCGCTTGTTTTCGCGCTCTAGCTGGCGAATTCGCTCCGCATCAGCAAGCTTAGCTGCCGGTGACGAGCCTGCATCATTAGCGGCAACGTTGGTATCAAACTGCTTGTACCAGTATCCCAGGGTCGAGCGATTGATCCCGAGCTCTTTTGCGACTTTGCGCATCGAAGCATCTGGGCTCGCCTCGAGCATCGCGACGGCGTCGCGCTTGAACTGTTCCGTGTAAACCTTGACGCGGGCATGGTGGTAGATTTCCTTCCTTCCCAACCACAGTGGCTGGAATCCGGGGTGTCTACCTAACGGGGGTCAGGTCCGAACCGAATCTTCGTAATTTACGCCGTGCTCGGAATCCACCAGCATGGTCTTGGTCGGAACACACGCAATATTGATGCAGGTGCCGCCGTACATTTTCGGGGACTGCTCCACCAAAATGACGCGGTCGCCGTGCTCCGCGCGGTTCATGGCGATGGTCTTGCCGGCCTTACCAAAACCGATAACCAGCACATCCACGGTAGTTTCAGCCTGATTAGTTGTCGTTGCCAAAAAACCCTGCCCTTTCATAAAAAGAAATGGCTTGGCGAGCCACTAAACGTTGCTACACCAAGCCTAATCACAAACGGGACGGGAGTTATTTACACCGGAACGTAATCTTCGCGCTTTTTCACCCACGCGATCACTCGGGTGGTCACCGGCAAGAGCACAATTTCAATGAGTGTCTTCCAGAAAAAGCCCACGGCGACGTAGTTGATGAAGCCGCCGACGGAGTCGACACCGATGACGGACGCGGCGATGGCGCAAAACAGCAAAGTGTCGCCAAATTCACCAACAACGGTGGAGGCAATCAAGCGGGTCTTCAAACCGCCTTCGCCAGAACGTTTCTTCATCGCGTTCATGATCCAGGCGTTGAGCAGCTGGCCCACCAGGTAGCCCGCCAGAGAAGCCAGAACAATTTGTGGCACCAAGCCTAAGGTCGCAGCGAAGGCTTCTTGGCCTTCATAGAAGCTTGCCGCAGGCAGCCAAATAGCGATATAGAAGCACACCACGGCCAAAATTGCCATGCAAAAGCCGATATAGATGGCGCGCCGGGTGGATTTAAAGCCGTAGCATTCGGCCAGCACGTCGCCGACGATATAAGCCAGAGGGAATAAGAAAAACGCGCCGTCTGTGATCAAAGGGCCAAGTTCAACACCCTTGGTGGCGTTGATGTTGGAAATAAGGAAGACGACGACAAACACCGTGACCAACCACGGATACAGAGTGGACTGTACCGGGATGAATCGGATGCTCTCGCCGCCATTTTCTGCGGTTGCGGTTGCCGATTTACTTGTCATGAAATACATCTTCGCACCTGAAGTCGTAACCTAGAAATTATGCATTTTTTGCCACACAGCACGAACACCCAAACAACGCAGGAAAAGCAAGCCGGCACGCAGCCAGGTCGCCATCGCAGCGAGCCGCACAGCAACACTCAGGGTGCGGGGCGTTATGCGCCGAGTCCATCAGGGGACTTGCACTTTGGCAACCTGCGCACAGCCTTGTTGTCGTGGTTGTATGCGCGCAGCACCAACCGGAAGTTTTTCATGAGGGTCGAAGATATTGACCAGCAGCGCTCCACGCCGGAGTCGGCGCAGCGTCAGTTAGAAGATTTGGATCAGCTGGGGTTGGAATGGGACGGGGAGGTTATCTACCAGCAGGATCGCTATGACATCTATGAAAAGGCTTTGGCGAAGCTTCCACACTATGAGTGCTATTGCTCGCGCAAAGACATCCAGGAAGCAGCCTCTGCCCCGCATGCCATTCCCGGGCAATATCCCGGGACCTGTCGGGATTTGAGCGACGAGGAAAGAGCTGAGAAAAGAGCATTGCTTGCCGATGCCTCCCGCGTCCCCGCCCTTCGTCTGCGCTCCGAGGTATCCACGTTTACGGTCTTTGATGAATTGGCTGGCGAATACACCGGTGATGTTGATGACATGATTTTGCGCCGGGGCGGCAATGCCAATCAGATTGGCCCACTGGGCCCGGATTGGGCCTATAATCTGGCGGTCGTCGTTGATGACGCGGAGCAAGGTATTGATCAAGTCGTGCGCGGTGATGATTTATTGTCATCAGCGCCCCGGCAGGCGTATCTCGCGCAACTTTTAGGCTATGACATCCCGCAGTATGTGCACGTTCCCTTGGTCTTAAATGACAAAGGCCAGCGCTTAGCCAAACGCGATGGGGCAGTGACCTTGCGAGAGATGTTAAAAACTACAGAGATCGCATCCATTATTGAGCAGCTTGCGCAGTCTTTAGGTTATTTTGGAATCCATAGCGCTGATGAGCTACTGGAAGCATTTGATCCGCAAGACTTTGCACAGCGCGACGCCGCACACCAGCCTTTTACATGGACTGCCAACACTTAAAGGACTCCAGCGCATGGATATTTTGATGGTCTTAACCGGGCTTTTAGCCGCGACGGTCTTTGCTGTCGCATTAGGTAATAAGACAGGTTTGCCCTGGCCAGCTTTGCTGACATTGTTGACCACCGCGGTGGTGTTCATCCCAGGGTTTTCAACCTTTACAGTGCCTTCGGAGTTGATTCTTCCTATCTTCTTACCGCCGCTGTTGTGGGCGTTAGCCCGGCGGACTTCGTGGGGCGTGATTCGCGAACAATGGCGCACCATCTTGTTGCTGTCCGTGGTTTTGGTGGTCATTACTACCGCAGGCGTTGGTGCCGCAGCATATTTCTGGCTTCCCGGTATTGGGCTTGCCGGCGCGATTTTGATTGGCGCGGCAATCGCCCCACCGGATCCCGTTGCCGTGGAAGCAGTAGCCGAACCAGCAGGTATCCCGCACCGCATTACAACGTCCTTGCAGACCGAAGGGTTGTTTAATGACGCCGCATCGATTGTGCTTTTCCATCTAGCGCTTTTCGCGGTTACCGAAGGAAATGATCTCTCCGTTGCCAGCGGAGTATTGAACTTTGTTTACTCGTCGGTGGTTGCCGCTGTCTTGGGACTGGTTATTGGCCGGGCAGCAGCGTGGTTTATGAAGCATATCGATGATTCCACCGCGCGTAATGCACTGACCTGGGTGGTGCCATTTGGCACCTATATCACCGCGGAATATTTGGGAGCCTCCGGTGTTATCGCCGTGGTCATCGCCGCTATTGAATTAAGCTCCCGGGCACCGTTGATTGCGCAAGACCGTTCCTCGGGGCAGAATTTCTGGGATTCTGCCGAGCTGCTTTTTACCGGCGTCGCCTTTGGTCTCATCGGCATGTCCGTGCGCGATGCCATTGATGAGGTTGGCTCTGACCTGTGGCATTCCGTCTTCGTTGGTGTTGGCCTTTCGCTGGTTGCCATCGTCATTCGCGGAGTATGGATGTATATTGTGTGCCTAATTAACCGCCAGACTGGGCAGCGGCGCAGCGCACCCACCCGCCTGCAAGAAGTCCTCTTAATGACCTGGTCGGGTATGCGCGGACTCGTGACACTGGCACTGATTTTGTCTATTCCCACCGGCGCTTTGGCCTATCATCATGAACTCGCGGTTATTGCGCTCACGGTGTTGCTGATAACCATGGTGGTCCCGGGCATGTTGCTGCCGTGGCTGATGAACCAATTGTCTTTGCGCTCGCAGGCAGAATCCGCCGAAGATGCCATGCGCGCTGTTGTCTCTGAACGCTCGCGCCAAGCCGCGATGCGCAGCCTGCGCAACTATGCCGACACTCTCGACCCGGAAATCGCCGTCGCCGTGGATAACTGGTTTGAGGAAAACCTCGGTGCCGGCGACTTATCATCAGATGAGCGCAGCGTGCGTATGGAAAAGATTAAACGCGCTCGCACGGAGGCCAGCAAAGCCCGTGAAGTTGCATTGCTTGCTTCGCAAGAAGAGCTACTGCATATGCGTAAGAACAGGGAATTCAATCCCGCTATCGTCGATGAAATCCTGGCCGAAGTTGACCGTGCACTGTTGACAGTCAACGACCGGAAGTAAGAAAAGATTTCTGGCTACACTGGCAGCTATGGATGGGCAGGGAATTTACGAATACGCCGAAGACGACGCGAGCATGGACTACCTGTACGGGTTCTTTGACAAAGACCTGAAAGACCGCCTCGAAACCGAACGTCAATTTATCCCCGAAGGTTTAGAAGACCTGATCGGGGACAATTCCCTGCTCGACTACATTTGGCTGTGGATTAAAGATGCTGGCCCGCGCGGGTTCCGTCAGTATCTTTTCGATGGGGGCTATGCAGAATCCGAAGTCATCGAAGCTTTCCTAGCTAAGCGTCAAGAGTGGGGAATGAACACGCCACCTCATTTGGAATGGCTTGAGCAAGATGACTTTGACGTCGCGTCCTTGGAAACTTAAAAGGGACCCCGCGCACCCGACAGAGCCTGCTGACCCTTGCTGCATTCCTGCCCTGGGGGAGTTCACAGGATGACGCCACGCGGAATCCTCTCCTAGAGCCTAGCGCTTGAGCGACTGCATTACAAAATAAAGGGTATGCAAAGGGCATGCCGAGAATGCTCTCTGGCGAAAAGGGGCGCGCTGAGGCGCGCCGAGACATTCACTGGGGCGCAGTCCTAGGAAGCCCGGTAGTGCAAACTCGGTACTCTAATAATTTCCTTTAAAATACGTTGTGACCTGCTGATTTTGTGTGGTGTTGCCCGTGCTGATAATGTTTCTTCTCGGAGGATTCGACTAGCGGCCTATGTCACACGCCTGGAACGCGTGCGGGGTTCACGCCCCTCGTGGGTTCAAATCCCACATCCTCCGCCAGTGAAAATCTCGGACTTCTGCACTAGAGGCAGGGTCCGAGATTTTTTGTTTTGCCACTTGCCCGCAGATGCGGGGATGTGAAAACAGCGGCTGTATAAATTCGCTACTATTGGACTCTACATAGGGCCTTATACAGAACCGAAAGGTAGGCGAGCACGTCTCATGTCGCTGCTTGAACTTGACTCTGATCAGCTAAAAGAATTAGCTGACCGCACTCGTAAAAATTATGAAGAGCTCAAAGCAAAGGGTCTCAAGCTCGATCTGACGCGAGGCAAGCCTTCGGCTGAACAGCTGGACCTAGCAGATGAGCTGCTGTCTTTGCCTGGTGTAGATAACTACACGGATAAAAACGGCACCGACCTGCGAAACTACGGCAACGGTGAAGGCATTGCTGATATCCGTGAACTCTGGGGCGAGCTGCTTGGCATTAACCCTGCGCAACTGTTGGCTGCAGATTCCTCCTCGCTGAATATCCAGTTCGATCTCATCTCGTGGTCCTGCGCGTTCGGTAATAACGATTCCGAAAAGCCATGGTTTGCTGATGAGCAGCGCAAGTGGATCTGCCCAGTGCCAGGCTACGACCGCCACCACACCATCTCTGAGCAGTTCGGCTTTGAAAATGTCACCGTGCCAATGCTCGAAGATGGGCCAGACGTTGACGCTATCGCTGAGCTGGCCAAGGACCCTTCGGTGAAGGGCATGTGGGCAGTACCAATGTTCTCTAACCCGACTGGGGTGACGTTTAGCAAGGAAAGCATCGAAAAGCTCGCGGCTATGGAAACGGCTTCCCCGGATTTCCGCATCATGTGGGATAACGCCTATGCCGTGCACACCTTGACTGATGAATTCCCTGAAATCATCGATGTGCTGGGCATCGCGGAAAAGGCCGGCAACCCGAACCGTTTCTGGGTTTTGTCCTCGACGTCGAAGATCACCTTCGCGGGCGCTGGCGTAGCCTTCTTCGGCTCTTCGCGCGAAAACCTGGACTGGTACATGTCCATTGCTAATTCTCGCGGCATTGGTCCCAATAAGCTCAACCAGCTGGCGCATGCGAACTACTTTGGCTCAGCTGAAGGAGTGCGTTCGGTAATGCGCAAGCATTCTGGCATCCTCGCGCCGAAGTTCACCGCTGTGCAGAATATTTTGCAAGACCGTCTGGGTGAGTACGACGTTGCGCGGTGGACCAAGCCTGAAGGTGGCTATTTCATCTCCGTCGACGTTATTGACGGCACCGCCACGCGCGTGTGGGAGCTGGCGAAGGAAGCCGGCATTGTGCTGACCAAGGCTGGCTCGGCGTTCCCAGGCAATGATGATCCGAATAACCGCAATATCCGCTTGGCGCCGTCGATGCCACCGCAGGAAGAAGTAGAAGAAGCCATGGATGGCGTCGCAACGTGCATCCTGTTGGCTGCAATTGAGAAATTAGGTGCCTAAATTAACCGCGAGGAAACCGCTGTTTGGCTAGACGGAATCATCCCGGGCGACCTGGAGTTTAAAAAGGTCGACGGCTGGCATTTAGGTCTAGCCGCGCTTGATGATGCCCAAAGCCTTGCCGTGACCACCCAGTTCGCTGATGTGGATACTGGGTTGGTCAAACAAGGAACTGAGATGCCTGTGCGCTGTGAGATCATTGCGGTTGCACGTGCGCCGCAAGCAGCCGTTGCCGCTGCCGTGGTGGGCGTGGCGAAGAAGCTGCAAGAAGCAGGTGGCGAGATTGCCGCGCAGCCAGGTGTCTTAGTGCCCAATATTGAATCCGCCCTTGACCAGGCGTCCGATATTACGGTTTCCCACGGCATGTTGATTGCGCCTTATCTGTGGGGCGGGCCTTCTCCACAAGTCGAAGAAGAAGACCGGCTCACCTTAGGGTTGCAGCTGATCATGCTTACTCATGCTGAATATGCCTATGCTGTGGAAGAAGGCGTGGCCGCGATGCAGCAGGCAGTAGCGGAGTCCAACATTGACATCTTGGACTGGACACGCGCAGATTCTTAGCCCCATGTTGTAGAAGGTAGAATCACCACCGTGGCTTTATACCGGAAATATCGTCCAGCGACTTTTGCTGAAGTAGTTGGGCAGGAACAAGTAACCCAACCGCTCTCGGCAGCACTCGATGCAGGGCGCATTAACCACGCCTACCTATTTTCCGGTCCGCGCGGCTGTGGCAAAACCTCGTCTGCGCGCATTATGGCGCGTTCTTTAAACTGCGTGCAAGGCCCAACGTCTCAACCCTGTGGCCAGTGCGCTAGCTGTATTTCATTGGCGCCTGGTGGGCCTGGCAACTTGGATGTCACGGAGCTGGATGCGGCATCGCATAACTCCGTGGAAGATATGCGTGAGCTGCGTGAGCGCGCTTATTACGCGCCAGCGGATTCCCGCTACCGCATCTTCATCATCGACGAGGCCCACATGGTTACTAACCAGGGCTTTAACGCGCTGTTGAAGATTGTGGAGGAGCCACCAGAGCACCTCATCTTCATTTTCGCGACTACGGAACCGGATAAGGTCATTGGCACCATCCGTTCGCGTACGCACCATTATCCTTTCCGCCTGCTTACTCCGCCGGCGATGAAAGGCCTGCTTGAGCGCACCGTGGCATCAGAGGGCGTCTTCGTGGAAGACTCCGTCTACCCAATGGTGATTTCCGCCGGTGGTGGCTCCCCGCGTGATACTTTGTCGATTCTGGATCAGCTTCTTGCTGGTGCCGGTCCAAATGGCCTGACCTATGACATCGCGCGCCCGCTTCTGGGTGTTACCGATGAGACTTTGCTTGATGACACCATCGCAGCGCTGGCCCAGGGCGATAAGGCCGCGCTGTTTAAGCACGTCGATGCCATTATTGAAGCCGGTCACGAACCACGCCGCTTCGCCGTTGACCTTTTAGCTCGTCTGCGCGATTTGATGATCTTGCAAGCAGTTCCCGACGCCATTGCTGCCGGGCTTGTCGATGCCCCCGTCGACCGCGGCCAAATTCTCACCGAACAGGCCCAACTATTTAACGGCACGCAGCTGGCGCATTATGCTGCGACAGTCAATGAACAAATTGGCGCCCTTCGTGGTGCTACCTCACCACGACTCTTGCTGGAGATTCTCTGCGCCCACCTAGTCATGGAACCAGCCTCAACGGAAGTTTCTGTCGCCGGTTCTCCTCCTGCGCAAGCTGCTCCAGCTGGCTCCGGAACGAACGCCGGGACCAGCACGCCTACCGGCGGTACGCCCGCGGGCAATAGCCCTTCAGGCACTACACAAGGTGGCAGCGGCCAAGGCAGTAACGCTCCATCAGGAATGGCCGCTGCCCAACAGGCCGCCGCCGCGATTGCAGCCCGCCGCAACCAGCAGCGCGAACAAACTCAGCCCCAGCAGAGCCAGGCAAAGCAAAGCCAGTCGCAGCAAAGCCAGCAACAGCCTCAAGCGCAGAGGCCACCGCAGCAGGTTCAGCAAGCCCCGCAGCAACAGCCACAGCAGGAGCAGTGGACCCAGCAGCCTGCGCAGCCGGCACCCCCTCAGGAGACTCCTGCCGAGCAGGCACCCGCAGAGCAGACACCGGTGCAACAGCCAGCTGCTCAGCCTGCGTACGACAACCGTCAGTCCGCAGAACAAGGCGCAGAGCAATCTGCACCGCAAGAACGACAAGAACCGCAGGCTCAGTGGGCTCCGCAGCAGCCGCAGGCATCTCAGCCACAAGCGGCTTCGCCCACGGCAGAGCAACCACCGGCGCAACCTGTCTCCGAGCTGCAGCAAGACGTGCAGCAATCCTGGCCTGCTCCAGTGGAAACATCTGAGCCAGCTCCGTCACAGGAAGCAGAGCAGCACCAACAGACAGCTCAGCAAGAGGCTGCTGAGCCCGAGCAGACCACCTCTGAGGTGACGGCACCTGAGGAGACTGCGTCCGAAGCAGGAACACCTGCTGCCGCAACAAGCCCTGAGGATGTGGTGGAGCAGCTGCGCAATAACTGGCAGCAACTGCGTGCGAGCGTATCCAAGCGCAATAAAATCGCGGGCATCATGCTCACCGAGGCA
Organism: Corynebacterium stationis; assembly: GCF_001941345.1. NCBI lineage: Bacteria > Bacillati > Actinomycetota > Actinomycetes > Mycobacteriales > Corynebacteriaceae > Corynebacterium > Corynebacterium stationis. The sequence continues at coordinate 279,677 of NZ_CP009251.1, forward strand.
CGTGTGCTGGGCTTGCGTGATAACACCTTGATCCTGGGGCATACCACGGGAGCATTGGCTGAACGGTTGAATGCGCCAGCGAATAACAAGGACGTTGTCGCCGTCGTTGCTGAAGAAGCTGGATACCAGTTAGCGGTCCAGTGCATTGTGGGCACGGACCCTGCAGCTGCTGGGTTTAGTGCGGCTCCACCGAAGCCGAAGACGTGGAACCCACGTGCTGCGAATAATGCAGCGCGCGAAACTGGTGATGACGATCAGGAGTCAGAGAGTCCTAGGGACTACAACACTCCCGCTTCTTCGCAGCCAGCGGATGAGTCTGTAGAAAACCAGGTACAACAGCCACGTCCAAATAATCCTCAGGAACCCGAGCCTTCCCAGCAAGAAACACCGCACTCCAATGGAGCTGGACAAGCTGCATCTGGGTGGGGAACCCCACGCGCACTGGGCGGAAACATGGGTGGCGCACGTGATGCTGCGCAGGATCCGCAAGGAGCTACGCAACCGGCGCAGCAATCCAACTTCGCGCAGCCAGCTCAACCTGAACAATCGCAACCAGTGATGAATCAGCCTCCCGCTGCAGCGCCTGCCGTTACGCAGCCTGCTGCGGCTCAACCTGCTGCGAGTAAGCCTGTAGCGCCGGCACAGGAAGAATCGGGCCAGGTTGATTGGCGTGCACGCATTGCTCAAGCCAAGGCGCAGACACAACAGCGTGAACAGGAATTGAGAAATTCAGACACGTTCAGCGACGGTCGTCCTTTGCCACCCGATCCAGGGCCAGAGGCGTACCCGGAGTATGAGTCAGTGCCGCCTGAAGATGCTTATGCACCGCAGAGTCAGAGTCAGCGGCCGGCGCAAAACGCTGCCCGAAACCAGGGCGGTTTTGGTGGCGGGACGGCACAGCCGCAAGCGAATACGGCTCACAACGGAGCATCGCCAAGCAATGCACCGCAAGCACAGCCACCAGCGCAACCACAAACCCAGCCACAAAATGGGCAAGAGCAGGAGCCCGTGGCTCAGCCGCAGGCTGCGTATTCTCGTGAAGCACAAGAAAACGAGATGATGGATGATGCTCGCGAGCAAGGCAATTTAGATAGGCGCAGTGCCACTGAGGTGGCCATGGAACTACTCGAAAGAGAACTCGGCGCGCGCAAGCTGTAGCAATGCCGGCAAGCCGGCGTTGGCTGTTAGTGATCATGGCGGCTTTGCCGCGATGAAAAGGCGGGAAATCGGTACACTTAAATTTTAGAAATCCTTTAATGAAAAGCACCGATGGAAGGTATGCAATGACTACTCCAGAAAACTCCACCCCAGACATGAACGACATCCTGGCGCAGGCTGCACGTGTGCAGGCTGAACTACAAAAGGCACAGGAAGAAATCCTTGCTACCAACGTTGAGGGCACCGCAGGCAACGGCATGGTTACCGTCACCATGACCGGTGGTGCAGAGCTAGTTGACTTGAAGATTGATAAGTCCGTCGTGGACCCAGAAGACGTAGAAACCCTACAGGACCTCGTCTTCGGCGCATTCAAGGATGCACACGAAAAGGCAGGCCAGCTGGCACAAGAAAAGATTGGTCCGCTTTCCCAGGGCATGAACGATGGCGGAATGTCTGGCATGTTCGGCTAAGCTGAACTAGTTTCCACTTATTTTAAGACCGCGTGCGTTTTACACTAGTGAAACGAGCGCGGTCTTTTAATGTTGCCGTAGCCGCCGCAGATAACAGCAGCGAAAGTGCACAGATGATCGTGATGAAAGGACGTAGTTAAGCGTGTTTGAAGGGCCGTTGCAAGACCTCATTGATGAGCTGTCGCGACTTCCTGGGGTAGGTCCAAAAAGCGCGCAGAGAATTGCGTTTCACGTTCTGACCATGGACCCAGAGGACATCGACAGGCTGACGAGTGCCTTGACGTCCGTGCGTGATGGCGTGACCTTCTGCCGTATTTGCTGCAATATCTCGCGTGAATCAGTATGCCGCATCTGTGTGAACTCCCAGCGCGATAAAAGCACCATTTGCGTGGTCGAAGAACCCAAAGACATCCAGGTCATTGAGCGCACCGGCGAATATGAAGGCCGTTACCACGTACTTGGTGGCGCCTTAGATCCTCTGGCCAATGTGGGACCGAAAGATTTGAATATCTCGCAGCTCCTGCAACGCATCGGTGGAGTACTGCCGGATCGTGAGCTTGCGGACTCGACAAAAGAAAACCCGCAATACGATGAAACCCCGGAAATTACCGAGGTCATCTTGGCTACCGATCCGAATACCGAAGGCGAAGCGACCGCGGCGTATTTGGTGCGCTTGCTGCGTGATTTCCCGAACCTCAAAATCACCCGCTTGGCTTCAGGAATGCCGTTGGGCGGGGACTTGGAGTTCGTGGACGAATTAACTCTCTCCCGCGCGCTGCAAGGGCGGTTAACCATCTAGCAGCAGGAAGACTAAGCGATACGGCTTAGTCTTCCTGTTGGGAGTACAGCCGTGCATAGGCGCCATCGAAGGCAAGAAGTTCTTCGTGCGTGCCAGACTCGATAATCCGTCCACGGTCGACGACAAAGATACGGTCGGCGCCTTCGACAGTGGACAAGCGGTGCGCAATAGCAATCGTGGTGCGCCCTTCAGCAGCGGTATCAAGCGCATGTTGTACGGCGCGTTCATTGACAGTATCGAGCGCACTGGTGGCTTCATCGAGAACCAAGACCCGTGGGTTTTTCAGGAGCACGCGTGCAATTGCGATGCGTTGCTTCTCACCACCGGAAAGCCGGTAACCGCGCTCCCCAACGATCGTGTCATAGCCGGTTTCAAAGCTAGAGATGGTCTCATGGATATTCGCCATGCGCGCGGCTTGCTCAATTTCCTTTTGGCTCGCATCCGGCTTGCCATAGCGTAGATTATCCGCGATCGATGCGTGGAATAAGTACGGCTCTTGGGTGACCACGCCAATCTGCGCCATGAGCTCTTTTTGCTTTAATGTGCGCACGTCATCGCCGCCATATAACACCGTGCCTGAGCTCGCATCATACAAACGCGGAATGAGATTACCGATGGTGGTTTTACCTGAGCCTGATGCGCCCACGAAAGCCACGAACTGCCCCGGAGCGATATCAAAAGATACGCCATCAAGAGTGGGGCGTGACTCAGACGATGCGTCGTCATAGCGGAAGCTTACGTTGTCGAACTGGACGTGGCCAGCACGACCAGGCAGATCCGATGGTAACTTCGCATCAGGCGCATCCACGACAGCCGGCTGAAGATCCAAATACTCAAAAATACGCGCAAATAGTGCTGAGGAGGTTTGTAAGTCTAAAGCCACGCGCATCAGACCCATCATGGGAAAGAGGAGACGCGATTGCACGGTGGTAAAAGCCACGATGGTTCCGGCGGTGATTCCTGCTTCGCCAAAGGCAAAGCTACCGCTGCTACCAGCGGTCAACAGCCAGCCGGAGACCAGATAAACAATGGCCGGGACCGCCGACATAAATACCTGTATCACGGCGAAGAAGAGCTGGCCACTCATCGCTTGGCGCACTTGTAGCGAAATTTGGTGGCTGTTTTCTTGTGCGTAGCGTTCTACTTCCGCGCTTTGCCGTGAATAAGTCTTGGCCAATAAGATGCCGGAGACCGATAGGGTCTCCTGGGTGATGGCTGACATTTCAGAGAGTGATTCTTGCGTTTGCCCCGCGATGCGTGCACGGATTTGACCAACGCGGCGTTGTCCCCAGACTAAAAACGGCAAGACGATCAGAGCAATGATGGTGAGTTGCCAGCTCAACAACAGCATGGCGATAAAGGCGGAAATTACTGTGACGGTATTGCCAATGACACTGGAGACCGTATTCGAAAGCACCCCGGCGACGCCGCCGACATCATTTTGTAGACGCGACTGGATGACACCGGTTTTGGTGCGGGTGAAAAACGCCAGTTCCATCGACTGCAGATGTGCGAAGAGTTTGATGCGCAAGTCACCCATAACGCGATTGCCCACGCGCGCGGTGTAATAGGTCTGCACCACTGAAATTAGCTGGATGACGACAAAAAGTGCCAGCATGGCGCCGACTAGTTTTAGCAGGACCGGCATATTAGGACCACCCGCGTCAGGGAAAAGCCCTTCATCAAAGACCCGCTGGGTTAAAAGCGGGGGCAGAATGCTTAACCCAGCCGACAAAAATACCATGACAATGATGACGGAAATTTGCGCGCGATAAGGACGAAAGAGCCCAAAGATACGTGAGCCGAGATCCTTAATTTTTGGCGCTTGCCGGTTGATTTCCCGCTGGGCTTCATAATCAGCATTGGACACGCGCGCGCCTCGCGGTCCACCACCTCCACGCATACTCATTACCAGCTAATATTACTCGCTTGGCAGCATGTACGTGGGCGGATTTAGCCGCGAAGACGCTCCGCACGCAGCTTATCGACGGCCGGCAGATCCAACGGCTCCAGATCGCTGAGTGCCTGCCCAGTAGCTTTGGCTAAGAGCAAATCTGCCAACTGTGGGTTACGCGCTAGACAAGGCCCGTGCATATAGGTGGCAATGACGCTGCCCTGCACGGCTCCTTCGCCGTGGCGCTGTACCTTACCATCGGGAAGCTCAAAGGTAGCTGCCTCATCGGAATTGCCAGTGCCACGTTCAATGGTGCCCAAAGGTTGCGCAGAAGAACCCAAAATGGTGGCACCCAAATGGTTTTCAAAACCGGTCAGCGGCTCGGTGAGCTCTGCAGTAAAACCAGCACCAGTAGGGGTGGTGGCTACCTCGCCGATGGCGCGCTCTGCCAGGGGAGTGGTGGTGGCATCGATAAGCCCTAAGCCATCGACAACCCGACCTGAGGCGCGGAAGGATTCGCCGAGCACCTGCAAACCTGCACAGACTGCGAAGATAGGGCGCTGCGCCTGGGCCGCGCGGCTAAGCCCCGGGTTGTTGCGCAAGTGCTCTGCCGCGAGAATCTGCGCGGTGTCTTCGCCGCCACCCACGGTGTACAAATCCAAGGATTCAGGCACGGCATCGCCCAAGTTAATCCGGTGGATTTCTGCCTTCCAACCGCGCAGGCGAGCACGCTGGCGCAGCACGAGAGCATTGCCATCATCGCCGTAAGTGCCTAAGACATCAGGTAAAACGAGGCCAATATTGAGTTCGATAGACATTTAGGACTCCTTTTCTTGGCGCTCGAGGGCCTTTTTCAAATCGCGAAACGCGGTGTAATTCGCCAGAACTTCCACGCGTCCCGGCGGACAGGAATCAATCGCTGCGACCGGATCGGGGATTAGCTCATGCCTGATGTCGGCGTAGACCAAACGCACCGCCAAATCCGTGCCGCGCTCACCGGCGGCTTTGACGGGAAGGTCTTCAAAGTCTTCGAATTTCACATCCCACAGCCAGGACATATCCACGCCATCGGCAACCTGGCCATTGGTGGCAATAACGAGTCCGTCGGCGGTGCGGTCAATCATTGACAAGGCTTCTTGCCAGCCGGCTGGGTTCTTGGCCAGCAGCAGGCGAATCTGGTGCTCACCCCGCTGGATGGTGGAGTAGCGTCCGGCGACATCGACGACCTGCTCAGCAGCACTTTCAGCGGCCTCAAGGTCAACATCGAAAGCCTCTACTGCAGCGGCAATGGCTTGGGCCGCATTGCCGCGGTTCGCCCGGCCCGGCAGCGCGAGGTTTAAATCAGTGTGGCCAGCAGGGGTGACCAGGCCACCATCATCTACTGCCCAAGCTGGGGTGGGGCGGCGGAACTCGCGGCCATCGGCAAGCTTTTTCACCGCGTACCAATCATCGTCGGTGCGCACAATGTGCCCTCCGGTGCGCGGACAGCTGACGGAATCGCCTAACCAGCCCGCACCCGCAGAAACCCAAATGACATTCTTGGCGTCAAAAGCAACAGAGGTCATCAGCACGTCATCGCAGTTGGCAATAACTAGCATGTCGGGGTTGGCCTCGACCGCACCGCGCAGTGCGCGTTCAATCTTGTTGATTTCACCTACGCGGTCGAGCTGGTCGCGCGAAAGGTTCAACAACACCAGGGCCTGGGTTTTAAGCGCCTCTGCGACGTGTGGAACGTGTAGCTCATCGACTTCTAACACGATATGCGAAGCATTTTCAGCAGCCATCAACGCGGAAACAATACCCGCGTCCATATTGTCGCCGCCGTCATTGGTAGCGATGTCATATTTCTTATTCATCGCGGCTGCGAGCATGCGCGTGGTGGTGGATTTGCCGTTGGTGCCGGTGACAATCACCGCGGGACGATCGCCTGCCAGTTGTTCCATGATGCCCGGATCGATGGCACGGGCTACTAGTCCGCCAATCATTCCTCCGGCGCCGCGGCCGGTTGCCCGGGAGGCAAAGGTGGCTAGGTGTGCTGCAGCCACAGCGGTTTTAGCGCGTAACTTCTTTATTTGTCGCGGCAGTTGAAAACTCATGGTTCTAGGCTAGTCGGATTCAGCGCCGCAACGTTATATTGCAGTGCTCGCGCCGGGGTTAAGACTGCTTTTTCTCCGCGCTTTTAGCGCCGGAGTCTGCTGCGCTGGTACCGGATCCGCGGTTGTCTTGGTTGCGTGACCGATTGCGGTTTCGCCCGCCACGTCCACCGCGACGCCGCCGACGGTTGGAGGACTTAGCGTTGCCTGACTGGTTGTTTCCACCATGGTTGTTACCGTCTTGGCTCTTGCCCGGCTGGGACTTTCCAGATTGGGCACCTTGCTCGGTCTGAGGCTGTGCCGAACCCTGCGCTGTGTCTTGGCCCTGGTTGTTATTTTGGCTATTGCCACCTTGGCTGTGGTTACCAGCGTGCGCTGCATTGGTGCTGCCGCTGCCGCTGCGACGGCGGCGACGTCGACGATTGCTGGACTGGCTACCGCCGGTATTCGACGAGCTAGCGCCAGTGGAGGCGTTGCCGGAGGTGTTGCTGCGGCGTGGAGCAGAGCTGGAATTTGGATTGCGGCGCTGCGGACGTGGAGCCGTGGTGGGCTTTTCTTCCACCTGCGGCTCTGGGCCGGCTTCTTCGATGCGCTTGAGCGCAGCCAAGAATGCCTCATCACCCATGAGCGGGATATCTTTGCGGTCGGCGTGCATTGCTTTGCCCACCAGGTCAGTGGTGATATTGCAGACGACAACGGAAGTTTCTCGCGAGAGCTTTTCGACGTAGTTGAGTTCTTCACGCACGCCAGCTTCGATGATGATGTCGGGATCCATCGCGATTTCAGGCGCGACGACAAATTCCATACCGCGCACCAACTCTCGCCCAGGCACATACGGGCCGGGGTTGTGGTGCATGCGCGGGGCATCCATGGCATCGACACGGATGTGTGAGCGCTGGAGCCCGAATTTATCGGCGCGCAGCTCAGATGGATCCAGGCATACAACATCGCCACGTTTTGCTTGCAAGCTGTGCAGCTGCCACAACAAATTCGTTTCCGCACGTGCGGTATCTTCCGCGGAGCGTTGGGCACGCTCGACGGTCGCGGTTGGTGGGGCAGTTGGAATGCCGGTGGCTAGAGCTACCGAAGCTAGACGGAGATCCGTAAGCGGAAGCTCATGGCGGCGCGCGGTTGCCAAAGTATCAATGATGCCCTGAGGACGGGGGATATGTCCGACCTTGATGCGTCGCGAGCGGCTGCGACCATTGCGGTTGCGCGAGCGGTTTTGACGTGCAGCTGCAGTCATGGCGCGGCGTGCTTCAGAGACCAAAAATCCCCAGGTCACCGTGGCATCGTGCACGATGATCGTACGGTCATCGATAATGCGATCGATGCGCTTTAAAGCCTTGCTGAAAGGAATACCCGCAGAGACTTCTTCATGGCTTAAACCATGCTGATGTTTGGGGCCGGGATCTGAATCCGGGCAAAAGACCAGAAAAGTTGCGTCCCCGATTTCGCCTTCAGCGTTATAGGTCACGGCGTCGAAAGAAATCAGCCTTGAAGTCGCGGGATGAATCCCTGAGGCGCCTAAAGATACAGCGACATAGGGAAATTGTTGTACTGCCTCGCGCCGCGCTAATTCAGCTTCGCTGGGGCGACGTTCACCGTGCTGGCGCTCACTAGAGTTGTGCTCAGGACTTTTGGCAGATGCTAAATCCTGCTCGGAGCTATCAGCTGCCGGAGTTGCAGACGCAGGTGTCCCAGGTTGCGCAGCCGGCCATGAACCGGGCAGTGGGCGCGCTGTTTCGGAAGATTCCGCAGCCTTGCGCGCGGAGGCAGCACGGCGCGACCTGGAGACCGTGTGGCGGCCAGTGCGCTGATTATCATTCGTGCTAGTCATCGCAATTAGTCTAGTTCACCCTTCTTGAGTGATGGAGTTCAGCCACCCTGTGGCGGAGGAATCTTCCACGTTTAAACCCCACCGCGAACAAAGCCCCAGAGTCCGAAGAAAGATTCCCGGAGACTCTGGGGTTATGAAATTTCTGAAGCGATTAGCTCAGCGCACGGTTGACAGCAGAGGTCATAGCACGCAGGGATGCACGAGTGGTGGAACCGGCAATGCCGACGCCCCACATCTTCATGCCGTTGACATCGGCGCCGATGTAACATGCAGCTTCCGCGTCATCACCAGCGGTACGCGCGTGCTGGCTGTACTCCAGAACCTCGAAGTCGATGTCCAGCTTCTCCAGCGCATTGGCATAAGCGGCGATTGGGCCGTTACCGTGGCCCGAAATCTTAGATTCCTTGCCGTTGTAGATTACGGTGACATCAACCGTGGCATCTTCATCTTCTGCCTCGGCGTTGTCGATATCGAAGGAAGTAACTTCCAGCGGAGTAGTGCGCTCCAGGTATTCCTGGTTGAAGATATCCCACATGTGCTTGGAGTTGACCTCGCCGCCCTCAGCATCAGTAATTGCCTGGACAACGTTGGAGAACTCGGGCTGCATCGCACGTGGCATCTTGATACCGTGGTCGGTCTTCATGATGTAGGCAACGCCGCCCTTGCCGGACTGGGAGTTCACGCGAATAACGGCTTCGTAGTCGCGGCCAATATCCTTTGGATCGATAGGCAGGTAAGGCACTTCCCAGGTGGACTCACGCAGTTCTTCATAGGTGACATCGGTATTCGTTGCACCTGGACGAACAGCATCTGCCAGAGCATCCATGCCCTTGTTGATAGCGTCCTGGTGGGAACCAGAGAAAGCAGTAAAGACCAAGTCACCGCCGTATGGGTGGCGCTCTGGAACGCGCAGCTGGTTGCAGTACTCAACGGTGGAGCGGATGCTGGAGATATCCGTGAAATCAATCTGCGGATCAACACCCTGGGTCATCATGTTCAGACCCAAGGTCACCAAGTCGACGTTGCCGGTGCGCTCACCATTGCCGAACAGGCAGCCCTCAATACGGTCAGCACCTGCCATGTAACCCAGCTCTGCTGCGGCAACGCCTTCACCACGGTCATTGTGTGGGTGCAGCGACAAGATGATGGAATCGCGTTTAGCAAAGTTGCGGTGCATCCACTCGATGGAGTCTGCGTAAACATTCGGGGTGATCATCTCTACCGTCGATGGCAGATTGATGATCATTGGATTCTCAGGGGTAGCTTCCATAATGTCCACCACGGAGTTACACACATCAACTGCGAAATCCAGCTCGGTACCAGTGAAGGATTCTGGGGAGTACTGCCAGCGCCAGTTGGTGTTGGGGTAATCCACAGCAACGGACTTGATCAGCTCTGCGGCATCGGTTGCCAGCTTCTTAATTGCTGCCTGATCCTTACGGAATACCACGCGGCGCTGCAGCTTGGAGGTGGAGTTGTAAAAGTGCACGATGACATTCTTTGCACCTTCACAAGCCTCGAAGGTGCGGCGAATCAGGTGCTCACGCGCCTGAACCAGAACCTGGATGGTGACATCTTCTGGGATCAGGTCTTGCTCAATGATTTCACGCACGAAGTTGAAGTCGGTCTGCGATGCAGAAGGGAAACCCACCTCAATTTCCTTGTAGCCCATCTTCACCAACAGCTCGAACATGCGGTGCTTACGTGCAGGAGACATAGGGTCGATCAAAGCTTGATTGCCATCGCGCAGGTCAACAGCACACCACTGGGGTGCAACTTCAATCTTCTTATCTGGCCAAGTGCGGTCCGGCAGCGTGATCTCTTCGACTTCCTCGGCGAAAGTCAGATAGCGGTCTACTGGCATGGACGATGCGCGCTGCTTATTCCATGCCGGTTGGCCTTCGCGGCGAGGCCCAGATGGAGTAGTGATTTCGCGAGGAGCAGAGATGAAAGAGTCTTTAGGAGACATGGGGATTAAATCCTTCTTTGTTTAAACCAGATGTAGACGACGGTGACGTAGTGAGAAACGTGGTCAATGCCCATGATAGGAGGGCTTCATCTGTATTTTTCCGTGTCGTACGACCGGCAGAACAAACTCCGCGACGGGGTGCCGGTCGTACTTGAAACGACTACTGGAACCCGCCGCGGCAAAGAAGGAGTTGCCGTGCCCGGAAAGTCATACGCGTTATCCTAGCGCATGATGTGACCTTCGGCGTGTGAAATTTTAAGTGTTACCCCCTCCAGGTGTGCAGCAGTTTCTCACATCATGGGAAAACCATTTCGTGTCCTGGCTAAAGTTTTACTCTTTCGGGCTCTTTTAACGGGTGTGATTGCGTGAAGGCGGGGGCAAGCTAGGATCGAGTGCTATGAATGACCGGCCCACAGCTGCCCAGACCGCGCACATTGATGCAGGCCCGGATACGAAGTCCGCATCAAAAGTGGCGCGGGTCGTGGCCCTGGATAAGTGGCCTGGTGCGGCAGCGGGTGCATCGACAAGCTCTTTAGCGCGAAGCACTTCTGCCTGGAGCTGGGTCCTGGCCCTGATTATTGTCAGCGTGGGCACCATGGCGCGTTTGGCCGTGCTGGCGGTTTTAGCAGCGGTCAACGATGACAATGTGTGGGGACTGTTAAATAAATGGGATGCGGCGCACTACGTCGATATTGCGCGCGCCGGGTATTTCTCCGGCACCATCGGAGGGGTTTCTGCCGAAGAAATTCGGCTGGCCTTCTTTCCGGCCTTTCCCATGATTATGCGGGTCATCTCCAACCTGACGGGTGTCGATTATGCCATTGCGGGGATGATCTTCAACTTCTTTGCCACGGTCTTTCTAGCGCGCGGCGTTATGGCTTTGACCGCGCGCTGGGGCTATGGAATTAAAGAGCAAAGTGCTGCGGCGGTGGTGGTGACCATGGCGCCGATGTCCATTGTTTTCAATATGCCCTATACCGAGGCGCTCTTTGGGGCTTTGGCCATCTGGGCGCTGGTGGCATTGGTGGATAAAAGCTGGTGGATGGCCGGGGTGATCATCTGCGCGCTAGCTTTTGTGCGCATTACTGCCATTGCCTTGGTGGCGGTATTTGCTCTCATGGTGCTGCTTCATGCCCGAAGTTCCTGGAAGGCTTGGCTGGCGCTGGTGATTTCTCCGCTGCCGCTTATTGGCTATATCTGGTGGGCATCACAGCAGCTCGAAGGGGTGGGCGGCTATTTTGGTACCCAAGAAAAGCACTGGAATTCCGGCTTAGATTTCGGGCAAGCAACTGCACGCTGGATTTTTGAAACCCTCACTTCTGCCGATAACACGGGCTATTTGCTCAGCACCATGGTTTTGCTTGGCGTGCCTTTCGCGCTGATCTTGGCGTGGCGGCGCGTTGATACTGGCACCTGGTTATTTAGCCTGGCGCTGGCAGCGAATGTCATTTTATCTGATGGCGTGATGCATTCTCGCCCACGCTTGTTGCTGCCTGCTGCCGTGCTTTTTATCCCGTGGGCACAGGGCGCGCTCAAACATCTGCCGGGGTGGGCGGCCTGGACTTTAATCATTGGCTGGGCAGCATTTGGCACCTGGTTTTCGGCTTATATGCTGGCAGTATTTCCCTGGGCGATTTAGTTTGGCTGCGTGGACACTTTTACGCGCGGCAAGGTGCTCATCGGCTTTTGTGAGAGCACGATGGTGGCTATCACCATGGTTGCGACGGCCAGTGCCATAACTAGCCAGCCCAGTACACTGCGGACCTGAAATTGCTCATGCAATACCGCGTATCCTAAGGAAAATGCGATAAGCGGTTCGATGATTTTCATTGCTGGTAATGAGTGCTTGAGTGGTCCCGCGTGGAAAGAATATTGTTGCAACACCGTGCCAGCACCGGCGGCAAATATTAGCGCATATAAAGGCCAGGACTTCAGCAACTCACCTAACCCGGCGGCCGTGAAGGTATCCACTACAGCCTTCGATAACAGAGCGACGTAGCCATATAAAATCCCGCACACCACCCCCAGCAGCAACGCGCGTTGGGTACGGATACGTGAAGCAGCCACACCGAAAGCGGCCATTAGGGCAAAGCCGAGGGCAAATGCCGGCAGCCAGCGCGCCAGCGGCGGAGAAGTAATTCCGCCGGTCGGGCGTCCAAAGACCAAGATGACCCCAACCGACAGGGTTAAAAGACTGCACCAGAACAGCTCTTCCGAAGACATACGCCGGTTTTGGTACCAGGCAGCCAGCGGCAGGGTAAACATCAAAGACAGCACCAAAATGGGCTGAACAATCAACAAGGTGCCAAAACCTAGCGCAATAACTTGCAGGCCGTAGGCAATCACGGCGCTGGCAGTGCCAATCCACCACACCGGGTTGCGCATGGCAGTGCGCATGACGCCGTGACGGGCGTTTTCAGCGATTCTTTGCCGAATGACGGTGCCCCAGGCAATAACTAGTGCAGATGACAGGGCAAATGCGATTGCTACAAGGTTGGACAGCACGAGATATACCGTAGTGAAAAACTGGTGCATGCGGAAATGCACAGCCCAGTCGGAAGTAGTAGGTGTTGACGCAACGCTTGTCGATGCTCCCTTCAGATTTCCAAGTACTGGACTCTTCATCTCAAAAACGAGGCTTGGGCTATGGCTAAACAGTGAAAACCTGTACCATGACAATTTGACTACTAAGTGATAGAAATTAAGCAGTAATTCGATGTCACCGCTCATATTGCAGCTTCTGCATAGATTTTAGAAGTTGTGGAATGAAAAGAAATCCGTGGTGTATGGCGAACTACAGTAAAATTTTCACTGGCAATTTATAAGGACTAGGCGAAAGGCGGCAATACGACGTGGCCCTCATCGTTCAAAAGTACGGAGGCTCCTCTTTGGAGTCCGCCGAACGTATTCGCGCAGTAGCAGAGCGAATTGTGGCAACGAAAAAAGCTGGCAACGACGTGGTTGTTGTCTGCTCCGCCATGGGTGATACGACCGATGAATTATTAGATCTAGCAGCACAGGTAAACCCCGTGCCACCGCAACGTGAGATGGATATGCTGCTGACCGCTGGTGAGCGTATTTCTAATGCACTGGTGGCTATGGCGGTGGAATCTTTAGGCGCGACTGCGCAATCTTTCACCGGTTCCCAAGCTGGTGTGCTGACCACGGAGCGCCACGGTAACGCACGCATCGTGGATGTTACCCCGGGGCGTTTGCAAGAAGCGCTGGATAAGGGTCGTATTTGTATTGTCGCTGGTTTCCAAGGTGTAAATAAAGACACCCGCGATGTCACTACCTTGGGCCGTGGTGGTTCCGATACCACGGCTGTCGCACTGGCTGCGGCGCTGAATGCGGATGTATGTGAGATTTACTCCGACGTCGATGGTGTCTATACCGCGGATCCGCGCATTGTTCCTAATGCGCGCAAGCTGGACAAGTTGTCTTTTGAAGAAATGCTGGAGCTAGCCGCAGTTGGTTCCAAGATTTTGGTTCTGCGCAGTGTGGAGTATGCGCGTGCCTTTAATGTTCCACTTCGAGTTCGTTCGTCTTATAGCAGTGATACCGGCACGTTGATTGCCGGCTCAATGGAGGATATTCCCATGGAAGAAGCAGTATTAACTGGTGTAGCAACCGATAAGACCGAAGCTAAGGTCACCGTCTTGGGCATTCCGGACAAGCCGGGTGAGGCGGCGAAGGTCTTCCGCGCTGTAGCGGATGCAGAAATCAACATCGATATGGTTTTGCAGAACGTCTCTTCTTTGGAAGACGGCAAGACTGACATCACCTTTACCTGCCCACGCACCGACGGCCCACGTGCCATGGAGATTTTGTCCAAGATGAAAGAAGAATTCTCTTGGGGCAATGTGCTCTATGACGATCAGGTGGGCAAGGTCTCGCTGGTCGGCGCAGGTATGAAGTCGCACCCAGGCGTGACCGCTGATTTCACCGAAGCACTGCGTGATGTGAACGTGAATATAGAGCTGATTTCTACCTCTGAAATCCGCATTTCCGTTCTCGTACGTGAAGCTGACTTGGATCGTTCTGCACGCGCGTTGCACGAGACCTTCCAGCTGGGCGGCGAAGAAGAAGCGACAGTCTACGCAGGCACTGGCCGTTAAGGCCGGACGCTAGAAATTATTTAAACTTTCATTAAGTTTCACACTCATCAAGACAGGGTTGATTAAAAAATGACCACTTTGGCAGTTGTTGGAGCCACCGGACAGGTGGGCCAAGTTATGCGCGACCTCTTGGAAGAGCGTAACTTCCCAGCAGATAAGGTGCGCTTTTTCGCATCACCACGCTCGGCTGGTACCGAGCTGGAATTCCGCGGCGACAAGATTGTCGTAGAAGACCTCACTCAAATCACGGAAGAATCCGTCGCAGATGTTGATATCGCACTGTTCTCCGCTGGCGGTTCTACCTCCAAGCAGTGGGCTCCGGTATTCGCTGCCGCTGGCGCAACCGTGGTGGATAACTCTTCGGCGTACCGCAAGGATCCTGAGGTTCCTCTCGTGGTCGCGGAGGTAAACCCACACGCGGCGCAGAACCCTGCCAAGGGTATTATTGCTAACCCGAACTGCACCACCATGGCTGCGATGCCAGTGCTGAAGGTTTTGGCTAACCAAGCTGGTCTGAAGCGTCTGCATGTTTCTTCCTACCAAGCTGTCTCTGGCTCCGGCCTAGCTGGTGTGGAAGCACTGGCTAAGCAGGTTGACAAGATCGGTGAGCACAATGTGGACCTAGTGCGCACTGGTGCTGCGTTGGAAGTTGAAGATACCGCTCCTTATGTAGCTCCGATTGCATACAACGCTCTGCCACTGGCTGGCAATATCGTTGACGATGGCTCCGGTGAAACCGACGAAGAGCAAAAGCTGCGCAATGAATCCCGCAAGATTCTTGAACTCCCAGAGCTGCGTGTTGCTGGTACCTGCGTGCGCGTGCCAGTATTTTCCGGGCACACCATGACCATCCACGCAGAATTCGAATCCAGCATCACCCCCGAACAAGCTACTGAGGCACTGAGCACCGCTGCTGGTGTCAAGGTCGTTGACGTTCCAACGCCACTAGAGGCCACTGGGATCGATGACGTACTGGTCGGACGTATCCGCCAGGACCAATCTGCGGATGACAACAAAGGTCTAGTACTGGTTGTCGCCGGCGATAACCTGCGCAAGGGCGCGGCACTTAACACCGTGCAGATTGCTGAGCTGCTGGTTTAGACAAACAAAAATCCACCTGGTCGAACCTCGCTTTTGAAAGCCATATTTTAAAAGGAGTGCGAATCCAGGTGGATTTTTTATGCCGTATCGATGCTATTTTCCTTAGCTCTGCTTAGCTGCGGTATCTTCCGGCCCGCCGAAATCTAGGTCAGTATCTAGGCCCGCATCCGGGGTAGTGGTTGGCGCCGCGGCTGCCTTAGTGTCCGTCTCCGAAGCTGCCGGCGCTGTCGCTGCAGCTGAGGTCGAGGGTGCAGTTGCCACTTCTTCTTCTGGAACCTCTGGCTTGGTGTGCTGCACATAAGTGACGGAAGGCGCTGGGTCTTCGCGGTCGAAGCCTTCGAGCGCAGCATCGGATTCGAGTTCGTCGAGGACTTCATCGGAAACCACTTCGACGAATTCTGGGGTGTCCATGTTGGACTCGGTGGCAAGTTTTGCCAGTTCACGTTCGTTCTTCTTCGTGAAACGCTTGCGGGGATCCAGTTTGCGTGCAACCAATTGACGTGCGCGCAGGCGACGGTCAGTTTCGGTTTTAACCTTGTTGCGGTTTTTGAGCCATGCGAAGGACATCACCACGATCATTAAGATGCCGATGTAGCCCAAGATTGGGTACACGTTGGCAACCAATGACTGGAAGCCGACGAAGGAGAGTGCGAAGCCGAATAAACAAGCAATAACGTACACACTGTAGAACCGACTTGGTTTATCGCGGGTTAGGCGCTTTGCCATGGCGTAGAACATACCCACTGCGGTATTAAAAATCATGCCGAAAATAGCGAAAGTCATGATGTAGCCCAGTGCTGGGTTAATACCATTAATAAGGGCAAGAACTGGAAGGTCAGTTCCGTTAACTTCGGGAGCAATGAAGAATAGGGAAGAAACCAGCAAGGCGAGCAGCAACAACGTGGTCAGGCCGCCCAAAATGCCACCCATTCCGACTGCACGGTTATCCAAAATATTGCCACCGATAACAATTGCCATGGAAACTGCACACATGATGTTCAAACCGGTGTAGTTCATCGCAGAGAGCCACCAGTTTGGCAGTGGGCCGGCGACGTTATTTACCGCATACTCATGAGCTGCGGCGATATTTAAATCAGAGGTCAGCAAGGTGTAGCTTGTGACACCCACGATCAAAATGATGATCACCGGCGTGATAGCCCCGATAACAGCGGTAACTTTGTCTACGTTTAGTAGACCAGTGGCAAGCACGAGAACCAGCATGATGAGTGCACCAACGAAAATCGGAAGGCCCTTGAATTGCTGGGCTAAGTTAGAACCCGCACCTGCGAACATCACAAAGCCGATGCTGAATAGAGTAATCAAGGTTCCAATATCTAGGATTTTGGAAGTAATTGGACCAGAAACTCGGTCATATACTGCAGTGTGCTCATTGGCTTGGAAGTAGGAACCAAGCTGCAAGACGGCAATACCCGTAATCGTGGTTAGAGCCGCGGCGACGATAACGCCCCACAAGCCCATCTCACCGAAAGAGACGAAGTACTGCATTGCTTCCTGGCCGGAAGCAAAACCGGCACCCACAAGGACACCGACAAACGCCATGGAAATACCCAATGCGCGTTTAATCATGGAAAGACAACTCCAAATCGATTAATTTATCTCACGCAAAACGCGAAGAGCATCCACAAACAAGCTCGGCCCCCCACGTGTTGCGGTTAGCTCAACGTCAGCAATGAAATGCCAACAAAATGGTTAATGCAAAAGTATCCGGCCTTTGGGTGCAAAAGCCGTACAATAGCTCCAACCTACAAAGCTGGGTGATTCATGTCATCTAAAAACCATCCGATTAAAGATAAATTCATCGAGTAGTTGAGATGATTCGGCTGCTAGAGCGCAGTAAAACGTGGACTATCAACATTGTGTAACAATTGGGCGTTGCCTGGATGCAGGGTGTCCCAGCAAGCACCATCTGATGCCAAGAAGCGACTTTAGGCGCCGTCGATTAAGTCTTTGCGAGCGCGTGAGACGCGAGAGCGAATCGTGCCAACGCGGACGCCAGCAATTTTGGCGGCTTCCTCGTAGGTATATCCCAGCACTTGGGTGAGGATGAGGGCTTCGCGGCGGTCTTCCGGTAACGCGTCAATTAAGGCGCGCGCATCAATCCATTCCGCCCACGCGGTGGAATTTTCAGGCGAAGCCGCATCAGCGGTCGCATCTTCGTACTCGGTAGCTGATTTCCGAGGCCTGGCCATGTCATGGCGGATATTGTCTACCCACACGCGCCGGGCTAAAGAAAGTAGCCACGTCCGAGCAGAAGACCGTGCTGCAAACCGGGGGAGGGCACCGATGACGCGCAGATACGTTTCTTGGGTGAGGTCATCAGCGATTTCCGGCCCACCCAGGTGGGCTAAAAGACGCCACACGTCATCTTGGGTAGAGCGAATGAATTCAGTGAGCGCTTTGCGATCACCGCGACCGGCTTTTAAAGCCAGCTCGGTAACTCGCGCATCATCGCGCCCATGATTGGAATTCACCCATATCAATCTACCAGCCGCATTGGGGGTAATCCTTATGGTGGTGTGCCCGGCAAAAATGCGGCGAAAAATGCCACAGATTCTGCTTCATCTGCAGTGATACGGAGATCTTTTCAATCGTCAAGGTGAATATTGGGTAAAACGTATGAATCTCCAGTTATTGTTTGCCGAAGTTTATAAACGTGGGTAGAATCGAGGGCACCCAAGACAATCAACCCGACGATTTAGGAGCACATATGTCTGCTGCTGATGAAGTATTGAACAAGGGTGAGCGCGTAGCTGGCCAGGGCAATTCAACTAGCCCATCTGGACAGCCCGTTCCATCCGAGAACACCTCGATCACCGCTGGCCCACAGGGGCCAAACGTTCTCAATGACATTCACCTCATTGAGAAGCTGGCTCACTTCAACCGTGAGCGCGTCCCAGAGCGCACCCCTCACGCAAAGGGCCACGGCGCTTTCGGCGAACTCCACATCACCGAAGATGTTTCCGAGTTCACCAAGGCAAAGCTGTTCCAAAAGGGCACCGTCACGCCAATGATGGCGCGCTTTTCCACGGTTGCTGGTGAGCAGGGCTCCCCAGATACCTGGCGTGACGTTCACGGTTTCGCGCTGCGCTTCTACACCGAAGACGGCAACTACGACATCGTGGGTAACAACACCCCAACCTTCTTCCTGCGCGACGGCATGAAGTTCCCAGATTTCATCCACTCCCAGAAGCGTCTCGGCCGCAACGGCCTGCGTGACGCAGACATGCAGTGGGATTTCTGGACTCGTTCTCCTGAATCTGCACACCAGGTGACCTACTTGATGGGTGACCGCGGTACCCCTAAGACTTCCCGTCACCAGGACGGCTTCGGTTCCCACACTTTCCAGTGGGTAAACGAAGAGGGCAAGCCAGTTTGGATCAAGTACCACTTCAAGACCCGCCAGGGCTGGGAGACCTTCACCGATGCTGAGGCAGCGGAGATGGCTGGTAAGAACGCTGACTACCACCGTGAGGATCTATACAACTCGATCGAGCAGGGCGATTGCCCAATCTGGGACGTCAAGGTTCAGATCATGCCTTTCGAGGATGCAGAGAACTACCGCTGGAACCCGTTCGATCTGACCAAGACCTGGTCCCAGAAGGATTACCCACTGCACGATGTGGGCTACTTCGTTCTGAACCGCAACCCACGCAACTTCTTCGCTCAGATTGAGCAGGTTGCTCTGGACCCATCCAACTTGGTTCCTGGCGTTGGCCTGTCCCCAGACCGTATGCTGCAGGCACGTGTCTTTGCATACTCTGACCAGCAGCGTTACCGCATCGGTGCGAACTACAAGCAGCTGCCAGTTAACCAGCCACTGAACGCTGACAAGGTCAACACCTACGAGCACGAGGGCTCCATGTCCTTCCTGTTCAACAATGAGGATGACCCTGTTTACAGCCCGAACCGCTACGGCAAGGGCGCTGGCTACCTGGATGACGGCGAGACCTCTGCGCAGCCAAACGCTCAGGCATCTGACCTCTACGTCAACCCAGACCCACACGGCACCGACTTGGTTCGTGCACCTTACGTCAAGCACCAAGACGATGATGACTTCATGCAGGCGGGCATCTTGTACCGCGAGGTCATGGATGACGGCGCTAAGGAGCGTTTGGCAGATAACATCACCAACGCAATGGCTGGTGTTTCTGAGCAGGTTGAGCAGCAGGTCTACGAGTATTGGACCAACGTTGATGAAAACCTCGGCGCTCGCGTTCGTGAGCTGTTTGCTTCCAAGAAGTAAGAGCACTTACGGTGCGCCTTGACCATTAAGGCGCTGGTGGTCGATAAGTTTTCATCTATGACTTCTCATACCACCCGCGCATTATGGTCGTTGCTTTTGACCGTGCCCATTATTGTGGGCGCGGTTTTCGCGTTTTCTACTTCCTGGGAACCTTCCCAGGCTTGGTCTAGTGGGGAAGACGCCACCGGCGCACCGGCGGACCAGGTAACGGCAGAAGATGTAGTCAATGCGCGCAGGGCAGCCGGCGAGGCACAGTCGCAGGCGGGATTTTTGGTCTCGGGAGCCGAGCAGCTTGCCGATGGCACCACGCAGCTTCGCGAAGGAGCCGATGAATTAGGGCCTGGCGTTGACCAGTTGGTCGAAGGCGCGCAGGCGCTCAGCAATGGCATGACCGAGCTACAGGCGGGTACCGGACAGCTTGGCGATGGGGCATCGCAACTGGCGAACGCAGTTGATTCGGCCGTTAACCAAGTAATTGGTCTTGGAGCCGTACAAGGGCAGCTTCTAGAAGCTGTGGAGTCCGCTGAGCATGATCTCAAAGGCGTAGATTCCAAAGAAGCCAAAGAAGTACGCGGGGCGATTGCTGACTTGAAGCGGCAATTGGAAGCCTTTGATGTTGAAGCAGAAGTCACTGATCCTCTAACGGAGCTGCAAAATGGCTCCCGTGAACTGGCTAATCAGCTTGATGTGCCAGGCTATGCCTATCACGATGGTATCTACTCGGCGACGCAAGGCAGCCAGGAACTACTGGCAGGATTACAAGAATTGCAGTCGGGTACCGGTGTGCTGACAGATGGTTCGCAAGAGCTTTCCGATGGCGCCGACCGCATCAAGTCCATGGCGGACTTAAATAAGAACAAGGCAGATGCCGTGCAGCGCGCGCTACCTGCCGTGCAGGCACCCGCGGCAGGCGAAGTCAGCGAAGAAATAGATCCGGAACTTGCTGCTGCGGAAGAAGACATCACTGGTGCTTTGAGTCCCGTTGTAGCGATGCTGCTTGCTGCCTTGGTTATGCTTGGCGGTGCAGCACTGGGGTGGGCATGGGCAAGCCGCATAGGACGACCAGTCGTCACCTTGATTATTGGCACGATTGGCCTGGTTGCTGCCAGCACAATGTTGTTGTGGATTCTGGCAAGCGTGATTACCCCAGTGGGTCTTATCCTGGGTGCCGGATTGATGGCGCTGGCATCTTTGGCCTCTACGGTTATCACGCATGCGATCTTGGCGCGCATGAAAGTTACACCGGGACTCATCACGGCTGCGATTGCTGGCATCGTCCAGCTAGGGCTTGTCGGCTATGTCTGGAAGACCGCTACCACCGGTGAGATCGGCACCATCTGGCAAGTACTCGCCAACCTCACGCCGTTGAACTGGGCGACCACGGGTCTTATCTCTGCTGGAAATGAGGGCAGTGCGACCATGCTGTGGACCTCAGCCAGTGTGCTTGCTGCCGTGGTAATCCTCGGGGTTGTCGTTGTTGCAGTAACCCGCAAGCCAGCGCAGGTGCCTGAGGGAGACGCAGCATCTGTTGCCTAATTAAGGCGCTTTGATGTGCTCGGGTTCTTCGTAGAACTCGGTCGGGATTGGCCGCGGAGTCGGCTCTTGCGCTCGGAATGCTTTTAGCACCGGGCGCCAATTTTTTGGATTAGTGTCATACTGCTCAATCTCGCCGGTCTCGCGGTTGACCAGAGTCGGCCCGATTGAGTTATCTGGACGGCTCGGGCTAAACAGCCAATGTGTGTCGGTCTCTGCTGCGCCTGCGAGTGGGCCGCGGTGCTGAAATACTTTTTCTACAGCTTCATCAAAGGTAATCATCGTTATCCACCTTAGTATGAGTTGGTGATGTGGCCTTGGCTATATCTGTGGAAAGCATCGAAATAGCAGTAATTCAATAATAGGTTGCTGTGAACGGTGCTATAGGTTGGACTCGGCAAATTCACCAGTGCTAGTGTGGTCATTGCTCACGTAGTCCGCTTAGGGGGCGGACTGACGGTTTCTCCAATCCGTTGTGAGTGATAGGGAATAGGGCGGCGCCGCAGCTGTAGGGATGCGGCGCCGTTTCCTTGTTTTTCATCAGGATGGGCAGTGAAGCTTCGCTGTAAGGAAGCTAACAATCGGGGGCGAAAGGGCTAGGGCTTCCAGAACTGAATCGGTGCAGAAAATGTGCGCATGGCGGCCGCATGCTTATTTATGTACAGCAGCTTTGCTTTCTTACTCAAACGTTTAAGAGATAACCGAAACTGTCAAATCTCGGGGCGCGTGCTACACGCCCGCGTTATTTGTGACCCTATGCACGGGTTTAATATTTCATTTCTGCGCCCACAGTGCGTAAGTTAGCGCGGTGATAGTACCAGTAGTGTGAATGGAATTTTATATGCAAACGCCCTTGGGTCTGACCATCATGGGTCTTTTAATTATCGCTGTGACCGTCGGAATCTTAATCCGCGGAAAAGCCAACCCGATTATTCCTATGACGCTGGTCCCTGCGATCGGTGTCTTCATTTTGGGTTATGGATTTGAGGACCTTGCAGACTTCTATGAGAGCGGTCTCGGGTCTGTGATGAGCGTCGTGGTGATGTTCATCTTTGCCATCATCTTCTTTGGGATATTGCAAGATATCGGGCTTTTCACTCCGGTGATTAAATCCCTCATCGTAGCCACGCGCGGCAATGTCATGCTGGTGACTTTAGGTACCGCTGCCATCGGTATCGTCGCACACCTCGATGGTTCTGGTTCCACCACGTTCCTGCTGACGATTCCAGCACTCTTGCCGCTGTACAAAGCCATGAATATGTCGCGCTACGTGCTGTTGACCATCGTGGCGATGGCCGCATCCGTGATGAATATGGTTCCGTGGGCAGGTCCTTTAGGGCGTGCCGGTACGGTTATTGCTCAAGACCCGAACGATATCTGGATGCACCTCATCCCTATTCAAGCTGTCGCAGCAGTGTTGGTCCTCGGCATCGCGGCGCTACTGGGCTGGTCAGAAAAGCGTCGCATCGCAAAGCTTCAAGCATCTGGTGAATTCCAAGGCACCACCGAAGTTGACGTCGCATCGTTGGCTGCAGAATTCCAAGCCCGCCAAGATCAGCAGCAGGAAGAAGACGGCTACCACTTCCGCACAGGGCGCTTTATCACTGTTATTAACATCGTGCTCGCGCTCGCTGTCCTTATAAGCTTGCTTTCTGGCCTCTTGCCACCAGCTCCTGCCTTCCTCATTGCCACAACGATTGCCCTAGTGGTCAACTTCAAATCAGCCGGTGATCAGTCTGAAGCCCTCAAACGTCACGCGCCGAATGCCCTGTCCATGGCCGGCGTCATCTTGGCAGCGGCGATGTTTTTGGGCGTGCTTAATGAATCCGGCATGCTGGAAGAAATCGCACTCATGTTGGTTTCCATCCTGCCTGCTGCCGTGGGACCTTACTTACACGTCATCGTTGGACTGCTGGGCGTGCCGCTAGACCTGTTGACGTCGACTGACGCCTACTACTTCTCGGTCTTGCCGATTGTGCAAGAAACTGTGGCCACATATGACGTCACGGGTCTTGGTGCTGCCTCAGCGCTGATTGTCGGCAACGTTATTGGTACTTTCGTCTCGCCATTTTCTCCAGCGCTGTGGCTAGCCCTAGGGCTAGCTGGCGCGCAGATGGGCAAGTACCTCAAGCTGGCTTTCCCAATCGCTTGGATACTGTCCGTAACCATGGTACTGGTGGCGTTCTTTACTGGAATGTTGGCCTAAAACTCTCATCCGGCTCCGTGCGGTTTGAACTGGGAGTTGTGGAAGACCAATGGAGTTTGCTCGGCGTGGCTGGTGGTATCGAGGAATTCGAGCACGGCGAGGGTGTGGTCTCCGGTAATGATTTCCTCGACGAGGCGGGTGGTGAAGGTGGCGGTAGAGCCGTCGGTAAGTACGGCGGTGCCATCTGCTGTCTACGAAACGTCATCGAAGCGTTTATCGGCCGGGCCGGCGAGTTGACGGATAATACCAGCGTGCTCAGCAGCAAGGGCAGAAATCCCTATGGAGTCTGCTTCGCGAAGACGCGGCCACGTCGTAGAAGTGTCCTGAATGGAGACGCCAACTAGCGGGGGATCGAGGCTAAGCCCAATGAAGGAGGCAGCGATCATGGAGGTCGGTTGTGCATCGACAAGCGCTGCGACCGCCGTGATGGGGGTTGGGACCTGCGCTAGAACCGGGCGCAGTGCGATGGGAGAAAAGTAGTAGGCATGATACTTCCTTTGCTGAAGGGGGTTTACTAGTCTTCGAAACGGACATCGACTTGGTCTGCGAAGTCGAAGACGTCGGGGAGAACGTCCGCGCGCTCAGACGCGCCGATTAGGTCATTTTGGGAATCGATCACCTTTTGATCGAGCGGGATTTGCAGGCGTGTGCTGCGGGTATTGATCTTCGTTGCTTCTGCGTCCGTGCCGGTTTCCTGCGCGAAAATCTTCTCCCATTTCTGGGTTATCATTTGTCCACTGATATGCACGCTCGATGCGCTCAAGGAGGTCGTCGATGGCTTCGGCGCGGGAGTCATCGGCAAGCGCGGCGTCACTTGCGACCCCAAAGACATAACCATTGGACACACCCTCGGCGGTAATCAACGGCACGGCCCCGCCGACTTCCGCGATGGCTGTGTACGGATCCCACACCGTCCAGGCATCCACCCGTCCGGACTCGCAAGCACTCTTCGAATCCGCGGGCTGGAGAAGCTTTTGTCATCAGCTCGCGACGCTGCGCGATTGACCGGAGGGTATCCCCCGTGGGCTAACCCTTTGTTAAAAGCAGGGGATTAGCCTAAAAGGCTAGCGAGAAAGCGCTAGAAAAGAATTTGGTCGGGATAACAGGATTTGAACCTGCGACCTCGTCGTCCCGAACGACGCGCGCTACCAACCTGCGCCATATCCCGAATATCGCAATCTTGTGCGGTACAAAGAAATTATAACGCCGGGGTGGGGTGCGCCCCCAAATCAGGAATCACGAATTTGGGAGTGAACTATTTTTAGCTACTGAGCTTTTTCGGTGATGCGCAGCAGTGTTGCCGAAGGGCGGCAGAAGATACGCACGGGTGCGAACTTAGAGGTGCCCAAGCCATTGGAGACGTGCATCTTCATCGGGCCAAAGTCGTGCAGGCCTTGGACTCGCTTGCGGTCAATCCCAGAGTTGGTCACTAAGGCGCGGGAGCCAGGCAGGCAGATTTGCCCGCCGTGGGTATGGCCAGAGAGCGAGAGTTGGTAGCCATCGGCAGCAAACTTTTCTAGCACGCGGGGCTCGGGGCTGTGCAGCAAGGCCAGAGCAAGGTCCGCGTCCTGGTTCGGCATACCGGCGATATCGGCGTAGTCATCCAAATCATGATGCGGATCATCGACGCCAGCGACAGCTAATCGCACGTTGCCGACCTGGAATTCATGGCGGGCTTGGGTGGCATCGCGCCAGCCATGCTCCATGAAAGCCGCCCGCATGCCGCGCCAGGGCAAATCGACATAAGACGGTTCGCGCTTGGCGCCCCACAAGTATTTAAACGGGTTTACCGGGCGCGGTGCCCAGTAATCATTGGTACCAAAGACGAATAGACCCGGGTATTTCATCAAGGGGCCAATGGCTCGCAGGACATCGGGAACACCGGCTACATCAGAGAGATTATCGCCGGTATTGACCACCAAATCCGGTTCGAGGTCAGAAAGTGCGGAAACCCACTCAATTTTTTCCTCTTGCCCTGGAATCATGTGCAGGTCGGAGATGTGGAGAATCTTAAATTCCTTGTCACCGCGCAAAGTGCCTGGTTTTAGCAGCGGCACGGTTACTTCCTTGAGCTCGAATTTGGTCAATTCGGAGTAGCCCCACGCGGCCGTTGCAAGGCCTGCGAGGGCTGGAGTTAGGAGTAATGGCACTATTTTCTTCACGCAACCAGCCTACAGGGGTAAATTAGGAAACTATGAGTCAGTTAAAAGAAACCATCCGCGCAGACCTCAAGACCTCAATGAAGGCAAAAGAAAAAGAACGCACCGGTGCAATCCGTGCTCTCCTCGCAGCTATCCAGGCAGAAGAAACCACTGGCGCCCGCCATGAAATCACCGATGAAGACGTTTTGAAAGTCATCGCGCGTGAGATCAAAAAGCGCCGCGAATCCGCACAAATGTATGCAGACAATGACCGCCCTGAACTGGCTGAGGCAGAGCTTGCTGAGGTGCCTTATTTCGAGGCATACCAGCCGGCGCAGCTGGGTGATGCTGAGTTAGAAAAGCTTGTCGATGACTCCATCGCCGAAGTTGGCGCTGACTCCATGGCACAGATGGGCCAAGTCATGAAGATAGCTACCGAAAAGGCCGCTGGAGCCGTAGACGGCAAGCGTCTCTCCGACGCAGTTAAGGCCAAGCTAAGCAGCTAGCGGGTTGAGTAAAGGCGGGCACCAGGGAGAAAATCTGGTGCCCGCCTTTTGGCGTGCTTGAGGTAGCTAAGTGTTAGTTGAAGCCGAAGGTGCGACGCAGCTCATTGGTGAAATCATCGATGTCGTCTTGAGAAATCAACGGCTGCGGATTGCGGTTGCCGCGGCCATTGCTTCGTCCATTGTTGCGGCTATTACTTTCGCCGCTATTACCGTTGCCTGAGTCCTGGGTATTGGAGTCGCTGGTATCAGGGGCTGTGTAGCCAGATCCGTCAGAGATCTGCAGAGTGATCTCGGCGCCATCGGCAAGCCCATCGCTGCCCTTGAGTGCGCGTACAACGGTACCTGAAGCTTGTGCATCCGGAACTGAGATAACGCGCACGTGGTAGCCTTCTCCCTCGAGCTTTTGGCGAGCAGAGCTTTCGCTGCGGCCGCGCACGGACTCTAAGAGACCAGTGGACTTACCGCTGTCATAGGCGCGGTCATAGTCGGAGATGGTGCCACTAGTAGCCGACTGGAGCTGCGTGGCCATGCCGAAGAAGGTGCGAGCTGGTTCGGTACCGCCGAAGAGCGTCCCGTTGCCACACTGGCGCACGGGGCTGGTGCACAACGAGGAAGTATTGGTGCCGTCATTGTAGATATAAGGCGCTGCTGATAACCCAGAGTTAAAGCCCAAGAAAGCAGCCGATTGGTTGGACTCGGTGGTACCGGTCTTTGCAGCGATCTGGCCATTCCAGCCCATCTGATTGGCAGCTGCCTCAGCAGTACCAATGTGGGCATCGGCAGTCATCGCATTGGCGAGTGCATCGGCAGCTCCGCTATCCATTACGCGTTCACAAGGCGTTGATTCGACATATACTTCATTGCCATTGCGGTCGGTGATATGACCAATCGGATCTGGCTCGCACCAGGTGCCATGGGCAGCCAGAGTAGCGCCGACATTGGAAAGCTCCAGTGGGTTTACCGCGGTAGGTCCCAACGTGAAAGAACCCATTGGGGCTTCCTTGGCGTAATCCGCGAGTGAGTAGTCCTCGTTGAAGCTGCCTTCCTTGGCGTAGCTGCGCAAGCCCAGCTTCACAGCCATATCTACGGTCGCCTCAATACCTACTTGCTCTTCTAACTGAATGAAGGTGGTGTTTGGCGAATGCGCTAACGCTTCTTCAAAAGTCATGCGTGGCTTGTAGGTGCCAGCGTTTTCAACACAGTAACGGTTAGCCGGGCAATTATCGGCGCCGCCGAAACCAAGGCCTTCCGCGTCATAGCGAGTGGGAACGTCCAGCATATTCTTAATGCCATAACCTGCTTCCACTGCAGCAGCTGCAGTAAAGACCTTGAAAACAGAGCCTGCACCGTTACCCACCATGGAATAAGGCTGCGGCAACAAGGTCTCATTTTGGTCCAGATCCAATCCGTAGGTCCGGGAAGAAACCATTGCGAGTACATCGCGGTCGGTTTCAGAAGGGCGAACCACGTTCATCACCGATGCCACGCCAGCAGCATCCGAGGAGGTCTGGGCGTTAACCGATTCCTTCGCGCGGTCTTGCACCACTGGATTCAACGTGGTGTCAATGGTGTAGCCGCCACGGGCTAATTCCTCCGTGGTGATTCCGCGTTCGTCTAAATATTCAAGAACATAATCGCAGAAGAAACCGCGGTCACCGGCGCCAATGCAGCCATTAGGTAAGGTGCTTGGGCGATCTAGCACGCCTAAAGAGTCGGTGTTAGCCTCATCGGCTTCAGCTTGGGAGATATAGCCATTGCCCACCATCGATTGCAGCACTGTCGCACGACGCTTGAGTACCTCTTCCGTATTGGTATACGGGTTCAAGTATTCAGAGGACTGCACCATGCCGGCCAGCATTGCAGATTGTGGCAAGGTTAGCTCATTAGCACTGACGCCAAAATAGGTGCGTGCAGCTGCTTCGATGCCATAGGCATGGTTGCCGAAGGGGACAAGGTTGAGGTAGTTCGCCAGAATCTCATCTTTGCTCAATTTCCGGTCAATCTCCGCAGCCATGCGAATCTCACGCAGCTTACGGGGAATGGACTGTTCAGTGGCAGCCTGGCGTTCTTCGTCCGTGGTGGCATCGACAAGCAAAAGGTAGTTCTTTACGTACTGCTGGTTCAGCGTTGATGCACCCTGGGATACACCACCTGCCAGCACGTTAGTAGCTAGCGCGCGGAAATTACCCTGGATGTCTACGCCTTCATGCTCGTAGAAGCGATGATCCTCAATGGAGACGATCGCATCTTTCATGTTTTGCGAGATCTGATCGGGCTCGACAGGGTGGCGGCGCTGATTGAACAGGTAGGCCATGTTGTTGCCCTCGGAATCACGGATGGTGGTTACCCCCGGGATAGTGCCCGCTTCCAGCGCTTCGATGTCCGATTCCATAGCATCGGATGCAGTGGCAACCGCGACACCAGACAAGCTCGCTGCGGGTGCTAGGGCAACGGCAACGAGCACGCCAATAATGACGGTGACCAAAGAGATTCTTCCTAGAGCTTTCACCCCCAATACCCTACAAGGTCTGCGCGCGGGAGGAAACAAATTAACTCCCCCCTAAAGTGTGACCTGTTAGACACGTTGCGAATGCTGTGAATACACTTACTACCAGAGCGTGAATACGCCTCATGAGATTATGTGTGGATAAGCAGAAGGAGCGCCAGATGACCGTGAGCTTGAAGATGTCAACTCAGGCGGACACCTACAATGCGACAACCCCAGAACGCGGGGAGTGGGTGACGCAAGCTAAGTGTCGAAATGGTGACCCTGATGCACTTTTTGTGCGCGGTGCGGAGCAGCGTAAAGCTGCCGTTATTTGCCGTCACTGTCCTGTCCTTAATGAATGTCGAGCAGATGCTCTAGATAACCGCGTGGAATTCGGTGTCTGGGGCGGACTAACTGAGCGCCAGCGCCGTGCGTTGCTGCGCAAAAACCCACACATCACTAACTGGGCTGATTATCTCGCCCAAGGTGGAGAACTAGAAGGAATCTAAGGGTGTACAGGGGCACAGCCTGTACACCTGAAATAGACGTATGAACTAGTCGTATGAACTAACCGCACGAATTAACTGCAACCGGAATATGCGCTGCACCCCACTTTGTGCCTAACTGGCACGGGGCGCAGCGCTTTTGTTTATGATGGGGCGCATGAAGAAATGGGAATATGCAACCGCTCCGGTCTTAACTCACGCCACCAAGCAAATTCTTGACTCGTGGGGAGAAGACGGCTGGGAGTTGGTCACGATCACACCAGGTATGAATCCAGAAAACGTAGTTGCTTACTTTAAGCGCGAGGTTCAATAAAATATGTCTTTCAAAGCACGTCTCGAAGAACTTGGATACACCCTGCCACCAGTTGCAAAGCCGCTGGCTTCTTATGTTCCAGCGACCGTTGTTGGTAACCAGGTCTGGACCTCTGGCCAGCTTCCTTTGATTGATGGCGCACTGCCTGTTACCGGCAAGGTCGGTGCTGAAGTTAGCGCAGAAAAGGCGCAAGAGCTCGCGCGCGTCAGCATCCTTAATGGCCTAGCAGCTATCGATGCTGAGGTCGGCCTGGATAACGTCACCCGTGTCATCAAGGTCGTGGGCTTTGTATCCTCGGCGCCAAATTTCACCGGTCAGCCAGCAGTCATCAATGGTGCTTCGGATTTCATCGGGGAACTTTTCCAAGAAGCTGGCGCGCACGCTCGCTCCGCAGTTGGCGTTGCCGTACTGCCGAATGATGCGCCAGTGGAGCTAGAACTCATCGTGGAATTTGCCAAGTAATAGGTTAGGCTGACACATATGGAGCATCCTGCATATAGTCAACTGCGTCCTGTTACGCAGCACGCCGGTGTAGTGTTGTGTGACAACCCCAGCTACACAGCGCTTGAAGGTACAAATACGTGGATTATTAAAGGCGATGAAGATGGTGCCGCCATCGTGGTCGATCCAGGACCTGATGATGAAGGGCACCTCAACGTCGTCACCGCCCAGTCCGGCGGGGAAGTAGCCCTCATTGTGCTCACGCACCGGCATGATGACCATGCAGCGGGAGCCCTTCGTTTGCGTCAGTTAACAGGCGCGCCTATTCGCGCCTTTGACCCGAGCTACTGCAGTAAGGGCGCCGAGCCACTTGTCGATGGCGAAATTATCTCCCTCGATGGCATCAGCCCAACCCTAGAGGTAGCTCATACCCCAGGGCACACCAGTGACTCGGTGAGCTTTTTCGTGTGGGCAAGCCAGCCGCAGGAATCTGAGCTTGAAGGCATCGTCAGCGGTGATACCATCGCTGGGCGCCACACCACCTTGCTTTCTGAAACCGACGGTGATCTTGAGGCTTATTTGAAGTCTTTGGACATGTTGGAAGAGCGCGGCAAGAATGTGCCGCTGCTGCCAGGTCATGGTCCGGATCTGCCGGATGTTTCAGAAGTAGCACGCAAGTATATAGACCGCCGCCACTACCGATTGGACCAGATTCGTCAGCTGTGGGCGGAGCACGGCAAAGATATTGAACTCAAAGTCATGATCGATGAGATGTATGACGATGTAGATCCAGTCCTGCGTCACGCCGCAGAGCAGTCAACTCGCGCAGCGTTAAAGTATTTAGACGCACATCCAGAAGAGGTTTAACCGCCGTCTAAAGCAAAAGACCCAGTGATTCATTCACTGGGTCTTTTGCTTTGGGTTTTGTGGAGGTGGAGCGTTGGCGCCACCTTGACGAAGATTCAGGCTGGTGTTTACTTAACGAGCGCGCTTGGCGAGGTGCTCGGTGTTGACGATGACAACCGACTTGCCTTCGAGACGAATCCATCCGCGGTGAGCGAAGGTAGCCAAAGCCTTGTTGACGGTCTCACGTGAAGCGCCAACCAGCTGTGCAATTTCTTCTTGAGTCAGGTCGTGGTTCACGCGCAGTGAGCCACCTTCTTGCACGCCGAAGCGGTTTGCCAGCTGCAGCAAGGTCTTTGCCACACGGCCCGGAACGTCGGTAAAGATAAGGTCAGCCAAGGAAGCATTGGTGCGACGCAGGCGACGAGCCAGCACACGCAACAGCTGCTGTGCAATAGCAGGGTGGTCAGAGACCCACTGCTTGAGCATTTCCGAGTTCATGGTGGCTGCCTGAACCTCAGTCACACACACTGCGGAAGAGGTACGTGGGCCTGGGTCGAAGATGGACAACTCGCCGAACATGTCGGATGGACCCATGATGGTCAGCAGGTTCTCACGACCATCGGGAGCGTGGCGAGCCAGCTTAATCTTGCCGGCGGTGATGATGTACAGGCGGTCGCCTGGCTCACCTTCCTCAAAGATGGTGGTGCCGCGTGGGAAACGAACAGTTTCCATTTGCTCAATCAAATTATTGACAGCTACCGGGTCGACACCCTGGAAAATGCCAGCGCGCGATAAAATTTCCTGTACGCCTTCCACGTGCGTCTCCTTTACTTTTAACGCCTAAAATCTTCAACACTCCACATCCTACAGTGGAATTAGTCACTTTAGTGCAATTCCCCCCAAATAATCACGGAAGTCCCGTATAGGGAATCACTTGGGGCAGAGGACGAAATGCTTAACTACCGAGCACTTGTGTTTCGAGTTTTTCCATCAAGATGGCAAAGAGTGCCAACCCGACGGGTACGAGTACTACTAAAACGATCATGTCTTAGAGTCTAACTAATGAGAAATTGATAAAGTTCCCAAACCTCGATTTTTCTCATTTTAGTTCACTGGCACAAGGAGATTGACCATGGGCAGCGGCATACGTGACGAGACCAAACGCGCGGAATATATCAATGAAGTCTTAGCTGAGACCTATCCAGATGCACATTGTGAATTGGACTTTACCAACGCGCTGGAGTTGACTGTGGCCACCTTATTGTCCGCGCAAACAACCGATGTGCGCGTTAACCAGGTAACCCCGAAACTCTTCGCGGCCTATCCCACCGCCGAAGATTATGCTCAAGCCGATGAAAAAGACATCGAAGACGTTATTCGGTCGTTGGGGCTTGCTCCTTCGAAATCCAAGCGACTGGTGGGGATGGGACAAAAGATCATCGGCGACTTTGAGGGTGAAGTGCCCACGAGCATTAAAGACCTAAGCTCCTTGCCCGGAGTTGGGCGCAAGACCGCTTTGGTTGTCCGCGGTAATGCTTTCGGCATACCTGCACTAGCCGTAGATACCCACGTTAAACGGGTTACCTTCCGCCTTGGCATGGTGGAAGACGCGACCGAGCTAAAAGTAGAAAAGCAATTATGCGCCGTGGTGCCGGAAGAAGAATGGATGATGTTTTCACATCGAGTAATCTTCCACGGGCGCCGCTGCTGCACTGCTAAAAGC